>JBJTIF010000001.1:0-5798 GCA_046094825.1 Actinomycetota bacterium
CTACCCATTCGTGGCGGATGTAGTAGATGACATTGCAGACCGTGTAAATAGGCTTGCCGCCATTTTACAACAGCTGCAATTACACAGATTGTCTATTGACTGGCTCACAAGCGACCAACGGCAAAGTTTACACAATGCCATTGTCACTTACGCCGACAGATACGACAAGGTGCCTCTCACACAAGGACCGGCAGACTACCTGCAGGTCGACGTTTCATACGTTCGTGATGGGAACGAAATCACGGCTATACTACACGTCCCATGTTCTGCAGGAGAGCAATTGCTGTCCTTACTTAAATTCGTTCCTGCACCGGTCCCAGTGCCCATTCACGCGCATAGGGACCAAACCTTAAATAGCCTTTTTCATCTTGGAGGACTTCAGACGACATCGATCGCGCCTTACAAGGAGGCGCTCTTCATCAAGACAGATAAAGACTACATCGCAGTTGGGGCCACAGACGAGCATAAACTCATAACGTCTGCAGAGTTGGATGCTTGCCTACACATCAACAAAGTGTATATCTGCGACAGGCCTAATTTCAATTCCAAGAAATTTTACAGATCATGCATTGGTTCCCTCTACGCCAAGGACAAAGAAGGTGTCAGCATTCACTGTCGTTCGAAGAAGAAGCCGTTTGTGGAATTGGTTTCACAAACTAATGCTGGCCAGTACGTACTGTTCTCCCCGGAACAGTTTACAGCCAGAGTGCAATGCGGCAAGGAATCTTTCACAGCGAACATTGGTTATGCTTCAAAGATATCCCTAAACCCAGGTTGCGTTCTTTCGACGCCGGAGCACGTACTGAATGCTGACGACCACTTCGCGAACGACGCACCAACTGAGGTCTCCGAATGGAATTGGTCCCCTGGGAATGCTCCTGCTTCGAGCCTCATCGACTCTCTTATATCTGCCGATATGAATCAGGCTATTCTATATGATGATGTCGAAAATGTTCTGGAAGACATGGTTCTTGCTAATGGTTCTCCGTTACAGGTCACCTTGGTCTTCCTATTCTCCACTGCGTGCATGACGGTATGCATGGTATGTGGATATCTCTACATGGTATTGCGTCGCAAGTTGATGGCGAAACTCGACGAACAAACTGATGAGGTACCACCGCCACCGGGTATCCTCCCCATCGACGGCCCTGCAGCTGTACCATCCCTGCCCAGGCATCAAGACTCCACCATTGCGATGCCACGACAGTACAACGTATCAACACAACATTCCTGAAATTGCCATACCTTGTATTTTATGTTCCTTTAGGTTAACGACCGCTTTAACGTCAGTGATAGTTTTTCCGCTGGGTGGGCAAACTGTTTTCAGTAAACCCCAGTTTTCTATCCGTCGAGTACGGCGATAAAGTTAAGACCCTGGTCACCAGTTAGAATACCCCTGGTATGGCTCCCACCCTGGGCAACAATATTGAGGGGGACATATATCGTAATATACGCTATTTTTCAGTTTTCTACTTCAATTTATTTTACGATATTTTCAAACAAATCTTTTCAATTTCAGTTGACATTTCAAACATTTATTTTCAATGGCAGTTTTCATTTCAAACATTTATTTAAATTCGTTTCAATACCTTTCACTCACACCAGTTAATCCCAATTCTAAGACAGATCTTAATCCTGTGATTTTTGCTCCCTTAATCTTTGACAAGTTCAAGTGAGTTTTGCCACACCTGTTTTTCCAAGATTTGTGTCCACCTCTTGTTGCCACCCAGTGGCTATGTTTACCATCAAAGGCTATGTTTTGCTGATCCTACCCTTTTGTATAAAAGGGCTGACCAACCATCAATAAACAGTTCAGTACTGACTCTTTTCTTGACTGGGAAGGGTCACAAACTTGGGCTTCTTGAGAGAGTATAACGCATTCTTCACGCTACCGCACCGAACACGTTATTGGTGGCAGCAGTTCCCTTATTTTCTTGATTGGACTTAAGGTACCCCTGCCATCCCCGAAGAAATGGAACCCATCAGAGAGGACGACGAGGTCGCACCGCAAGGCTTCGTCCCACCAGCCCCATCAACCAACGAGCCTAAATGGGCGCTGCTAACCGATGATGACCCAGGAGTAATACCCGCAGGAGGGTTAATCAACGAAATCTCCGCCAAAAAGAAGATCGACATCCCTTCGTTCTCTGGAGACGGCAGAGATGTCCTCAGCGCGAAGAATTGGCTTCGCAAAATCAAACGACTGTCGCTTATGAACAAATGGAACGACTTCGAGACCATCAACGTTGCTGTAGACTGCCTACAGGGGGACGCTTGGAATTGGTACGAGAGTAGAGCCGATATCTATGGCCTCCGTGCTAATTTCGAGGTCTTCCGGGCTATGTTTATAAAAGAATACCAACGGAAGAACAGCTACAAGGGTGTCAACCACATCATCTCTATGTGTGAGATACTCAGAGGGGAGAACGTCTCCAGAATGTTTGACCGCATCAACATCGCAGCAACAGAATGGTTGGAAACGATTACGATGCCAGACAGGTTGCCGAAGTCTGCCAGCAACCCAGAAAAAATCCGGTCTTTGGTTGGTTACGCCAGCCTTACCGATGAGGAAGCTGCACTGGCTTACGAGACAGGTTACAAGGATGGCATGAAGGCCGTCCGCAACCACCTCGTGGAGTCATTGTACTTCCGCGCACTGCCGAAATCAATTGCTGATAAGCTATTGATTGCTAACCTTGGGGGTCTCAAGGAGATCATCCAAAAGGCTCAAGAGTTGGAAACACTTCTCCAACCAGAGATGGCCGCAGTCAATGCGGTATCTAAGAAGCGCCAGTCCACTGGCCCGCAGAACGATGCGAAGAAGAAGATGCCTTGTCTCTATTGCAAGAAGAAAGGCCATTTTCAGAAAGAATGCCGCAAACGCATTCGGGAGAACGGGAAGCTCGTGCCAATTCCAAGCAAGGTTAACGAGGTCGCCGATCAGAAACAAGAAGAGACAGTTGATAAACTTGATTCTTTAAACTTTTAAGGAGCATGAACGCCCCCAGTTGTTCATGTTCAAATATCTGTGCAATCAATTCAATAAATTCTGCACGACCATACATTTCTTTATCTGTTGGTGGGCAAACATTTGATTGGTTGTATGATACTGGGGCTACGGTGTCCGTGGTTTCTATTAATGTTTTCAAAAGTCTTAAAGATCAAGGTCTTCCGCTCGAAATCGAGAGGAATTTAACTTCTGCAAACAGCTCTACCTTAGAGGTAAAGGCTCGCAGACTTCTTACAGTTTCTTATCGAGGTAAAGAATACAACGTCCCAGTCTACGTTGTTGCTAACCTTAACGAAAGGGCTATTGCGGGTATTGATATGATCAACACCTTGGGCGTCTGTTACGACCCCAAAACAAAGGCATTCATCTCAGAAATAACAGATGAATTCTCCAAGGTTACCACAGCCAGAGCTATCCACTTCGACCCTTTCGAGGCCGTCACAGTTAAATGTACGGTCTCTAAGTGGAACGATACTGATACGCTCGCTACGGTATCTTGCCATAGTCCTCAATACCCTTCTATTTTTGCAGCTCCCTCAGTTAATACAGTGTTTGAAGAAGGCAAAGTATTTGTGGTTCTTAAAAACTGTAGCCCAACGTCACTACTCCTTCCACGCGGCACAATGATTGGCGACGCCACCCCTGTTGCATCTGTACATGCCATAGACCAAGAGCAGCTCTTCAAAACGAACGTCAAGCCACCTCCACCGCTTAAACAAGGAAACCGTGAGCATTTTATAAGCAAAGTCAATTTAAATGTACCCATTCATTACCATGATGCATTTGTTAAACTGTTGCTTGCTAACCATGATGTATTCAGTAAAACCCCTTCCGATATTGGTCGTGCCACGCATTTTGAGCACACCATCATGCTTAAAGAATTTGACCCTGTTTTCCGTAAGCAGTTTCGCATACCAGACGCGCATCGCGAGGCCCTCGAGACACAAGTTCAAGAGTGGCTCGATATGGGCATTATTGAGCCCTGCCATAGCCGTTATAACGCGCCTATATTCGTAGTCCCTAAAAAAGGCGGTAAAATTCGCTTCGTTCTTGACTATCGCGCCTTGAATGACGCAAGTCACGACGATAGATATTGCATGAAGGACGTTAATGAATGTATAGGAGATATTGGCAAAGCTAAGTCAAACATATTTTCCACATTGGATCTAACACACGGGTCTTGGCAGCTCCCCTTGCGTGACAAGTGCAGGCCGTACACAGCATTCACTGTACCGGGCCTAGGTCAATATCAATATAAAGTCTTAAGCATGGGTCTTAAGGGTGGACCTGGATCATTCCAACGGATGATGGAATTGACAACTAAAGGCCTTAAAAATGTCATTGTTTATATTGACGACCTGTTAGTACACTCTAATAATTATGAGCTCCATCTTGAAATTTTAGAATCATTGTTTACACGACTGAGACACTTTAAAATTAAGCTCAACCTCGAAAAGTGCGTTTTCGGGTCTAACTCAGTCGCTTACTTAGGCTATCGCCTTACCCCACAAGGTATAATCCCCGGCGCTGATAAACTTAAGGCCATCAGGGAAGCTAAACCTCCAGCAACATTGTCACAAGTCAGGGCCTTTCTTGGTTTGTGCAACTTCTTTCGTGCTCATGTTCCACGTTACTCTGTGGTTAGCGCGCCCTTACAGTACCTCACAACAAAGGAGGCACACTATAGGGGTCCAAACCTACCACCAGATGCACTGGCATCGTTTGAGGCACTTAAGGACGCACTTATCAATCACCCTGTCTTACAATACCCCAAAGAGGATCTTCCGTTCGAACTTTACACGGACGCGTCCATAGGTTCATTAGAATACGGGGGAGGCTATGGAGCGGTACTAACGCAACCCGATAAGTTTGGCAAAAATAACGTTCTTGCATACGCCAGTAGAGGGCTTAAATCGTATGAGAAAAATTATCAGCCTTTTGTAGCTGAAATGATGGCCGCGGTCTGGGCCATGAACCATTTCAGTAATTACCTTAAGGGTAGACATTTCACATTGTACACGGATCATAAGCTGTTAGAAAAGTTATCTAAGGTCCATACTCGCACGTACAATAGGTTACAAACCGAAATGATGAAATTCTCGTTTGACATTAAATATAAGCCAGGCAAAGAAATGCCTGCAGATTTTCTATCCCGTAACATACCGGCAGAATCTTCCCCGCCTCAAGAGGAGGTGTTTGCTATAGATTTCGACACTGCCGATATTAGAATCGCACAGAAACAAGACCCCTTTTGTCAAACTCTCAATAGTTTTCTAGCCAGGGGAGTCTTGCCAGAAGATAACGCGCAGGCTACTCTTGTAAAACGCATAGCACCCCTTATATTTGAGAAATCTGGTATCCTTTTCAGAAATAACACTGATCCCGCGACCGATCAAACCGTCGCCTTGTTGATCCTGCCGAAGGTCCTAGTACCCGACGCAGTCCACAGGGCCCACGGCTCCCTCCTCACTGGTCATGGGGGGGTTGAGAAAACGAAACGTCGCCTGTTCATGTGTTATTACTGGCCTAACATGTTAGCTGATATTAAGCAGTTACTAGCCGAGTGCCCCAGATGTCAACTGACTTCCAAAAAGTCTAAGTCGCATGATGTACTACACCCGCTACCACAATGTTCTAAGCCCAACCAAAGAATCCACATGGATCTCTTTGGCCCGCTTAAAACACCCACAAAGGCTAAAGCCTACATCCTTTGTATGACTGACGCTTTTTCTAAATACGTGGAGGCGGTAGTCGCTAGCGATAAGACAGCTAATCATATTGCACAACT
>JBJTIF010000002.1:0-15585 GCA_046094825.1 Actinomycetota bacterium
CGCGTCGGTGGGCGCGCCTAGCATCACGCCCAGATGACCCCCCTCCCCCTCACGCCCGAGCAGCGCGCGATCGTCGATGCCGTCTCCGGGCCGGTCCGGATCCTCGCCGGCGCGGGCACGGGCAAGACGACGACGATCAGCCACCGCATCGCGAACCAGGTGCGGACCGGAACCTTCCGCCCCGAGCAGATCCTCGCGGTGACCTTCACCCGCAACAGCGCGACGTGGCTCCGCGACCACCTCGCGCGCCAGGGGGTCCCCGGGGTGGCGGCCGACACCTTCCACGCCGCGGCACTGGGGATCGTCCGGCGCTGGTGGTCGGAGTGGCGCGGCACCGACTTCCCCCGGACGGTTGCGTCGAAGCTCCGGCTCCTCGGCCCGACACCGCCGACCGTCGATCGCAAGGCGCTCGCGACCGACATCGAGTGGCTGAAGCGCCTGCGCGCGACCCCGGAGACCGCGGCGAAGCTCGCCGGCTCCTCCTCGCGGTCGACGAGCGTCCCGGCCTCCGACCTCGGGCGCCACCTCGCCGCCTACGAGAGCCGCAAGCAGCGCGAGGGCGCGCTCGACTTCGAGGACATGATGGGGCTCTGCATCGCGCTCCTCGACGAGCACGCGCCGGCGCGCGCGTGGTTCGCGGAGACGTTCCGCGCGTTCACGGTCGACGAGTTCCAGGACGTCGATCCGCTGCAGTTCGCGCTCCTGAAGGCGTGGGTCGGCCGCAAGGAGGACGTCTGCATCGTCGGCGACCCGTACCAGGCGATCTACGGCTTCAAGGGATCGTCGTCGTCGTACCTCGACGCCTTCGGGACGTGGCGGTCGGAGCAGCGGACCTTCCCCCTCACGACGAACTTCCGCTCGACGGTCGAGGTCCTCGCGCCGGCGAACACCTTCGCGCGGCGGATGCCGGGCGAGCACCGCGCGCTCACGAGCTCGCGCCACGGGGACGCGCCGGCGGTGCAGGGGTTCGCGTCGGCCGACCTCGAGGAGCGCGACCTCGTCGGACGCATCCGCGCGCTCCAGGCCCGCGGTGTCCCGCTCGAGGAGATGGCCGTCCTCTACCGCCTGAACAGCCAGTCGGCGCGCTTCGAGGAGGCGCTCACCCGCGCGCGCATCCCCCACCAGGTCGCCGAGGGGGACTTCCTGCAGCGCCACCACGTGCGCCGGGCGCTCCAGGCGATCGGCGCCGCGCCGAGCGTCGCGGCAGGCCTCGAGCGCGTGCGGGCCGAGGCCGCCGCGGCGAGCGACGCGGTCTCCCCCGATGCCGGCGAGGACGAGCTCTCGCGCGCCCAGGACCTCGCGACCCTCGCGCGGCTCGTCGAGCGCTACGCGGCCGCGGGCTTCGACGATCCGACGAACCTCACCTCGTGGCTCCGCGACGTCCAGGGCCAGCAGACCGAGGGCGTGCGCCTCATGACGTACCACCGCGCGAAGGGGCTCGAGTTCGAGGCGGTGTTCCTCCCCGAGGTGCAGCAGGGCCTCATCCCCTTCTCGCGGTCGGTGAAGGAGGGCGGCATGGACGAGGAGCGTCGCCTCTTCTACGTCGGGCTCACGCGCGCGAAGCGCTGGCTCTCGATCACGTGGTCCACCGGTGCCGACGGCCAGCGTCGGTCCTCGCCGAGCCCCTTCATCGCGGATCTCACGGAGCGCAAGGAGATCCGCCTGCCCGAACGCCGCCGTACGGGCATCGGCATCGCCGAGCGCGAGGGCGCGACGATCGCGGCGATCACCTCGGAACGGTTCGGACGCGGGTTCACGCGCGGAGGGCGCTTCGCCGAGGACGGGTGGTCGGTCGCCGACGATGCGCCGACGTTCGCGTGTCCGGGATGCGGCGGGACGCTCACGGTCGCGAGCAAGCCGAAGGAGCTCTACGGGCGCGAGTCGATCCTCTACGCGCTCCTGTGCGGGGCGTGCGCCGAGGTGTTCGAACGGAGCGACCTCCCGTCGCCGGACCAGCGGCTCCTCTCGCACTGGGGCAAGACCGGCGAGTCCGAACTCCCCGCCCGCACGCGGACCCCGCGTCCGACGCGCGAGCGCCGATCCGCCGACGGGCCCGCGCCGGCCCCCGAGATCGACCCCGACGCGGGCGAGCGGCTCCTCGCGCTCACCGACCGCGAGTTCGGGGTCGCGTTCGAGCGGAGCGGTCGGTTCGCGGACACGGGCTGGGTCCTCCAGGGCACGTCGCCCGTCCGCTGCGGGGACTGCGGCACGGAGTACGTCGTGGCCCGCAAGCCCTTCATCGCGTACCGGCAGGGCGAGCCGTACCTCGCGCGCTACTTCGCGCTCCTGTGCGCGCGCTGTCGCGCCGTCCTCGAACCGAAGGAGCTCCCCGACGACGACCGCCGCGCGCTCCAGCGGTGGGACCGGCGGTGGACCGACGACGCGACCGACTAGGCTCGGGCGCATGGACGGCATCCACCTCGTGCTCGGAGCGACCGGCGGGATCGGCTCGGCGCTCGTGCGGCGGCTCCGCGCGGGGGGCACGACGGTCGTCGCGGCGGCGCGCGACGAGGCGGCGCTCTCGGTCCTCGCCGCGGAGACCGGGTGCGGCACGGCGGTCGTCGGCGATGCCGCGTCGGCCGACGCGGTCGAGTCGGCGGTCGCCTCGGCGATCGCGCTCGGGCCGCTCGCGGGTGCGGTGAACTGCGTCGGCACGGTGCTCCTGAAGCCCGCACACACGACGTCGCCCGACGACGCCCGTGCGGTGTTCGACGCGAACCTCGTGTCGGCGTTCAACCTCGTGCGCTCCGCGACGAAGGTCATGCAGCGGCAGGAGGGCGGGGGTTCGATCGTCCTCGTCTCGTCCGCGGCCGCGCGCACCGGCATCCCGAACCACGAGGCGATCGCGGCGGCGAAGGCCGGCGTCATCGGGCTCACGCTCTCCGCCGCAGCGACGTACGGCAACAAGGGCGTCCGCGTGAACTGCGTCGCGCCGGGCCTCGTGCGCACGTCGATGACCGAGCGCATCTGGGCGAGCCCCGCGGCGCTCGAGGCGTCGCTCGCGATGCACGCGCTCGGTCGCATCGGTGAACCGGATGAGGTCGCGTCGGCGATCGCGTTCCTCCTCGACCCCGCGAACGCGTGGATCACCGGCCAGGTGCTCGGCGTCGACGGCGGGCTCGGTACCGTCCGCACGCGCTGATGCGCACGGTGCTCCTCGTCCACGCCGCTTCGACGCTCGCGATGGTCGGCGTGATCTGGATCGTGCAGCTCGTGCAGTACCCCGGGTTCCTCGAGGTCGGCGCCTCGGAGTTCCGGGCGTACCACGCCGCGCACTCGCAGCGGATCTCGCTCATCGTCGGGCCGCTCATGGCGATCGAGGGTGTGACCGCGCTCTGGCTCCTCGTCGCGCGCCCGGCAGCGATCCCGCTCTGGGCGGTGGTGGCCGGGTTGGTGCTCCTCGCGGTCGCGCTCGGGACGACGATGGTCGTCTCGGTGCCGCTCCACGGGACGCTCGCGAACGGGTGGGACGCCGAGGCGATCGGCCGCCTCGTGCGCACCAACTGGATCCGCACCGTCGCCTGGACCGCCCGCGGCGCCCTCGCGCTCTGGTTCGTCTCGCTCGCCCGCTGAGCGGTCGCTACGCCGGGTCGGCGAGGCCGAACGCGAGCGTCGGATCCGCCGGGTCCCACGTGCCGTCGAACTGCGAGCGATCGCCGTTCCTGCGCGTCCGCGCCGACGCCACACGACCGACCGCGAGCTGCACGCGTTCCCACGCGCGGAGGGCGCAGGTGACGCAGCACCCGATCTCGTTCTCCCGTTCGATCGCCTCGGCGAGCGCCCACGCGTCGGCGCACGCCTTCGCGGTCCCCGCGGCGATATGCGGTCGGAGCACGAACGCGGCATCGCCGATCAGGCAGGTGCGGCCGAACACCATCCGCGGGACCTCGAGGTCGTAGATCGCCTGGACGAATGGCTGCGCGGTCGCCTCGATGAGTTCGGCGATCGCCGGGGCGAGGTTCGCCCGCGCGAACGAATGGAGTTCGGCGACATTGTCGCTCGTCGCGGCACCCGGCGGGAGCGTCCGTTCGCGGAGCACGCCCTCGCGGTCGGTCATGAGCGCATCGAGCTCGGGGCCCGCGTCGTAGTTCCGGTACCAGACGAAGTTCAGCAGACGCTCCCCCCGCGCGGTCGAACCGCCGGGCCCGGGGATCGGGTACACGAGGATGTGGCTCCTCGGGATCACCTCGTACACGAGTGCGTCGTCGAACGCCCGGCGAGCCTCGGCGGAGAGGACCGATTCGGGGACCGTGCCCCGCCACGCCACGTAACCCACGTACTCGGGAGCGAGACCCGGGAACAGCTCCTCGCGGCTCCGTGACGCGCTGCCGTCCGCGCACACGGCGAGACCGACGTCGTGCGTCCTGCCATCGGCGAGATGGAGCTCGACGTGGCCGTGGTCGCCCGAGGACGCCCGGACCTCCGCGCCGAGCTCGTAGCGATCGCGACCGAACGCGTCGAGGAGTGCGGCGTAGATCGTGCGCCAGCCCGAGTAGCGGTACGGGCGGTGTTCGTCGTGGACGATCGACCCGTCCGCCCCGAGGTAGCGGAGCCGCTCCGTCGAGCACGTGAACGCCTCGAGCGGGAGCCCGACGCGTTCGGTGAGGTACCGGCTCGTCTCGGGCAGGACGACGATGCCGGCGCCCCGCGCCTCGAGCTCGGCGGTCGAGCGTTCGAACACCGTGACATCGCAGCCGACGTCACGCAGGACGAGCCCGGCCGTGAGACCGCCGAGCGAGCCGCCGACGACGGCGACCGACGGGCCGCTGCTCACGCGATCAGGCGGGCTTGCCGAACGTCGCGACGCGGTCGACGGTGCACTCGAAGAGCACGCGGCGCTCGTCGATCGACGGATCGCGCAGGCCGTACGGCGGCGGAGCGCCGATGTACTTCGTCCACGCCTCGTCGATCGTCTCGGTCGCGCGGTGGCCCTCGTTCGGGTCGTCCTCGTGGACCTCGCGCGCCACCGTCGCCTTCAGGCTCATCCAGTGGTACGGGTTCGCCGGGTTCATGAGCAGGATCGTGATCCGCGGATCTTTGCGCATCCACGCGGTCTTCTTCCGGTGCTCCGCGAAGTTCAGGATCACCTTGTCGCCGGAGTAACCGAACCACACCGGCGTGAGGTTCGGCCGCCCGTCGCTTCCCATGACCGCGAGCACGGCGGTGACCGGCTCGTCCATGAGCTGCTTGTAGATCGGGTCGAGGTCGTCGAGCGACGAGAGTTCGACGCGCTCGCCGATGCCGAACTGCCCCTCCTGGACGCCCGCGGAGACGTCCTTGAACTTCGCCAACGTGAACGTCATGCCTGCCTCCGTCCTGTGCGGGTCATCGGACCCGGGGAGCATCGCACGGACCGCGCCGGAGGGGGAGGGGGCGACGGCCGGGCGTCAGAGGAGCTCCACCGTCGTGAACCGGAGCGTGGTGTCGCCCGCGTTCTCGAGGTCGTGGAGGTGCGGTGCGTCGGGCGAGTGGTCGAAGAACATCGTCTCCCCGAGGTCGTACGTGCGGAGGCGGATCGAGCCGTCCGCGAGCCGCTGGAGCGCGCGGCCCGGCGCGACGCAGGTCCAGAAGTACGGACGGGTGTGGGCGTGGAACGGAGCCCGTTCGCCGGGCTCGAGCCGGACCTCCCAGACCCGGACCCGGTCGTTCTCGAACCACAGTCTCGTGCCCACGGCGAGGTTCTCCGGAGCCCCGTCGAGCTCGTCGACGAACGCCCCGACGTCGTAGCGCCCCTCCTCGAGCACCTCTCCCATCGGCCGAAGGTAGCGCGCCGGGCGGGGGCGCGGGAGGGTCCCCCGCGGGAGAGTCCCCCGCGGAGGGTCCCCCCGGACGGGGGCCGTCGGTCCCGTGCCCGACCAGGCAGGCGGGGGGAGGCTTGTCGTGGGAACACAGGTGCCGCCCCTCCCGGAGCCTCCGAGGGAGGCGGCCAGAGGGAAGGAGGGGCCATGATCGCCCTCAAGGACCTCGAACAGCACCTCGACGAGTGGCAGGAGGCGGGGCTCCTCGAGAAGCGCCAGATCGAGGCGATCGAGCACTTCGAGGAGGAGCACCACCCGGTCGAGGAACCTCGGCGCATCCCCGTGGTCGCCGAGGCGATCGGTTACCTCGGCGCCGCGCTCGCGTCCGCCGCGGTGATGTTCTTCGCGATCAACCAGTGGAAGGAGTGGTCGGACGTCACGCGCGTCGCCGTCCTCGGCGCCGCGACCCTCGTGGCCTTCGGCGCCGGCTGGTTCACGCGCACGTCGGACGAACCCGCGATCCGCAGGTTCTCCACCGTGCTCCTCGCGCTCACGGTGGGCGGCACCGCCGCGACGACCGTGATCCTCAGCAACGACGTGCTCGACGTCCGTGAGTCCTACGGCGCGCAGTACGCCGGTGGCGCGGCGCTCGTCGTCGCGACGGGGATCTACGTCTTCCTGCGGCGGCACATGCTGCTCCAGATCGCGATGATGGGTGCCACCCTCCTCGCGATCCTGCCGGGCTTCGACCGGCTGCCCGCGAACGAGGCGCAACCGTGGGCCGGCCTCACGATGATCGCGCTCGGTACGGCGTGGTTCGTCCTCGGGTGGCGGGACATCCTCACCCCCGGACGCGGCGCGCGGATCCTCGGCCCGATCGTCACCCTCATGGGTGCGTCCGCGATGTACGACGGGGCGCCGGAGCGCGAATGGGCGCTCCTCGTCGCGGTCGTCATCGCGATCACGATCGTCGGCCTGTCGATCCTGTTCCAGCAGCCCGAGCTCACCTTCATCGGGTCGGTGTTCACGTTCCAGAACCTGCTCATCTGGCTGAACGAGACCCTGAAGGGGACGCTCGCGGTGCCGATCGCCCTCCTCGTGGCGGGCGGGATGGCGCTCGGGGCGGCGCTCGTGCTGACGCGCAGGATGCGCGGCGAGCCCCGCAAGCACGGCTGACGCAGGACGGTTCGACCCCCCTCGGGGGCCGCGGTGGGGTTCCGACCTCCGCCGGAAACCCGAGGGGGGTTCACCGTATGGGGGTCCGTCTCTCCGCCTGCGGCGCTCAGGCTTTCTTCGGCGGGCGCGGGAAGAACGCGCTCGTGCGCCGGACGTACTCGGCGTAGCCCGGCCGGCGTGACGTGATCGTCTTCTCGAGCATCGCGACGCCCGAGACGCGCAGGAGCAGCAGGCTCATGAGGAGCGGGCCGAGGAGCGCGAGCCAGCCGAACGGCGCGGCGAGCGCGATGAGGCCGTAGCCCCACCACACCGCGAAGTCACCGAAGTAGTTCGGGTGCCGCGTGTAGCGCCAGAAGCCGCGGTCCATCACCGTGCCGGCGTTCGCCGGATCGGCCTTGAAGCGCGCGAGCTGCCAGTCGCCACCCGCCTCGAACACGAAGCCGATGCCCCAGACCACGACGCCGAGCCACAGGGGATCGAACGACGCGAAGTCCGTCGCGGAGGCCGCGACGAGGAGCGGCGCCGACACGAGCAGCGCGAGGAACCCCTGGAGCCAGAACACCTGGAAGAGGCTGAACCACCAGTAGCGCTCGGGCCCGTACTTCTCGCGCCACGCGGCGTACCGGTAGTCCTCGGGCTCGCCCCAGTTGCGGACCGTGATGTGGAGCGAGAGGCGGATGGCCCAGATCGCGACGAGCGCGAGGAGGAGCTGCCGGCGCTCGAGCGCGGCCGGGGTGCCGTAGAGAGATCCGACGAGCGCGACCGCGAGGAAGCAGAGGCTCCAGAACGAATCCACGATGCTCGCCTTGCGCACGACGAGCGAGAGCACCCACCCCGCGGTCATGAGGACGAGCACCCAGAGCGCGGCGGCCCCGAGGAGTTCCGAGAAGGACATGCCCCGAGCCTACGGGGTGGACGGCGGCTTGACGGGCACCGAGCCCTGTGTTCCCTTTGTGCGCGACCAACGAGCCTACGGGGGGCAGGAGATGCGCGCAGCGCACGGTTCGGTCGTCTCGCTCCGCTCGACGCGCCTCGGGGCGCGGCTCCTGATCCCGATGCTCCTCGTGACCGGGATCGTCGCCCTCCGAGCGGTGCCGGCTCGGTCGGTCGACGTGCCCGACGACATGCCGAACCAGACGAGCCTCGACGGGACCGCATCGACCGGTATCGGCCTCTGGGGGAACATGACCGGTGGCGTCGCGAGCCGTCCGTACGTCCTCGCGCTCTCGGTGACGAACGGCGGCGTGACGACCCCGGTGATCGCGAACGGGACGACGACCCCGCCCGCGCCGGCTGTCGGCGGCGTGACGGCCACGATCGAGCCGTACAACCTCTGCCCGACCAACCCGACGGACCCGTGCTACTCCAACCCGAACCGTGTTTCCGTCTCCGTCGTCTATGCGAAGAGCGAGACCGTCGGGTACAACTTCGCGGCGCCGAGCGAGACCGTGTCCCCGACCGTGAACGCCGACTCGATCATCGATCTCACGCTCGCGCTGAACACCCTCGGCCAGTCGCTCCGCTGGACGTGGATCAACGGCGAGATCCTCTACTGGAAGACGACGAACCTCGGGTCGCCCGACGCGACCCTCCAGGTCCGGTTCCGTCCCGCGATCCGTCCGTGGGTCGAGTGGAGCGCGGTCTGCGGCACCGGCTGCACGGCGAGCCCCCCGGAGAACTGCGACCTCTCGAAGGCGACCGCCGAGGTCCTCTCGGCGTCGCTCGTCCTCAGCCTCGACGACTCGCTCGACCCGGCGCTCACGGGTGCGGCGTTCGCGACCCAGAACGCCTTCTTCGGGTACCTCGAGCCGGGCGGCAATCCGGAGACCGGTCCGCTGCTCACCGTGAAGGCGTCATCGACGCACCTCATGAGCGACGACGCGCCGCAGCTCGGCGTCGTCCAAGCCTTCATCCCTTCGGCCGCCATCGTGAACCTCTTCGGCGTGCTCCCGGCCGACGCGGCATCGACCTTCACCGTCCAGCGGTCGACGGACGACGGAGGGACCCAGGGCACGCCGACGTACGAGACCTGGACGGCGGCGGCGAACGGTGCCGACGGGCTCCTCATCACCGTGCCCGACGTGACCTTCAGCGTGCCCGCGTACGACGTGAGCCAGGCCCTCTGGTTCACCTCGGGCGCACAGCAGGTCGGGACGCAGACGACGATCAACCTCAGCATGCTCGACTCGGGATGCAGTCGGCGGTCCCCGTGCACGCTCACGGTCTACGACCTCGGGCCGGACTCGGCTCCCCGCTATGCCGCGAACCCGAGGCGGGTGGCGTCCCTCGTGTACACGGGCGCGGAGTCGGTCTCGGTCCGGGCCTCGAGGCTCCCCGCCGAGCACATCTACCTCGCGTACGTCGTCTCGCGCAGGACCGCGATCGCCTCCTCCGTCGGCTACATCTGCCCCGAGTTCGGCGGCAACCCGGAGGCCTGCGGCTCGCCGGGCTGAGGCACGAACCGGCGGCCCCGGACCGACCCGTAGACTGGTCGCATGACCCTGCTGCGGAGGACCGTCGACCTGCCGAAGCCCCTCGAGGAGGCGTTCGCCTACCTCGGGGACTTCTCGACGACCGCGGCGTGGGACCCGGGCATCGACTCCGCCGCGAAGGTGACGGAGGGTCCGATCGGCGTGGGGACGGTCTTCGACCTCGTGGCCCGCTTCAACGAGCGGGTCCTGCCGATGTCGTACACGATCACCGAGTGGGAACCGAACCGCCGGGTGGTCCTCGAGGGCTCGGGGTCGACCGTCCTCGCGACCGACGAGATGGTCTTCGAGGCGATCCCCGGGGGCACGCGGCTCCACTACTCCGCCGACCTCCGGCTCCGCGGGCTGCTCCGGATCTTCACGCCCCTCATGCGCGCGCGCTTCGAGCGGCTCGCCGACGACGCGATGGCGGGGCTGCGCCGGACGCTCGCGTGACCGCGCTCGCCGCGCGGCGGCTCGGCGACCGCCGCGTCTCGGCGATCGGCCTCGGCTGCATGTCGATGTCGTGGGCCTACGTCGACCGCAGCGGTGACACGGACGACGCGACCTCGATCGCGGTCATCCGCCGCGCCGTCGAGCTCGGCGTGACGCACGTCGACACCGCCGACGTCTACGGCCCGCACCACAACGAGGACCTCGTGGGGCGCGCGCTCGAGGGCGACGCCGAGACGTTCGTCGCGACGAAGGTCGGCCTCACGCCGGGACCGAACGGCGGGTACCCGCTCGCGTACGCCGCGAGCCCCGAGCGGATCCGCACCGAGGTCGAGGGGTCGCTCCGGCGCCTACGCCGCGACGCGATCGACCTCTACTACCTCCACCGGGTCGATCCGGTCGTGCCGCTCGAGGATTCGTGGGGCGCGATGGCCGACCTCGTCGCGCAGGGCAAGGTCCGGATGCTCGGGATGTCGGAGGCGAGCGTCGAGGAGCTCGAGCGCGCGCACCGGGTCCACCCGGTCGCGGCGCTCCAGTCCGAGCTCTCGCTCTGGACGCGGGACGCGATCGGCACGACGCTCCCCTGGTGCGCCGAGCACGGCGTCGCGTTCGTCGCGTTCTCGCCCCTCGGCCGGGGCTTCCTCACCGGGACGGTCACCGCCGCCGACTTCGACCCGCAGGACTTCCGCGCGACGAACCCGCGCTTCGCGGCCGAGGCGCTCGAGCGCAACCACGAGATCGTCCGGCGGACCGAGGCGGTCGCCGCGCGGCACGGTGCGACGCCCGCCCAGGTCGCGATCGCGTGGACGCTCGCGAAGGGCGAGCACGTGCTCTCGATCCCCGGCACGCGCCGGCCGCGCTACCTCGAGGAGAACGTCGCGGCGGCGGGGGTCGCCCTGAGCGCGGCCGACGTCGCCGAGCTCGACGCGCTCCCCGCTCCGGTCGGCTCGCGGTACTGAACGCCGGTCCGCGTCAGCGGACGGTGAAGCCGTCGATCGTGATCCACGTGCCGGTCGCGCCGGAGCGCGAGGTCCCGACGACGACGATCCGGATCGTGTGCGCGCCGCCGCCGAGCCCCCCGTAGGTCCGGAAGATGCTCCCGCGCGTCGCCGCGTAGTTGTCGACGGTCGCGACGACCTTGCCGTCGATGATGATCTTCGCCTTGCCCTGGTCCGGACCGACCTGCGTCGTCCAGATGATCGTCGCGCCGGTGAAGCGGTACGACACGGTCGCGCCCGCGGCGTTGCTCACGATCCACTTCCCGCCCGAGGCGAGCGGGGACTTCATCGAGCGCCAGCGCGTCTCGAGGTCAGGGGTCGCGATCGTCTGCGTGCCCACCTTGAACCCGTCGATCGCGACGTACGCGTCGCTCGAGCCCGCGCCGCGCTTGCCGAGGACCTTCACGACGAGCGTGTGCGATCCGCTCGAGAGCCCCTTGAAGACGCGGGCCTTCGACGCGACGGTGCCCGCCGCCTGGTCGAACGTCCCCATGAGCTTGCCGTCGATCGTGACCGTCGCGACGCCCATCGTCGGTCCGACGATCGTGAGCCACTGGACGCTCGTCCCGGAGAACGTGAAGGTCGCGGTCGCGCCGGCCGCGCGCTCCATGACGTACGAACCGCCCGCCGCGACCGAGGACTTCGCGAGCCGCCACGTCGCGAGGACATCCTCGTCGACCTCCTCGATCTCGACCGGCACCGGGACGACGAAGGTGAGGACGGCCTTCTCGAGCGCGTTCCTGGCGCGGTCGACGATCGACCCGTTGCCGCCCACGGTCACGGTGTACGTCGCGCCCTGCTCGAGGTCGGCGTCGGGCGTGAACCGCGCCTCGGCGACGAGCCCCTCGAGGCAATCCACTTCGCCGCCGCCCGTCGCGACGCACGAGATCGACCCCTGGGCGATCGCTCCGCCCTTGCGGCGGACGACGATCGAGCCGTCGTCGACCCCGCGGACGGGCTCGCCGAACGTGACGACTGTGTCGCCCTCCCCGCCCTTCGGCGGCACGACCTGCGCCGTCGGCGGGTCGGAGTCCTCGACGAACGTCGCGGTGACGTTGCGGTTCGCGTTCATCGTCGTCGTGCAGTCGCCCTCGGCGTTCTTGCAGGCGCCGCCCCATCCCGCGAAGTACGACCCGACCGGCGCGTCGGCGGTGAGCGTCACGGCCGTCCCCGCGTCGAGGAGCCGGGCGCACGTGTCGCCGCAGTCGATGCCGACCTCCTTGCCCGTCACGACGCCCTCGCCCGTCCCCTGGACGGACACGTTCAGCTGCCGGATCGTGAGCGCGTTGAGGTTCGTCCCGTTGAACCAGTCGCGGTCGACGCAGCCACCGATGCCGGCGACGCGACCGCAGTCCGTGTACTGCCACACCTGCCAGCCGCGACCGCCCCAGTTCGAGGCCGGGACGATCGGGTCGCCCGACGTCCAGTGCGCGACCCAGAGGTCGTAGCCCGCGTTCGCGACCCGGGTCGTGTTGCCGAAGCGCTCCTTCCAGCCGTTCGGGCTCGTGTAGACGAGCGCGCGGACGCCCGTGAGCGCGCGGACCTCCTCGAGCCACGTGATCGCCCAGTCCGTGAGCGCCGCCGCGCCGAGCCCGCCGTTCACCTCGATGTCGAGGACGGGCGGGAGGCTCCCCGCGGTGATCGAGGCGTTGTCGACGAACCACTTCGCCTCGAGCTTCGCGTCGTTCGCGCTGCCGTCGGGGCGCGCGAAGTGGTACGAGCCGACGCGGATGCCGTTCGATCGGGCGCCCGCGAGGTTCGTGTCGTACGTGGGGTCGACGATCGTCGTGCCGTCCGTGGCCTTCATGAAGACGAAGCGGATGCCGTCCCCGGCGACCTGGTTCCAGTCGATCGTCCCCTGCCAGCGCGAGACGTCGATCCCGGGCAGGTACGAGCCGCTCTGGGCGCGCGCGACGACCGGCACGCCGATCGAGGCGGCGGCGATGAGGGCCACGAGCAGGGCGGATGTCCGTCTGGGCACCGGGGGAACCCCTCTCTCCACGGGAGACGAAACCGTACCGGACGGACCCAACCCAGTCGACCACCCGGGGTCACGCCGCGAGGTCGCGCGGCGGGCCGAACCGTGCCTACGCCTCGGGCTGCCCCATCGCGCGCCGGTACTGCTGGTTGAAGAAGAACAGGAGACGGTCCTGGCGCGGGTAGACGCCGCTGCGGTACGACCGCGACCCGACGCCGGTCTGCGCGCGGGAGCAGACGTCCCAGTCCTGCCGGCTGATGAGGTCCCAGAACTCGACCGTCGGCGTCGAGATCTCCGCGAAGTCCGGGCGCGCGATCGTCTCGGGCCGGAAGAGGAACTCCGACACGACCGTCGTGTGGTTCGGGCCCTTCGGGAGCGCGATGTAGTACATGACCGAGTCCGGGTGGAGGTTCACCATGAGGTTCGGGAACTCGAACGACCCGAAGTACATCCGGTAGTCCTCCGGCCGGAGGTCGGGGAACTTCGGCAGCCCGGACTCCCCGGTCTGCGTGAAGGACGTCGCGCCCTCCACCATCGAGTTGCCGCCGTTCGGGTTCGACTCGTCCCAGATCTCGCCGAAGCGGTACATCGGGACGACCTGGACGAGCTCGGGGTGCACCTGCGGGCAGTGGAGGCACTCGTTGTAGTTCTCGACGACGATCTTCCAGTTCGCGGCGACCTCGTACACGATGCGCGCGCCGATGCGGAGCTCGTCCATCCGGAACCGCTCGAACGACGCGATCGACTCCGCCCCCTCGCGGATCTGCTCGAGGAGCGGGCGCGGGTTCTCCGAGAGGTTCACGAAGACGAAGCCCGCGTACTCGGCGACCGCGAAGTCGAAGAGCGGGTACTGCGACCGGTCGAAGGTCTCGTCCTCCTTCACGTTCGGCGTCCCGATGAGCTGACCGTCGAGGTCGAAGGTCCACGCGTGGTACGGGCAGCGGAACGCCTTCGCGACGTTGCCGCACGCGTCGTCGTCGAGGAACTTCGTCCCCCGGTGCGAGCACACGTTGTAGAAGCCCTTCAGGACCCCGTCGCGGTTGCGGGACAGGAAGATCGACTCGCCGGCGAGGTCGCGGACGAGGAAGTCCCCGGGCTTCGCGACCTCCTCCGAGCGACCGATCGCGATCCAGTCGTGGAACCAGACCTTCTCGCGCTCCTCCTGCCAGACGGCGTCGCTCGTGTAAGCGGACCCGGGCAGGGTCGGCTTCGGCGTCCAGTGCTTGGCCGCCTCGAGGAGTTCGGGCGTGTAGCGGTCACGTTCGGTCTGCACGGCGATACAGTAGGAAACTTGTCCACGCACGCAAGGGTCCGGGCCCGTCCGACGGTCAGCCGCCCGCCCCGATCCCGATCCGTGCCTGGGAGGACCTCGTGGGGGTGCTGATGGGTCGGTTCCGGAGCCTGATCGCGGTGGCCGTCGTCGGCCTCGCCCTCGTCGCCGGCTCGCTCGTCGCCTTGCCCGCCCGCCCCGCCGAGGCCGCCCTGCCCGCCTGGGCCTCCGAGCTCGAGACGCTGTTCGGGACGAAGGCGATCTCGGTCGCCGTCGCGGACGGGGGCCGATACCTCTACCGCCACGGGTCGTCCGTCCAGCGGATCCCCGCCTCGGTCGAGAAGCTCCTCCTGTCGATGCCGCTCCTCACGGCCCTCGGGCCGTCGGCGCGCATCCCGACCGACGCGCTCGGCGAGCTCTCCGGTGTCGGGGTTATCTCCGGCAACCTCTGGGTTCGCGGCCGGGGCGACCCGACGACCGGCGGCGGCCAGATGCTCACGCTCGCGAAGCGGCTCGTCGCGCGCGGCGTGACGAAGGTCTCCGGCAGCATCCTCGGCGACACCTCGACGTTCTCGCGCGACTGGTGGGCGACGGGCTGGAAGGAGAACTTCCCGCGCGACGAGGTCGCGATGCCGACCGCGCTCACGTTCAAGCGCAACCGCACGACGACCGGCCCGATCACCGACCCGGAGGTCCGCGCGGCCGCGTCGCTCACGACCGCGCTCGAGTCGCTCGGGGTCGAGGTGGTCGGGGCGCCCGGGTCGGGACGCGCGCCGCGAGACGTGCCGATCATCGCGTCGGTGCAGTCGCGGTCGCTCGAGGCCGTGCTCGGCACCGTCCTCGCGAACTCCGACAACTTCGGCGCCGAGGTGCTCGGCAAGATGCTCGCGTACGTCTCCGGTATCCGTCCCGCGACGATCGTCGCGGGCGCGGGGGTCGCGGTGGACTACGCCGCGGAGCGCGACGTGCCCGTCGTCGCGTACGACTCGTCCGGCCTCTCGTCGTCGAACCGCGTGACCGCGGCGGGCCTCGTCCTGCTCCTCGGCCTCGCCGAGCAGGAGGACTGGGGCGAGGCGTTCATCGGGATGCTCCCCGCCGGCGGCGAGGGGACGCTCCTGAACCGCTTCGCCGACATCGACGTCCACGCGAAGACCGGCACGATCTCCGGGGTCTCGACCCTCGCCGGATGGGTGTGGTCGGAGTCCCGCCAGTCCTGGATCGAGTTCGCGATCCTCTCGCAGAACGTCGCGAAGGACACCGCGATCCGCATCGAGGACCAGATCGTCCGCACGATCGCAGGGTCCGCCTGAGCCCGATGGCGCGGACGCTCGTCGATCGGATCTGGGAGGACCACGTCGTCCGGCGCGCCGAGGGCGAGCCCGACCTCCTCTACGTCGACCTCCACCTCGTCCACGAGGTGACGAGCCCGCAGGCCTTCGACGGGCTCCGGATGGCGGGACGTCGGCTGCGCCGCCCCGACCTCACCGTCGCGACGATGGACCAC
>JBJTIF010000003.1:0-3187 GCA_046094825.1 Actinomycetota bacterium
CGGCGTTCCCATTTTTGAAATAATGCGGGGTCGCGAAGCATTAGGGGTCAGTCATTAAATCTTGACATTTGGTCTGAATCCACGCAGGTTGGTAATCATGCCGAGACAAGTGCGAATTGAATACCCTGGGGCGTATTACCATGTGATGGCCCGGGGGAACCGGCGAGAGGCGATTGTGTTTGATGACAGGGACCGGAAGACCTTTTTGCGGACGCTGGGTGAGGCATGCGAGCGGGCTGGTTTTCGGGTGCATGCATTTGGAAACTAGGGGCATTTTATTTCAAAATGCGCATCAATTTCTAGGCCGTGACCCTGACCCCAGTTTACGCAAATGCATAGCCTTGGGCGGGGTCAGCCGACATGAAAGCTTGATGCAGATTTGATTGGCGGGCGGGTTGGGCTGCGGAGGTTGATAAAATGGATGTTGTAGGATGGATGGCCTATGAACAAACCAAACACATCCCACAACAACCCAAGTTATATCGGAATCGACTTCCATAAGCGATACAGCGTTTTTTGCGCGATCGATTCCGCCGACCGCATCCTCGAAAGGGGGCGCATCGACCACAGCACCCCGCAACTCTTCATTGACCTCGTCAAGCGCCACCCCGGCTGCCGCGTGGTTTTTGAAACCACCATGAACTGGGCGTGGCTCTACGAGCTCCTTGAACCCCATATCGCGCAAAAAGACATCATCCTGGCGGATGCCTTCAAGACCCGCATCATCGCCGAGTCCCAAGTCAAAAATGATAAGGTTGACGCCCACATCCTTGCCCGACTTTTGCGTGCTGGAATGATCTGCGAGGTTCACATCCCCTCCAAAGCCGCCCGCCAGCGCAAGGAGGTCCTGCGTCAGCGCTCCTTCTTCGTGAGGCAACGCACCAGAGTGCGCAACCGCATCCATCGTCTCCTCGGCGCTCAGCACGACCTGCAACTGCCCCAATGCAGCGACCTCTTCGGCAAACGCGGGCTCGGCTTCCTCGACAAGCTCAACCTTCCCGCACCCGCCGGACTCCTGCTCAAGCAGCAGCTCGACATGTTGCGCAACCTCCAAACCCGCATCGCCGAAGACGAAGCCGCCCTCAAAACCATGCACGAAGGCTCGCCGGAGCTCACCTTCGTGAAAAGCATCCCGGGAATGGGCCCCATCCTTGCCGCCGTGGTGGTGGCCGAAATCGACTCCATCGCGCGTTTTGCCAACGCGCAAAAACTCTGCGGCTACGCCGGCCTTTGCCCCTCGACCTCGAGCAGCGGGGGCAAAACCCACCAGGGCCGCCTGATGTGCCGCTGCAACAAATGGCTGCGCTGGGCCTTTGTCGAAGCCGCCTGGGTGTCCATCGGATGCTCCCCCTATTTCGGCGACCACTACAAACGCAAACGCGCCTTGGGCAAAAAAGCCAACACCGCCATCCTCTCCACCGCCCGGCGCATGGCGCGCATCATTTGGCAACTCTTGACCGAGCAACGCGCTTTTGAAAGCCTTCCGCCGTCCCAAAAACCCAAAGACCAAGCCGGCGGGGCCCTCAAGGGTTCCCCGGTTTCGGTCAAAGGGTTGGAGGTTTCGGCAATCAGCACACCACTTTCCCCGGCCGCTCCCATTATGGACTGGATGGTCGCCAGGACCTGAAAGGGTCCCGGACGGCGCACCTTGGGTCAGACTGGAGGGCCGGGGATCTGATTGTCGATTTGGAAGGGGGATGAAATAGGCCCGCCCCGCAGAGAAGTTTGATCTCGCATCTCCAAAGCTGGCAAGGGAGCGATGTTTGAAAATCCGCTCTGGCGGCAATTTTCCAGCCAACGCGGATACACTCCCCCCATGCCTGGAAATCCCCAGAAAAACCCCGAAAAGGATTTCGCTCTCCTTTCACAGAACAATGGCTACAAGCGATTAACAAAATGCCCTCTTGACACCGCTTTTTCAGTGAAGGCGGTATTCTTCGCCCAGTTTCTCCATGCCGGTGGACGGTGGGAGGATTTCTGCCAAGAGGCACCTTTCGGATTCACCAGTCCGAACGCCCCCACTCACGAAGATGTGCTCGGCTCGATGGCGCTCTCCATTTTGTGCGGGCACACTCGCTACGCCCATGTCAACGCCCTGCGCTTCGACACGGTGACCCCACCGATGTTCGGCATGCGCAAGGTCGTCAGCGAGGACAGCGCGAGGCGCAACCTCAAGAAGCTCGATCAAATCGGGGCGCGCCGCTGGCAAGGCAAGCACCTGCGCGCCACTTGGGAGCGTCTCCTGCACGAGACTTGGATCTTGGACATCGGACCGTGAAGACCGTCTTCGGCAAGCAAGAGGGAGCCGAGGTTGGCTACAACCCCCATAAACCCGGACGCCCCAGCCATGCCTACCACACCTATTGGATCGCGCGCCTGCGTCTGTGTTTGGATGTGGAAGTGAGACCCGGAAACCAAAGCGCCGCCGCCCACGGCATGCCGGGCCTTTGGGAGTTGATCGACTCGTTGCCGCGCCAATTGTGGCCCCATGCCATACGCGGAGATTGCAACTACGGCAGCGAAGGCGTCATGGCCGAATGCGAGGCCCGGCGCATCCCCTATCTTTTCAACCTAAATCCGGCAGTTGGAGTTTGAGTTTTGGCAAAATCAGGCTGGGGCAGGGCTTGGTGGGCCGGTGGTGAGGAGTTTCGGGGCGATGTATTTTTCGAAGATTCGCAGAAGGATTCGCTCCCAGCGTTGGGCATGGGTCAACTGCTCCGCACTTGCAACCAAGCCTTGTAAAAAGGCGCTGGCTTCGGCGAGTTGGGATTTGATTCTGTTGCCTTTGGAGTGGTTGAGATTGACGCTGATGCGCGTTTGGCCTGCGTGCCGGGTCTGGCGAGCGACGCCTCCGAGGAGTTCGGGGCGGGTGGTCACGGCCTCGCGGTGTTTCTCACGGTCGACGAGTCGGGCGTAGAGGCTCCACCAGTTGTAGATTTGGGCGATGAGTCGAGCGGTGACTTGGCAGCGGGCGAAGTCCTGCGTGGTGAACCCGGCCCAGCCCCATTGGTTTTTGAGTTCGTCAAAGGGGTTCTCGGCATCGCCGCGCTCGCGGTAGAGGGCGACGAGCGCGGGGGTTTCGTAGGGCAGGGTGGTGACCAGCACGATGTAGTCGTAGGAGACCAGTTCCAGGGGCAACTCGCCGCATTGGGTTAGCAGTGGCAGGGCGGGTTTTGCGGTCTCGGCG
>JBJTIF010000004.1:0-6719 GCA_046094825.1 Actinomycetota bacterium
GATCCGGGTCGCGCCGACCGGCGGGCGCGCCGCGGCGACCGAGGCCGAGGTCCGCGAACGCTTCGCCCGCGCGGCGTTCCTCGAGGTCGCCCCGCGGACGGGGCGGACGCACCAGATCCGCGTCCACCTCGCGGCGATCGGGCACCCGATCCTCGGCGACGCGCGCTACGGCGGCGGCGGGCACGACGCGTCGGCGCTCGGTCTCGTGCGCCCGTTCCTCCACTCGTGGCGGATCGCGTTCGCGCACCCGATCACGGGCGAGCGCGTCGACCTCGAGGAACCCCTGCCCGCCGACCTCGCGGCGGCGCTCGCCCGGCTCCGCGGCTAGGCGTCCTCCGCGGCCGCGTCGGCCGCCTCGACGGCGTCGGGCGTGCGCGGCTCGAGCGGGATCGCGTCGCCGGCGGGGTCGGCGGGCATCCGGACGAACCGCAGTTCCTCGGGCGCGCGGGACGCGTCGCCGATGAGCGAATCCTCGGCCTCGGGCGGCAGATCGTGGCGCTCGAGAAGCCGCGCGACGCGTGCGGGATCGACGGTGAGGACCTCGTCGAGGCGCCCGAGCGGCCCGAGCACCTCGCGGACGGTCGCCGCGTCGACGGCGACCTCGCGCCGGCGGCGCTCCGCGCCGACCCCCTCGTCCGTCCCGAGCCGACGGTAGTCGTGCTCCTTCGCGAAGAGGAGGAGCCGGTCGCCGAGCTCGTCGATCCGCGCCTCGATCTCGGCTCGCTCGCGATGGAGCCGGACCCACTCCTCGAGGTCGCGGCCCGCCTCCGCGTCCGTCGCGCCCGCGCGCCGATCCTCGCGGTAGCGGTACGCGGGGCAGATGGGCTGGAACGCGCACCAGCCGCACAGGGGGTTCGGCGTCGGATCGAAGCGCTCCGCCTCGATCCGCTGCGCGACGGTCGCGATCCGCCGGCGCACCTCGTCGAGCTGCGTCGGCGTCCGCGTCGTCGAGATCCGGTGCCCGGGCAGGACGTAGTACATCGTGAGCTTCACCGGGTCGATGTCCCAGAGCTCGCGTGCGGCGAGGTGGTAGATCGAGAGCTGGAGGTCCTGGGCGACCTTCGACTTCGGGGGGAGCTTGCGGTTCGTCTTGTAGTCGATGACTTCGTAGCCGCCGTCGGGCAGGCGGTCGAGTCGGTCGATCTTCCCGCTCACCCGGACGCCCTCGATCTCGATCGTGAACGGCGTCTCGATGCCGGCCGGAAGCACGAAGGGATCGGCGTTGTCCGCGTGGTACCGGGTGAGGACCTCGCGGCCGTGGGCCCGCCACTGCGCCTCCTCCTCGGGCGAGGCGTACCCGTCGGAGACCCACACCTCGTCGAGCCGCGCGAGGAGGTCGTCGAGGCTCGGCGCGACCGGCACGGGGCGCTTGTGGAACCACTCGAGCGCTTCATGGATCGAGACCCCGAACGCGAGGTACGGCGAGGACCCTCGACCGAGGCCGTCGACGTAGGTGAACCGCCACTTCGCGGGGCAGTTCTCGTAGGTGTCGATGGAGGTGAAGCTCAGCCGCCGCACGCGGCGCTCCGTTCGATCGGGGAGGGGTTGCCTCTCGCGGGAGGGGAGTCTATCCTCCGGTCTCCGGGAATCACAAGACCGTAATTCTCCACAGGTTGTCCACATCCGGTGCGGGCCTCCGTGGAGCGTCCGCCGGAAGGGGAACGTGGCAGGCCGCGGGTTCGTCCATCTCCACAACCACACGGAGTTCTCGCTCCTCGACGGCGCCGCGCGGATCGACGGCCTGTTCTCCCGGGCCGCGGAGCTCGGGATGCCCGCCCTCGCCCTCACCGACCACGGCGGGATGTACGGCGCGCTCCAGTTCTACGAGGCGGGCGTCGCCGCGGGGGTGAAGCCGATCCTCGGGGTCGAGGCCTACGTCGCGCCGGCCTCCCGGTTCGAGCGCGCCCCCGGGGAGAACGAGGAGAAGTACCGGCACCTCACGATCCTCGCGCGCGACGGCGTCGGCTACCGCAACCTCCTGCGCCTCGTCACCGCCTCGCACCTCGAGGGCTTCTACCACCGGCCGCGGATCGACAAGGAACTCCTCGCGGAGCACGCGGAGGGGCTCATCGGCCTCTCCGGATGCCTCGCCTCCGAGGTGGCGCGCAACCTCGTCGCGGGCCAGGAGCACCTCGCGACGACGGCGGCCGCGACGTACGGCGACATCTTCGGACCGGGCAACTTCTTCATCGAGCTCCAGGACCACCGCCTCGCCGACCAGCGCGCGATCCTGCCGGGGCTCGCGGCGATTGCGCGATCGACGGGCATCCCGCTCGTCGCGACGAACGACCTCCACTACACGTTCGCATCCGACGCGCGGTCGCACGACGTGCTCCTGTGCATCCAGCAGCAGAAGCTCCAGTCGGACACGAACCGCCTGCGGTTCGACACGGAGGAGTTCTACCTGAAGAGCGCCGAGGAGATGCGCGAGGTGTTCGCGGAGTTCCCCGAGGCATGCGATGCGACCCTCGAGATCGCCGAGCGCTGCGACCTCACCCTCACGTTCGGCGACCTCCACCTGCCCCGCTTCGAGCCCCCGGGAGGCCGGCCGCTCGAGGCGTACCTCCGCGACCTCGTCCTCGCGGGGGCTCGGGAGCGCTACGGCGAGCCCGGCGCCGACGTCCTCGCGCGGATCGACCACGAACTCAGCGTGATCGGCGCGATGGGCTTCTCCGGGTACTTCCTCATCGTGTGGGATCTCATCCGCTTCGCGCGCGACAGCGGCATCCGCGTGGGCCCGGGACGCGGGTCGGCGGCGGGATCGGTGGTCTCGTACTGCCTGCGGATCACCGACCTCGACCCCCTGCGCTACGGGCTCATCTTCGAGCGCTTCCTGAACCCCGAGCGCAAGCAGATGCCCGACATCGACATGGACTTCGACGAACGTCGGCGCGACGAGGTGATCCGCTACGTGGCCGACAAGTACGGCCACGACCACGTCGCCCAGATCATCACGTTCCAGACGATCAAGGGGAAGCAGGGGATCCGCGACGCCGCGCGGGTGCTCGGGTTCCCGGCATCGATGGGGGACCGGCTCTGCAAGATGTACCCGCCCGCGGTGCTGGGTCGCGACGCCCCGATCGCCGAGGCCCTGAAGCAGTCGCCCGAGCTCGCGGTCGCCTACGAGCAGGAACCCGACGCCCGCGAGATCGTCGACGCCGCACGGGCCCTCGAGGGGCTGCGTCGTGAGGACTCGGTCCACGCCGCGGGCGTCGTCATCGCCGACGCGCCGCTCGTGAACTACCTCCCGCTGAAGCTCGCGAAGGACTCCCGCGACGATTCCCGCCGGATCGTCACGCAGTTCGACATGCACGGGGTCGAGAAGCTCGGCCTGCTGAAGATGGACTTCCTCGGCCTGCGGAACCTCTCGGTGATCGAGGACACGCTCGCGCTCCTGCGCCGTCGCGGGATCGAGCTCGACATCGACCACGTGCCCCTCGACGACGCTCCGACGTACGCGATGCTCCGGGCGGCCGATACGACCGGGGTCTTCCAGCTCGAGAGCCCGGGGATGCGGCGCCTGATCCAGCAGCTCGAGCCGGACCGCTTCGAGGACCTCATGGCGCTCGTCGCCCTCTACCGACCCGGCCTCCTGTCGATGGACCAGCACACCGAGTACGCGGAGCGCAAGCACGGGCGCCGCCCGGTCACGTACCCGCACCCCCTCCTCGAGGAGGCCCTGCGGGACACGTACGGGATCATCGTGTACCAGGAGCAGGTCATGCAGGCGGCGGTGGTCCTCGCCGGCTACACGATGGGACAGGCCGACACGCTCCGGAAGGTCATGGGGAAGAAGGTGCGGTCGCTCCTGCCGCCGCACCGGAAGGCCTTCGTCGAGGGGGCGTCCGCCCGGGGGATCGACGCCGCGCGCGCGCAGGAGATCTTCGAGCTCATCGTCCCCTTCGCCGACTACGGGTTCAACGCCTCGCACGCCTGCGCGTACGCCTACGTGGCGTACCAGACCGCCTACCTGAAGGCGCACCACCCGGTCGAGTACATGGCCGCGATGCTCACGAGCGTGAAGGACGACAAGGACCGCAAGCCCTACTACCTCCACGCGTGCCGGCTCATGGGCATCGAGGTGCTCCCGCCGGACGTGAACGAGTCCGAGCTCGACTTCGCGCCGGTCCCGGGCGAGACGCGGCGGATCCGCTACGGGCTCTCCGCGGTCCGCAACGTCGGCCAGGGGGTCGTCGGCCAGATCATCGAGGCCCGCCGGACCGCCGGGGCCTTCACGTCGTTCAGCGACTTCTGCCGCAAGGTCGATCCGTCCGCGCTCACGAAGAAGGTGCTCGAGAGCCTCGCGTACGCGGGGGCCTTCGACTCCCTCGGCTACCACCGCGCCGCCCTCGTCGAGCACCAGGAGAAGGTGTCGGCGCCGATCATCGCGGAGCGACGCGCCGAGGCCGCCGGGCAGTTCTCCCTCTTCGGCGGCGACGATCCCGAGGTCGCCGCGATCGACGAGAGCGTCCTCGCGGGCGGCGAGTTCGACCGCGCGACGCTCCTGCGCATGGAGAAGGAGATGCTCGGCCAGTACGTGACCGATCACCCGCTCCTCGGCGTCCGCGACGAGCTCGCGCGGATGACGGACTGCACCGTCCCCGAGGCCGCGGAACTCGGTGACGGCGACCTCGTGACGGTCGGTGGCATCGTCGCGGGGGTCCAGCGCAAGTACACCCGCAACGGCGAGCCCTACGCGGTCCTGCGGCTCGAGGACCTCACCGGAGGGATCGGCGTCGTCGCGTTCCCGAACGTGTTCAAGCAGGCGGCGCCGTTCATCGACGCCGACGCGATCGTCCTCGTGAAGGGACGCCTCGACCACCGCGGACGCGAGCCGCAGATCCGCGCCCTCGAGATCGTCGAGCCGGCGTTCGCCGCGGGGGTCGCGTCGGCGCCGAGCGGGACCCTCGTGATCGAGCTCCGTCCCGAGCAGTGCACGCCCGCCGTCCTCGGCGCCCTCCGTGACCTCCTCGCGGGCTTCCCCGGGGCCTCCCCGGTCGAGGTCCACTACGTGGGGGAGGCAGGGCTCACGCCGCTGCCGGTCGGCACGCACCGTGTCGAGGCGGGCGCGGGCCTCCTGTCCGAACTCCGGATCCTCCTCGGACCGGGCCGCGCCCGCCTCGAACCCCGGGTGAGCCCCTCGCCGGAACGCCCTCGGGCGCAATCCGCCGCGCCCTCCCGTGCGTAAGGACTAGACGAGGCACACCCTCCGGGGTAGCCTCACGCACCCGACGCGGCCCTCCGCGTCGGCCTCTCGGCCGGGGCGGCATCACGTGAGCCGCACCGACCGGAACCCCGGCGGGGCACCGCGTCCCCCGGGTCGGAACGGAAGGGGGCTAGGTTGACGAAGCGCACTTGGCTCGCTCTCGTCTCCCTCTTCGCCGTCCTCTCGCTCGTCGGCGCCGCGTGCGCCAGCGACTCGGGGGACAACGGCGGCGGGGGCGGCGGCGGCGGCGAAGATGTGTGCGCGGCCGACGAGTTCGGCTGCGTCGAGATCGCTGCCGGTGATCCGATCACCGTCGGCACGCTGCAGGCCATCTCCGGTGACGTCGCGACGCTCGGCCAGGACCAGGTCAACGGCGTCCAGCTCGCGGTCGACTACCTCGACGGCGCGCTCGACGGCACGAACGGTCAGCTCCTCGGACACGACGTCGTGATCACCGGTGAGGACGACGGCTGCTCGGCCGAAGGCGGACAGGCAGGCGCCACGGCGCTCGCCGCGAACGACCAGATCGTCGGCGTCATCGGTTCGAGCTGCTCGAGCGCTGCGCTCGGCGTCGCGGACACGATCCTCGGCGACAAGGGCATCCTCCTGATCTCGGGCTCGAACACGAACCCGGGCCTCACCTCGGAGGAGCGCCGCCAGCCGTTCTACTTCCGGACGGCGCACAACGACAAGATCCAGGGTGCCATCGTCGCGGACTTCGCGCTCATGGAGCTCGGCGCGCAGACCGCTGCGACGATCAACGATGAGTCCCCCTACGCCGACGGCCTCGCCGCCGCGTTCCGGGACAACTTCGAGGCCGGCGGTGGCTCGATCACCGCGGTCGAGGCGATCAACAGCGCGGACACGGACTTCAAGTCCCTGCTGGAGAGCATCGCGGCCAAGGGTGCCGACGTCCTGTACTTCCCGGACTTCAACCCGGCCTGTGCCCTGATCGCGCAGCAGGCGAAGGACATCCTGCCGGACACCGCGCTCATCGGGTCCGACGGCTGCCTCGCCACGACGTTCCTCGAGACCGCGGGTGCTTCGGCGGACGGCGTGTACGCGTCGTCGCCGGACCTCGGGGCCTTCCAGAGCAACTCGTTCTACGCGAACGACTTCCTGAACGCGTACCAGGCTGCCTTCGGCACCGCGCCGACGTCGGTCTTCCACGCGCACGCGTTCGACGCTTCGAACATCCTGTTCGAGGCCATCAAGGCGGTCGCCATCGAGAACGAGGACGGCTCCCTGTCGATCCCGCGCACCGCGCTCCGTGATGCCCTCGCGGCCACGAGCGGGTGGGCCGGGCTCACCGGGACCATCACGTGCGGTCCGCTCGGGGACTGCGCGACGGACGTCACGATCGGCATCTTCAAGGCGCCGGGCTGGCCCGTCGAGGGTGGCTCCGGCGACACGACGGCCGTCTTCAGCGAGACGAAGAGCCTCGCGGACGTCGTCTAGTCCCGCCGGTCCGTAGTACCGCGCGGAGGGGGGGGGGGGGGGCGGGGGGGCGCGG
>JBJTIF010000005.1:0-5947 GCA_046094825.1 Actinomycetota bacterium
CGGTGAGAAGGCCCGCGATGTGCGCGACAGCTCGCTGAAGGTCCCGCACGGGGAGTCGGGCCGCATCATCGACGTGCGGGTGTTCACCCGCGAGGACGGCGCCGAGCTCCAGCCCGGCGTGAACCAGCTCGTGCGCCGCTACATCGCGCAGAAGCGGAAGATCTCCGATGGCGACAAGCTCGCCGGACGTCACGGCAACAAGGGCGTCATCTCGACGGTCCTGCCCGAGGAGGACATGCCCTTCCTCGCGGACGGCACCCCCGTCGACATCGTCCTGAACCCGCTCGGCGTCCCGTCGCGGATGAACCTCGGGCAGGTCCTCGAGGCGCACCTCGGGTGGGCCGGGCTCGTCGGGTTCCGCAAGGACGGCAAGGACCACGCGGGTCCCGCGCACGTCGCGACGCCGGTGTTCGACGGCGCGCGCGAAGGCGAGATCCTCGACGTGATCCGGGGCGCGCACCCGAACCGCGACGGGGTGCGCCTCGTCGATGAGGTCGGCAAGGCCGTCCTGTTCGACGGCCGCACGGGCGAGCCCTACGACGAGCCCGTCACGGTCGGGGTCGCGTACATGCTGAAGCTCCACCACCTCGTCGACGACAAGATCCACGCGCGGTCGACGGGCCCGTACTCGATGATCACGCAGCAGCCGCTCGGCGGGAAGGCGCAGTTCGGTGGGCAGCGGTTCGGCGAGATGGAGGTCTGGGCGCTCGAGGCCTACGGCGCGGCGTACGCCCTCCAGGAGCTCCTCACGATCAAGTCCGACGACATCGTCGGTCGCGTGAAGGTCTACGAGGCGATCGTGAAGGGCGAGAACATCCCCGAGCCGGGCATCCCGGAGTCGTTCAAGGTGCTCATCAAGGAGATGCAGTCGCTCTGCCTGAACGTCGTCGTGAGTTCGGCCGACGGCAGCCAGGTCGAACTGAAGGACACGGACGAGGACTTCTTCCGCGCGGCGGAGGAGCTCGGGATCGACCTCTCCCGGCGCGAGCCGGCGGGAGCGGACTTCGACTGAACCACCGGTGAGGGACGAGATGTCCACGATGACGAGCGTGGGAGGCCACTGACGTGCTCGACGTGAACGTGTTCGACAAGATCAGCATCGGGCTCGCGACCGCGGACCAGATCCGCGCGTGGTCGAACGGCGAGGTGAAGAAGCCGGAGACGATCAACTACCGGACGCTGAAGCCCGAGAAGGACGGCCTCTTCTGCGAGCGCATCTTCGGGCCGACCCGCGACTGGGAGTGCCACTGCGGCAAGTACAAGCGGGTGCGCTTCAAGGGCATCATCTGCGAGCGCTGCGGTGTCGAGATCACGCGGAGCCGCGTCCGCCGCGAGCGGATGGGGCATATCGAGCTCGCCGCCCCGGTCACGCACATCTGGTACTTCAAGGGCGTCCCCTCGCGCCTCGGCTACCTCCTCGACATCGCGCCGAAGGACCTAGAGCGGATCATCTACTTCGCCGCCTACGTCATCACCGACCTCGACGAGGAGCGCCGCCACAAGGACTGGCCGTCCCTCGAGAAGGACCTCGAGCGCGAGAAGAAGGACCTCGAGGCTGATCGCGACCAGGAGATCAAGGCCCGCCTCGCCGACCTCGAGCGTCGCCTCCGCGAGCTCGAGAAGGAGGGCGTGAAGGGCGCCGCCCTCTCCGCCGAGCGCAAGGCCGCGCAGCGCGACGTCGATCGCATCACCGAGACGACGAAGCGAGAGACCGAGCACCTCGGCGACGTCCTCGCGGCGTTCAAGTCCCTGAAGCCGAAGCAGCTCGTCGCCGACGACGCCGTGTACCGCTCGCTCCGCGAGCGCTACGGCGACTACTTCGATGGCGGGATGGGCGCCGAGGCGATCAAGCGGCTCCTCGGCGCGATGCCGGTCGAGGAGGAGGCCGAGGCCCTCCGCGAGCAGATCGCGACGGGCAAGGGCGCGAAGCGCCAGAAGGCGATCAAGCGCCTGAAGATCGTGAAGAGCTTCGTCGAGGGCAGCAACTCGCCGCTCGGGATGGTGCTCGACGCGGTCCCCGTGATCCCGCCGGACCTCCGGCCGATGGTCCAGCTCGACGGAGGTCGGTTCGCGACTTCCGACCTGAACGACCTCTACCGCCGCGTCATCAACCGGAACAATCGGCTGAAGCGGCTCCTCGACCTCCAGGCGCCCGAGATCATCGTGAACAACGAGAAGCGGATGCTCCAGGAGGCCGTCGACGCGCTCTTCGACAACGGTCGCCGCGGTCGCCCGGTCACGGGCCCCGGCAACCGTCCGCTGAAGTCGCTGTCCGACATGCTGAAGGGCAAGCAGGGGCGGTTCCGCCAGAACCTCCTCGGCAAGCGCGTCGACTACTCCGGCCGCTCGGTCATCGTCGTGGGTCCGTCGCTGAAGCTCCACCAGTGCGGCCTCCCGAAGCAGATGGCGCTCGAGCTCTTCAAGCCGTTCGTGATGAAGCGCCTCGTCGACCAGCAGCTCGCGCAGAACATCAAGAGCGCGAAGCGGATGGTCGAGCGCGCCCGCCCGCAGGTCTGGGACGTCCTCGACGAGGTCGTCCGCGAGCACCCCGTGCTGCTGAACCGCGCCCCGACGCTCCACCGGCTCGGGATCCAGGCGTTCGAACCCGTCCTCGTCGAGGGGAAGGCGATCCAGATCCACCCGCTCGTCTGCACGGCCTTCAACGCGGACTTCGACGGCGACCAGATGGCCGTCCACGTCCCGCTGTCCGCGGAGGCGCAGGCCGAGGCACGGATCCTCATGCTCTCGACGAACAACATCCTGTCGCCGGCTCATGGCCGTCCGATCGCGGTGCCGAACCAGGACATCGTCCTCGGCATCTACTACCTCACGCTCGATGCCGGGCGCGAGGTGGCCGAGCAGGACATGCCGCGGTTCGGCTCGGTGACCGAGGCCCTCATGGCCCTCGACCACCGGCGCATCAAGGTCCACGACCCGATCCGCGTGCGGCTCGACGCGGGGAAGACCCTGCCTGCCGAGGCCCGGATGATCGCCGAGGAGCGCGCGGCGGCGGCCGAGGCTGGCGCGTCGGTCCCGGTGCCGCTCGTCACGACGACCGTCGGCCGCCTCATCCTGAACGCGGTGTTCCCGCTCAGCGAGGAGTACGTGAACCGGCCGCTCCTGAAGAGCGACATCGGGCGCCTCGTCGACTCCTGCGTGCGTCGCTACGACCGCAAGACCGTCGGGGAGATCCTCGATGGCCTGAAGGAGGTCGGCTTCCACTGGGCGACCCGCGCCGGCGTCACGATCGGCGTCGAGGACGTCACGACCCCGCCGGACAAGGCGAAGATCCTCGACGCGTACGAGCAGCGCGCCTCGAAGATCGAGTCGCAATTCCGCAAGGGCATCATCACCGACGAGGAGCGCCGCCAGGAGCTCATCGAGATCTGGACCCAGGCGACCGACGAGGTGAAGGAAGCCATGGAGCGCCAGTTCGCGGTCACGAACCCGATCTACATGATGGCGAACTCGGGTGCCCGAGGGAACATCATGCAGATCCGCCAGATCGCGGGCATGCGTGGCCTCGTCGCGAACCCGAAGGGCGAGATCATCCCGCGTCCGATCAAGTCGAACTTCCGCGAGGGCCTCACGGTCCTCGAGTACTTCATCTCGACGCACGGTGCGCGGAAGGGCCTCGCGGACACGGCGCTGCGGACGGCCGACTCCGGCTACCTCACGCGTCGGCTCGTCGACGTGTCGCAGGAGCTCATCGTCCGCGAGGAGGACTGCGGCGCCGACCGCGGCATCGAGATCGCCGTCCTCGTGAACGGCGTCCGCAACCCGCACCTCGACACCTCGCTCTACAGCCGGGTGCTCTCGGAGGACGTGAAGGGCGCCGACGGCACGAAGGTCGCCTCTCGCAACGACGAGGTCTCCGACGGGCTCGGCCAGGCGCTCGTCGCCGCGGGCGTCGAGAAGGTGCGTGTCCGTTCGGCCGCGACCTGCGAGGCGCTCTACGGCATCTGCCGACGCTGCTACGGCTGGTCGCTCGCGAGCGGCCGCCTCGTCGACATCGGCGAGTCGGTCGGGATCGTGGCCGCCCAGTCGATCGGTGAGCCGGGCACGCAGCTCACGATGCGGACGTTCCACACCGGCGGTGTCGCCGGTCAGGACATCACGCACGGCCTCCCGCGCGTCGTCGAGCTCTTCGAGGCGCGGCGCCCGAAGGGCGTCGCGACGATCACCCACTACGCGGGGACGATCACGATCGAGAACGACGACGAGAAGAAGGAGCGTCGGATCACCGTCACGCAGGACGACGGTGCCCAGGACCAGTACCGCGTCTCCTACCGCGCGCGGCTCACCGTCGCGGACGGCGAGCGCGTCGAGGTCGGGCAGCAGCTCACCGAGGGCTCGGTCGACCCGCACGAGCGGCTCGAGATCGAGGGACTCCAGGCGCTCCAGCGGCACCTCGTCGACGAGGTCCAGCAGGTGTACCGGAGCCAGGGCGTCACGATCCACGACAAGCACATCGAGCTCATCGTCCGCCAGATGCTCCGCAAGGTGCAGATCAACGAGGGCGGCGACACGGAGTTCCTGCCCGGGGAGTTCGTCGACCGGCGGCGCTTCGAGCGCGCGAACCACGAGATCCTCGAGAACAGCGGCCAGCCGGCGACGGCGCGCCCGTGGCTCCTCGGGATCACGAAGGCCGCGCTCGAGACCGACTCGTGGCTCTCGGCGGCCTCGTTCCAGGAGACGACGCGCGTCCTCACCTCGAACGCGATCGCCGGGCGCTCGGACGAGCTCATCGGCCTGAAGGAGAACGTGATCATCGGCAAGCTCATCCCGGCCGGTACGGGCATGCCGCAGTACCGGAACACGCTCGTCCACATCAAGCCCGAGGCGATCCCGGAGTACTGGCTCGCACGCCAGCGGGAGATCCAGGAGGCCCTCACGGGCGGCGGCGAGTTCGGTGGCGTCGGCCCCGGTGGCGACGGCTCGGTCGAGGCGGACCTCGCGAAGATCCGCGCGATCGCGGTCCCCGACGACGGGGCGGCGGCGGCCGAGGAGGAGTAGGACCGATCGGCCGCACGTCGGCCGGAGCACGAGCAACCTCCCGAGGGGGCGGGGCGCCGCCGGCGCTCCGCCCCCTCGGCGTTCCCGGGTGGATCGGGGCCTAGCCGGCGAGCACGCGGAGCAGGTCGGCGTGGACCTGCGGGGGAGCGGCGAGCACGTCGCCCGAGAGGTAGTCGCCTCCGCCCTCGTAGTCCGTGACGAGTCCGCCCGCCTCCTCGACGAGGAGTCCGCCGGCTGCGAGGTCCCAGGCGGCGAGGCCGCGCTCGAAGTAGCCGTCGAAGACCCCCGCGGCGACCCAGCAGAGGTCGAGCGCGGCGGCACCCGGTCGGCGGACGTCCTCCACGGCGGCGAACACCCGGGCGAAGGTCTCGAGCGCCTCGGGCAGGCGTTCGCGCCGGCGGAAGGGGAGACCGGTCGTCACGACCGCGCTCGCGGTGGGTCTCCCCGAGACCCGCAGTGGGCGCTCCGTGCCTGCGCGATCGCGCCGCAGGCTCCCGCCCCCGCGTCGTGCGAGGTACGTCTCCCCGAGGAACGGCGCGACGACGACCCCGACGACCGGTCGGCCCTCACGCACGAGGGCGATCGAGACCCCGACGGCGGGGAACCCGTGGACGAGGTTCGTCGTGCCGTCGACCGGGTCGACGACCCAGGCCTCCGGCGCGCCCGATGGGCCGCCTCCCTCCTCCCCGAGCACGGGGATGCCGGGCGCGCCGGCCTCGAGGATCTCCCGGATCCGCTCCTCGGCCGCCCGGTCGACGGCCGTGACGTAGTCCCCGGCACCCTTCAGCTCCGCCGCGGGCCCCCCGGAGCCGCTCGCCGCCCCGGCCATCCCGAGCACGACCCCGGCGGCCTCCCCGGCGGCGCGATGGGCGTTCCCCAGGAGGGCGGCGAGGTCGCTCCCGGGGGCCCTGCGGGCGACGCTAGCAGGGGC
>JBJTIF010000006.1:0-60074 GCA_046094825.1 Actinomycetota bacterium
CCGCGTACCGGAACGTCTGGTCGGTGTCGATGGTCGCCTCGACGGTGGCGACGGGTTCGCCGGCCTTCACGGCCGCGGTGAGCTTGTGGTCCGGGGCCTCCTCGCCGGCGCCCTCACCGCCGGTGACGCCCCGGTAGAAGGTCGTCACGTACTGCTCGACGACGAGGCCGTCGTCGGCGGCGTCGCGCGACTCCACCTTCACGACGACGGTGGTGCCGTTCGGCTTCACGTGGACCCCGACGGCTGCGGCCCGGGACCGCAGCGTCATACCCGGGGTGATCGCGCGGTGGAAGCGCATGTCCTGCTCGCCGTGCACGACGAACGCGAGGGCGTCGGGCGGGACGACGTCCATCATCGCGGTGCTCATGGTCCCCCACACCGGGACGACCGCGTAGACCGGCGGTGCCTGCTCGCCGGCGAGGTGCGCAGGGATCGGGTCGTTCGTCGCCGCCGCGTAGGCGATCGTGCCGTCACGGTCGATCGTCGTCTCGACCGGATCGGTCCAGCGGCCGAGGCTCTCGAGGCCGAACTGCATGTCGTCTCCCTCCGTCGGGTGCGTCAGCGACGCGGGTCGGGGTGCACGTTCGTGCGGGCGGTCGGCCGCGCCTCGAGCCGGGCCGGGTCGATCGGCTCCCCGGTCTCCTCGTCGATGCCGTAGGTGCCGGCCTCGATGCGGGCGATGGCCGTCTGGATCTCCGCGAGCTCGGCCTCGAGGCTCTCGAGGATCGTGAGCTCCTTCTCCTTCTCGAAGAGTTCCGACCCTGCGTCGGCGGGGTGCTGGGACCGGGTCGAGAGCTCGGCGTGCTCGCCCTCGACGGCGTCGGCCACCTCCTCCCGCAACTCGGCGATGAGACCCGAGACGCGATCGTTCTCGGCGTCGAGGCGGGCGCGGGCTGCTGCTTCATCCATGGCATATCAGGCTAGCGAGCCGTCGTCGTCGAGGCGATGCCGCAGCACCACCTCGAGGTCGTCGAGCGCGGCGAGCAGCACCTCGACCCGCGCCCCGAACGCATCGGTCGCAAGGAGGCGGTGCGCGTCGAGCGGTCCGATCGGCGTCCGCGCCGCCGCAGCCCAGACGGCCGCGACCGGGTCGTCGGGCAGCGTGGGGGCGAGTTCGACGTCGATGCCGGCGGCGACCGCCGCCGTGAGCACCCGATCGAGCGCGTCGGTGACGCGCCGACGGTCCCGTTCGCCCTCCGGACCCGGATCGGGCTCGCTGAGGACCTCCACCACGGCGCTCGGGAAGGCCGTGTCGTCGCGCCATGCCTCGACCCGCAGACGGTGGACCCCGGTCGCGACGAGCGCGTACCGGCCGTCGGGGAAGCGGCTGGCCTCGACGATGCGGGCCAGGGTGCCCACGGCGAACCGGCGATCACCGCCGCCCACCTCCGACCCGCGCTCGATGAGCACGACACCGAACTCGCCGTCGCGCGCGAGGCAGTGCTCGACGAGGGCCCGGTACCGCGCCTCGAACACGTGGAGCGGCAGCATCGCCCCCGGCAGCAGCGCCGTGCCGAGCGGGAACATGGGGAGCCCCTCGATCAGTTCGCCCGGGCTCGCCATCCGTCGGCCTCCGTCGTGACCGCCGCAGCCTCGTCGGCGGGGAGCGTGGCTGCGAGCGCGTCGAGCGCCCGGGCCGCCTCCGTGTAGCGACCGAACCCGCCGAGCACGTTCGCGCTCCGGCGCCGCTCGGGGCCGGGCAGGCCCGGGACGACCAGTCGCAGTCGGGCACTCCACACGCCCTCGGCGCTCCGGCGGGCGACGGCGCCCTGCTGGAGGTTGGTGAGCATCCGGGTGACGATCTCCACGGGTCCGACCGGTGCGAGGAACGCCGGGTGCCACGGCGCGCCCGCACCGGCCACCGCGCGGAAGCGTGCGCGACACCCCTCCCCGTCGAGGCGATGCGGGCCGGTGAACGGGTCGAAGAACGCGTCCGGGTGGCGCGCGTCGCGTGCGAGGAAGTGCCCGGGCATCCCGATGCCGAGCACCGGCACGCCGATGCGACGGCCGACCTCCATCATGACGACGACGAGGGTGATCGGGATCCCGAGGTGTCGGGCGAGCACGTCGTTCAGGTACGAGTTGCGGGGATCGTCGTAACCCGCCGTGTTGCCGAGGAAGCGATCCCCCGCGAAGAGGTGCTCGGCGAGCGCCGCCGCGTCGATCCCCGCGACGTGCAGGTCCGGGTGCCGCGCGACCCGATCGAGGGCGACGAGTTGCTCGTCGATGTCGAGGCCCGGGTAGGCGTGCGCCGCGATCGCCATTGCGGCGACGTCGAGGCGCATCGCGTCGCCCCGCTCGACCTCCTCGATGAAGCGCAACGTCGCCGGTGCCGTCTCCCACTCCACGGTCCGCACGGTAGTGGCACGCGTACACTCGCCGGGTGCCCACCGAGCCCCGCGACGCAGCCATCGCCCGCCTGCGCGCGGCCGGCCAGCGCGTCACGAAGGGCCGCGAAGCGCTCATCGAGGTCCTCGCCGGGACGGACCACCCGCTCACGCTGCCCGAGATCCTCGCGGTGCGACCAGCGCTGGCGCAGTCGAGCGCGTACCGCAACCTCACGGCGCTCGAGCAGGCCGACGTCGTCCGCCGGATCAGCGGCGCCGACGAGTTCGCGCGCTACGAGCTCGCCGAGGATCTCACCGAGCATCACCACCACATCATCTGCGGACGGTGCGGCCGGGTCGTCGACGTCGGCGCGCCCGCGGGTCTCGAGGCCGCCGTCGCGCGTGCGGTGCGGGAGATCGAGCGTGCGCACGGGTTCGCCGTGCGCCACCACCGGGTCGACCTCGTCGGCGTCTGCGCCGACTGCCGCTAGCGGATCGTCACGGTCGCGGTCGCCGTCTCCTCGGTGATCGGATCGGTGAGGATCTTGAGGGTCATCCGCCAGTCGCCCGCCACGGGGAGCGCGAGGCCGGACGAGAGGTAGTGGTCGACGCCCGCCCGACGGAGCGGCACGTCGATCGGGTCGATGCCCTCGGCGGGGAGTTCGAACTCGACGCTCACGTTGAGGGCACCGGCGGTCCGGCCGGTGCGCTGCGAGAGCGTGAGGTGGACCTCGTTGGGGCCGACCCGGGCCGGGGTCACGACGACGTCGGCGAGGATCGGGCCGGCGTCGAGCGTCGCCGAGTACGGCGCGGCCCCGACCGCGCCCGAGGGTGCGGTGTCGACGAGGAGTGCCGTCACGCCGAGCACGACGGTGAGCAGCACGACCTCGACGACGACCGAGCGGAGCAGGCGGCGGCGTGCCGAGTCCGCCGGGAGGACGTACCGCAGCGCATCGACCCCGTCGTCGTTCGGCACGAGGGAGTGCCCACGTCGGCTCGGCACCGGTTCACCCGCCGCGATGCGCTCGGCCCGCTCGCGATCGGCCGCCTCGAGTTCCTCGGCGTCGAGCGCCCACCGCCGGTGGACCGCGTCCCGGGCGACCGTGGCGACGAGGAGCGCCACGAGCACGAGCCCGACCTTGATCGCCAGCAACCGGCCGTACTCCGTGTCGAGCACCCCGGCCAGACCTCCGAGCTCGCGCCACCCGCGCGACACGCCGGTGAGCACCACGGCGAGCACGGCGAGCGTCGCGACCCGCGACCAGGTCGGCATCACCGCGAGGGCGTCCTCGGCATCGGCCCGGGTGACGAGGAGCACGAGGAGGGTGAGCCCACCGAGCCACACCCCCATCGCCAGGACGTGGAGCGTGTCAACGAGGATCGCGACGCCGTTGAGCGGGCCGACCCCCGCGTGGCCGCCCAGGCCCGGCGTCGCCGCGATGCCGACGAGCGCGGCGAGCGTGAGCCCGGTCGACCAGCCCGGGCGCGGCTCGCGCCGGACGGTGAGCAGCACGGGGAGGAGGGCCAGGACGAGCCCGACGCGCACGAGCAGCACCGCACCGAGGCGGGTGCCGGCGACGTCGACCCAGAGCGACGGTCGGAACGCGTCGGCGAGACCCAGCCCGCCCGCGTACGGACCCTGCACGAGGAACGACAGCAGGGTGCCCGCGAGCAGCACGCCCCACGCGGTCCACAGGACGCGCCGGACTCGATCGAGCGCGAGCGCGCTGCGCCAGACGAAGGTGGCGCCGACGAGCAGGCCGATGACGAGGGCCATCGCGGCGAACACCAGGAACCGCAGCACCGTGTAGGTCGCGTCGACCGCGCCGTCGGAGGTGCCGCCCGCGAGGTAGTCGCCGGCGATGCGGTCCGCTGCGGCGCCCGCCGTCGCCGCCCCGACCGAGAAGGTGAACGCACCCCGGACCGGGTGCGAGTCGCCGGAGAGCACGCGCCAGGTGACGACGTAGGTGCCGTCGTCGAGGTCGGGGAGGGTTGCACGCACGACCGACGGCCGCCCGGGCACGGTCGCCGGCTCCCCCGTGCGGACGGTCTCGCCCCCGGCGGCGATCACCCGCACCCCACCGAGACCGATCGAGACCTCCTCGGTGAACCGGAGCTCCACGGCGGGCGGGGAGGTCGGCACGATGGCGCCGGCGGACGGGGCGGTGGTCTCGAGCGCGGCGTGGGCGAACGCCGGACCCGCGCCGAGCGCGAGCGCGAGCGAAGCCATCGACGCGACTGCGGCGATCCGGCGGAACCGTCCCCTCACCCCCATGAGCGGCCATTCTGCCCGCGCCGGGGAGTCGCCGATGGTCGCCGGTACGATCCGGACACTGTGGCCCGTTCCCCCCGCCGTCAATGCGCCCGCGGCACGGCGGTGCGCCGCACCGCCGCCCTCGTCCTCGCGTGCGTTGCGTCGCTCGGTGTCGCCGCGGTGACCGCCGACCCGGCGGCCGCGCACGGGCTGGGTGCACCGTCCCCGACCGATGAGGTCGTCACCGTCGACGGGCTCCGGCCGCCGGTACCCGGTGTGACCGTGCGCGTTGTCGACCTCGGGGCGCGCATCGAGCTCACGAACCGCCGGACGTCGACGATCACCGTGCTCGGGTACGGGGGCGAGCCGTACCTGCGGATCGACCGGCGGGGCGTGTGGGAGAACCGTCGGTCGCCGGCCACGTTCCTCAACCGATCGGCCACCCCGGAGGGGACGCCACCGGCCGACCTCGACGCCGACGTGCCGCCCGAGTGGGAGCGCACCTCGACCTCGCCCACCGCTCGGTGGCACGACCACCGCGCCCACTGGATGGGTCGGGGCGCGGTGCGGGACGAACCGTGGGCGATCCCGTTACGGGTCGACGGGGCGGACGCGCGCATCGTCGGGACCCTCGACACCCGGCCTGCTCCGTCGCCGCTGCCCTGGATCGGACTCGCCGCGGGGCTCGCGCTCACGCTCGGCCTGCTCGCCGGGACCCGCCGCTGGCCCACCGCGCTCGCCGTCGGCCTCGTGGTGGTGATCGTGAGCGAGGCCGTCCACACGGCGGGGGCCTGGGGAATCTCGTCGGCGGGACTCGGCGGACGCGCGTTCGGCGCCGCACCCTCGCTCATCGCCATCCTGCTCGCGGTCCTCGCGCTGATCCGCCTCCTGACGCATCGCGACCGCCCCGACGCCGCGACCCCGTTCGTCCTGCTCGCCGGCCTCTTCATCGCGATCGCCGGCGGCGTCGCCGACCTCGGCTCGCTCACCCACGCCGTGGTGCCGAGCGATCTCGATCCGAGCGTGACCCGGCTCACGATCGCCGTCGCGCTCGGCGGCGGGATCGGGCTCGCGGTCGGCGCGGCGCGCCACCTCCGCCCGACCGTCGCAGCACCCGGTCCCGTTCCCGTGGGAGGCTGACCCACCGTGGCCACCATCTTCACCCGCATCATCGAGGGCGAGCTCCCCGGTCGGTTCGTGTGGCGGGACGACCGGTGCGTCGTGTTCCTCTCGATCAATCCGTTGCGGACGGGTCACGCGCTCGTCGTCCCGCGCGCCGAGGTCGACCACTGGGTCGATCTCGACCCCGCGACGAACGCGCACCTGATGGCGGTCGCCCAGGAGATCGCCCGCGCCCAGATGGACGCCTTCGCGCCGGCCCGCGTCGGCCTCATGATCGCCGGGCTCGAGGTGCCCCACGTGCACCTGCACGTCGTGCCCATAGACGGCGTGCACGACCTCGACTTCGACAACGCCGAGCGCGAACCCGATCCCGCCGCACTGGATGCGGCGGCCGCGGCCATCCGCGACGCGCTGGCGGCCCGCGGCGCCCGCGGCGTCAGCGACTAGTCACACCCGAGCGCCTCCCGCAGGCGCGTGAGGTTCCGCCGCATGAGGGACTCGTAGTCCGCACCCGCCCGGCGCTGGGCCGGGGTCAACGACTCGATGGTGCTGAGGACCTCGGTGCGGACGCCGGCGTCCCGGGCGAGCACCTCGGCCACGCGCGGGGACACCAACTCCTCGGTGAACACGGTCGTGATCCCCTCGGCGCGGACGAGCCGGGCCAGCGACGCGAGCCGACGCGGCTCCGGCTCCTCCTCCGGGGACAGCCCGGCGATCGATTCGACGCGCAGGTCGTAGCGCGCCGCAAGGCGTCCGAACGCGTCGTGGGCCGTGACGAGCGTGCGTCGATCGCACTGGGCGAGGCCGACGCGGTACTCGGCATCGAGCGAGCGCAGGCGGTCGAGCGCGCGCCGCGAACCCCGGCGGACCGAGGCCGCGTCGACACCGTCCACGTCGAGGAGCGCGTCACGGGTCGCCCGCACCACCGCACCCATCGTCACGGGATCGAGCCAGACGTGCGGATCGTCGCCCTCGATGCCCGGCACCTCGACCGCGACGAGCGTCGGACCGTCACGTCGAGCCGCGGCATACTCGAGCGCGGGCTGGAACGCGCCGCCGGCGACGACCCCGAGGTCGGCGTCGAGCAGGGCGTCGGCGACGTCCGCGGTGACCTCGAGATCGTGCGGTTCGGTGCCCGGCGGCGTGAGGTCGTCGACGCGCACCGCGCCACCCCCGACCCAGCGGGCCGCCTCGGCGAAGGGGTAGGCCGCAGCGGCCACCCGGACGCCGTCGGCATCGGGCGAGGACGACCCCGGGGAGCAGGCCCCGAGCAGGCCGACGGCGATCGCCGCGGCGAGGGCGGCGGCGAGGACACGATCGCGGTGCTGGGCATTCCACATGGGAATGGATCTTAACACGGACCATCGGTAAGATGGGAACGAGTCTCAGGAGGACCCCATCCCCGATCCGCTCCTCTCTGCCACCGACGTGTCCCTCGGCTTCGGGCACGGCCCGATCCTCGACCGGGTCTCGGCCCGGGTCGACCGGGGTGAGTTCGTCGCGCTCGTCGGCCCGAACGGCAGCGGGAAGTCCACCCTGCTTCGGGTGCTGCTCGGCCTGCTCACCCCCGACGCCGGCGAGGTCTCGCTGCTCGGGGACCGGCCCGGCTCCCTCGCCGACCCGGCCCGGCTCGGGTACGTGCCCCAACGCGGGCGGTTCGCACCGGACCTGCCCGCGACGGTCGCCGAGGTCGTCGCGACCGGTCGGCTGCGCCGCCGCGGCTGGTGGCGCGCACCCCGGGCCGCCGACCGCGCCGCGATCGACCACGCGATCGACGCCGTCGCGCTCGGACCCTGGCGGGATCGGCGGGTCGGCGAGCTCTCGGGTGGTCAGCAGCAGCGGGTGATGATCGCCAAGGCACTCGCGAGCGATCCGGAACTCCTCGTGCTCGACGAGCCGGTCGCCGGGGTCGACGCGGAGTCCCAGCGGCTCTTCCGCGACTCCCTCGTGCACCTCATCGAGGCGCACGACGGTGCGGTGCTGCTCGTCTCCCACGAACTCGGCGCGGTGGCCGACGACCTCGACCGGGTGATCGTGCTCAAGCACCACGTGGTGTTCGACGGTCCGCCCCAGGAACTGCGGTCCCGCGGCGTCAGCCTCGGGGTCCATGCCGACGACCTCCCGCTCTGGCTCGAGGGTCTCGACTGATGGCCCTGCCGCTGCCCTGGCCGTTCGAGCGCGAGTACATGCAACTCGCCCTCGTCGGTGGGCTCGTCGTCGGCGCGTGCGCACCGCTGGTCGGCGGCTTCCTCGTGCAACGCCGCATGTCGTTGCTGGGCGACGGCATCGGCCACGTCGCGTTCGCCGGCGTCGCCGCGGGTCTGCTCCTCGGCGTGTGGCCGGTGTGGACGGCCCTCGTGGCGGCGGTGCTCGCCGCGCTCGGCATCGAGTGGCTCCGCTCCCGGGGCCGGACCTCCGGCGACCTCGCGCTCGCCGTATTCTTCTACGGCGGCATCGCCGGCGGCGCGGTGATCGCGAGTCGCGCGGCGGCCGTCGGGCGGCCGGCCAACGTCCTGCCCTTCCTCTTCGGCTCCATCCTCACCGTCACCACCGGGGACACGATCGCGGTGGCGATCATCGGGTTCGTCATCGTCGCCACGATCACGGTCTGCGGACGTGCGCTGCTCGCGGTGGTCGTCGACGAGGAGACCGCGAGGGTCGCGGGTCTCCCCGTCGACGCGCTCAACGCCGCCCTCGCCGTGCTCACCGCGGTGACCGTCGTCGCCGCGATGCGGGTCGTCGGTCTCCTGCTCGTGGCGGCGCTGCTCGTGCTCCCGATCGCGACGGCCCGGCTGCTCGCCCGGTCGTTCCGATCCACGATGCTCGTCGCGGTCGGCGTCGGGGTGCTCGCGGTGATCGTCGGCCTCGGTGCCGCCCGCGCGTGGGGCCTCGCGCCGGGCGGCACGATCGTGCTCGTGACGATCGCGGCGTTCGCCGTGACCTCGGTCGCGCGTCCCGCCCACGCCGCACCAGCGAGCCCGCACGACCACTGACCCGCTGCGGGTCATCCGTTCGCGCCGGGCCCTCGCACCCCGGGGCTACGGTCACGCGCACCGCGCCCGGAACCCACGGAGGTCGTCATGCCCGCACTCGCCACCCTCGCCGCGCAGGCCTCGGTGACCCACGACCTGTTCCACCTCGAGACGCCGCTCGTCGAGAAGCTCGTGCGCACGGTGCTCGTCTACGCGGCCCTCATCCTCCTGCTGCGGTTCGTCGGCAAGCGGACGCTGGCCCAGCTCAACCCGTTCGACCTCATCGTGCTCCTGCTGCTCGCCAACGTGGTGCAGAACGCGGTCATCGGCCCGGACGACTCGGTGACCGGAGGCGTCATCGGCGCACTCACGCTCGTCGCTGTGAACGAGGTCGTCGTGCGCTTGTCCAACCGCTCGCCCCGGTTCCGCGGCCTCCTCGCCGGCCGGCGGGCCCGGATCATCCGGGGCGGCCACCTCGACCGGGCCGAGTTGGCGCGGTCGGGCATCCGGGAGGAGGAACTCGACCAGTTCGCGCACGTCGACGACCTCGGGAGCGTGCAGTCCCTCACCCTGCTGCCCGGCGGCAAGATCGAGGTCCACCTCGAGGACTTCGCCCGGCCCCCGACCGAGGCCGACATCCGGGACATCGTCGAGCGCCTCTCGGGTCAGCTCACCCGGTTGCAGGCGAGCGTCGACGCGCTGGCCCGCTGAGCGTCGGCGGCATGACCCGCCCGGGCGTGTCCTACGCTCCGCCGCATGCGCACCATCACCCCCTGGGCCGACGGCGCTCCGTACGCGCCGGCCGGACCGACCGCCCCCGTCTTCGACCCGACCACCGGCACCGTCCAGGCCGAGGTCGCCCTCGCCGGACCGGCCGACGTCGACCACGTCGTCGCGTCGTCGGTCCGGGCGGCGGCCGAGTGGCGCGAGACCTCCCTCGCCCGGCGCTCCAAGCTGCTCTTCGAGTTCCGAGCCCTCGTCGAGGCCCGGACCGACGAACTCGCCCGCATCATCTCGACCGAGCACGGCAAGGTCGTGAGCGACGCGGCGGGCGAGGTCGCCCGCGGGCTCGAGGTCATCGAGTTCGCGTGCGGCGTTCCCCACCTCCTCAAGGGCTCGCACTCCGAGAGCGTGTCGACCGAGACCGACGTCCACTCGATGCGCCAGCCCCTCGGTGTCGTCGCCGGCGTCACGCCGTTCAACTTCCCAGCGATGGTCCCGATGTGGATGTTCCCGATCGCCATCGCCTGCGGGAACGCGTTCATCCTCAAGCCCAGCGAACGCGACCCGTCGGCCGCGATCCGCATCGCCGAGCTGTGGGCCGAGGCCGGCCTCCCCGCCGGTGTGTTCAACGTGCTGCAGGGCGACAAGGGCGCGGTGGACGGTCTGCTCACCCACCCCGACGTGCGCGCCGTGTCGTTCGTGGGGTCCACCCCGATCGCCCGCTACGTCTACGAGCAGGGCACGGCGCACAGCAAGCGGGTGCAGGCCCTCGGCGGCGCCAAGAACCACATGGTCGTACTGCCCGACGCCGATCTCGAGGTCGCCGCGGACGCCGCAGTGAGCGCCGGGTACGGATCGGCGGGCGAGCGGTGCATGGCCATCTCGGTCGTCGTCGCGGTGGGCCGGACCGGGGACGCCCTGGTCGAGATGATCGCCGAGCGCACCCGACGTGTGCGGGTGGGACCGAGCCTCGACCCGGCCGCGGAGATGGGCCCGCTCGTCACCGCCGCCCACCGTGACAAGGTCCGCGGGTACATCGACGCGGGCGCGGCCGAGGGTGCGACGGTCGTGATCGACGGCCGCGACCCCGTCGTGGACGGCGCACCGGACGGCTACTGGGTGGCGCCCACGCTCCTCGACCACGTGACCACCGACATGCGCGTGTACCAGGACGAGATCTTCGGGCCCGTCCTGTGCGTGGTGCGCGTCGACACGTACGAGGAGGCGGTCGACCTCGTCGCCCGCAACCCGTACGGCAACGGCGTGGCGGTGTTCACCCGCGACGGCGGGGCCGGACGCCGCTTCGCCCACGAGATCGACGCGGGCATGGTCGGCATCAACGTTCCGATCCCGGTGCCGATGGCGTACTACTCGTTCGGTGGGTGGGGGCAGTCCCTCTTCGGGGACACCCACGTGCACGGCACCGAGGGCGTGCACTTCTACACGCGCGGCAAGGTGGTCACGACCCGCTGGGCCGACCCCGCCACCCGCGGACCCGACCTCGGGTTCCCGACGAACCGGTAGCGGGGCTCAGGCGCCGGTGCGCCGACGTCGGCGCTCGCCGGCGAACGTGCTCACGGCGAGGATCGACACGCTGACGATGAGGATCATCGTCGACAGCACGTTGATCTGCGGCGGGGTCGCGGTCCGCGACTGCCCGAAGATCCGCACGGGGAAGGTCGTCGTGCTCGGACCCGACACGAAGTACGTGATGATGAAGTCGTCGATCGACAGCGCGAACGACAGCAGGGCCGCCGCGAGGATCCCGGGCGTGATGAGCGGGAGCGTCACCTTCCAGAACGTTCGCGTCGGCGTGGCCCCGAGGTCCATCGCCGCGTCCTCGAGCGTCCAGTCGAAGCCGCGCAGGCGCGCCCGCACCGTCAGGGCCACGTACGACACGAGGAACATGATGTGTGCGATCACGATCGTGGCGAAGCCGAGCGCGAACGAGATGTTGAACAACCACAGGGTCGGCGAGAGGAAGAGCGTCAGCAACGACGCACCCAGGACGATCTCAGGCGCCGTCAGCGGGAGCACGAGCAGGAAGTTGATCGGCTCGCCACCTCGGAACCGGTAGCGCACGAGGGCGATCGCGAGCAGCGTGCCGAGGATGGTCGCGACGACCGTGGAGATCGCGGCGACCCGGAGGCTCAGGAGCAGCGCGTCGACGAGCGCCTCGTCGGCGAACGGGTGGAGCCAGTTATCGAGCGTGAACCGGTTCCACACCGCGTTGAACCGCCCCACCGGGGCGTTGAACGAGAACGCCACGATGACGAAGATCGGCAGGAAGAGGTAGAGCAGACCCGCAGCCGCAGCGACGTTGACCGCGGTCCTGCCGGCCCGACCGCCCGGCGACATCACCGTGCCGTCGTGGGACCGCTTCGTCCGCCGGCGCCGGGTCGACACCTGGGCGGTCACGTCAGGTCCTCCGTGCCGAGGAGCCGCGAGTACACCGCGACGATGACCATCACGATCGCGATGAAGACGAACGACAGCGCGGCCGCGACCGGGTAGTTGTTCTGGACCAGGAACTGGTCCTGCACGACGTTGCCGATCATCGTGGTCTTCGCGCTCCCGAGGTAGTAGGCGTTCACGAAGTCACCGGCCGCCGGGATGAAGACGAGGAGGCTGCCCGCGAACACGCCGGGCAGCGAGAGCGGCAGGACGACCTTGCGGAAGGCGCGCCAGGTGTTCGAGTAGAGGTCACGCGCCGCGTCGAGCAGACGGGGATCGATCTTCTCGAGCGACACGTAGATCGGCAGCACCATGAACGGCAGGAAGTTGTAGGTGAGGCCGCCGATCACGGCGATCGGCGTGCGGAGCAGGGCCTCGTTCGCGTCGAGCAGCCCGATGGACCGCAGCACGCTCACGACCGTCCCCTGATCGCCGAGGATCGTCTTCCAGGCGAGCGTACGGATGAGGAAGTTCGTGAAGAACGGCACCACGACGAGCCCGAGGAGGATGTTCCGGTATCGACCGCCCCGGAACGCGATCACGTAGGCGACCGGGTACGCGATGAAAAGGGCGAGGACGGTCGCCGCGAGCGCGTAGGTGAAGGAACGGGTGAACTGGGAGCCGTAGTCGGAGAACGCCTGCTCGTAGTTCGACCAGGCCCAGGAGAACTCGGGGATCGCGAACCGGCTCGGCTTGGTGCTCAACGACATGCGGAACAACGAGTAGAGCGGCAGGTAGAAGAACCAGAAGAGCCACAGGAACCCGGGCGCCAGCAGCAGCCACGGCGTCCAGCGCGCCCGCCGCCGGCCCTGCGCGTCGCGCTCGGTGGTCCCGCTCACCTAGGCCCCCGCCAGCGCGGCGAAGCGCGCGTCCATCGAGTCGGCGTCGGCGTCCGTGAGGATGCCGAACTCTGCGACCTCGGCGAGGAGGTCGGGGGTCGGGACCACGAGCGGGTCGTCGACCAGTCGGGCCGCCGCACCACCGAGCTTCGCGAGTTCCTCGGCCACCCCCTGCACCGGCGAGATGTACTGCACGTGGGCGGTCAGTCGGGCGGCGTTCGTCGGGTCGTAGAACCAGTCGATCCACTCCGTCGCCGCTGCGGGTCGCCGAGCTCCCCGGGGGATGATGTGGTTGTCCGCCCAGATGAGCCCACCGCTCTCCGGGAGCACGAAACGGACGTCCGGGTTGTCGCGCGTGATCTGGGCCACATCACCCGACCATGCGAACGCGGCCGCCAGGTTGCCGGTCGCCAGGTCGTTGACGTAGTCGTTCCCGGTGAACGCATCGATGCGACCGTCCTGCACCGCCTGCTCGAGCGTCTCGAACGCGGGCTCCGCGGCCGCAGCGGACGGCCGGGTCACATCGGCTCCCGTGGCTCGCATCACGAGACCCACGGTGTCGCGCATCTCGGTGAGCACCGCCGTGGTTCCGTCGATGGCGAGGAACTCGTCGAACGTGCGGATCTCCCGACCCGTGATCGAGCGGTTGTAGGCGATGCCGGTGAGCCCCACCTGCCACGGGAGGCTGAAGCGCCGCTGCGGATCGTGCGGCGGGTTCGCGAGCTCGGGGAGCAGGTTCCCCCGGTTGGTGAGGCGGTCGGCTCGCATCGGCTCCGCCCAGCCGAGGCGATTGATGAGGCGGTTCGCGATCCAGTCGTCGAGGACCACCGAGTCCCGACCGATCCAGCCCCGCTTCGCGAGCACCGCCCGGTTCTTGGCGAACCACTCGTTGTTGTCGTTGATGTCCTCGGTGTAGGTGACCCTGATCCCGGTGTCGCGCTCGAAGCGTCGGACCGCGCCCGGGTCGATGTAGGAGGTCCAGTTCGAGACCTGGAGCGATCCGTCGGACCCGTCCCCTCCGCCGCACCCGGCGAGGAGCACCGCGCCGCCGACGCCCGCGCCGAGTGCAGCAGCACCCGCGAGGAACCGCCGGCGCGAGATGCCATCGGTCACCCGGCGCCCTGGATCTCGTCGAAGCGCTCGTCGAACCGCTGCTCCTCGACGGCCGACAGCGGCCCGAAGATGGACACCTGCGCGAGGGCCGCCGCGTCCGGGTTCACGAGGGGGTCGTCGACGAGCTTGGCCGCATCGCCGCCGAGCTTCGTCAACTCGTCCGCGGTCCCCTCGACCGGGGAGATGTACTGGATGAAGGCGGTGAGACGGGCCGCGTTCACCGGGTCGTACCAGTAGTTGATCCACTCCGTGGCCAACGCGGGCTTCTCGCTCGACACCGGGATCATGAAGTTGTCCGACCACAGCGTGCCGCCGCTCTCGGGGATCACGAACCTGATCTTCGGGTTGTCGCGCGCGATCTGGGCCACGTCGCCCGACCAGGCGATCGCCGCGGCGAGGTTGCCGGTCGCGAGATCGTTCACGTACTCGTTCCCGTTGAAGCCGGCGATCTCGCCGTCCTCCACCGCGCGCTGCAGCCGGTCGAACGACGGCTCTGCGTCCGCGTAGCTCGGCTTCGTGATGTCCTTGCCGTCGGCGCGCATGAGCAGGCCGATGGTGTCGCGCATCTCGCTGAGCACGGTCTTCGTGCCATCGGCGCGGAAGAAGTCCGCCATGGTCCGGATCTCGCCGGTCTGCTCCGAGTTGTACGCGATGCCCGCGGTCCCACTGGCCCACGGGAGGCTGAATCTGCGGGTCGGGTCGAAGCCGGGCGCCGCGAGCGCCGCCCGGATGTTGCCCTTGTTCGTGGCCTTGGCCGCGTCCAGGGGCTGGGCCCACTCGACCTGGTTGATGATGCGGTTCGCCATCCAGTCGGTGAGCACGAACCCGTCCCGGCCAATGCTCTTGCCCTTCTGCAGGTTGGGCTGGATCTTGGCGAAGTACTCGTTGTTGTCGTTGATGTCCTCCGTGTAGGTGACCTTGATGCCGGTCGCCCGCTCGAAGTCCTTGATGCTCGCCTTCCCGATGTAGGAGGTCCAGTTCGAGAGCGAGATGGCGTTCGCGTCACCGCCACCCCCGCCCGAGTCCCCGCACGCCGCGAGCACCGAGGGCGCGAGGGCCACGCCGCCCACGACCAACCCGGTGCGGGTGATGAACTGACGACGGCTGAGGTTGGGACGGGCCATGGCGTTCTCCTACTCCTCGGGGTAGTTGCGGGGCGCGGCGCGCAGGAGGCAGGCCGCATCGGGTTCCCACGACGCCCAGAGCCGGTCACCCGGGCGGAGCATCGGGAGGTCCTGCTCGGGCCCGACGTGGGCCACGAGTTCGGTGCCGGCGTCGGTGCGCAGCGTAGTGCGCACGACCGGCCCCTGGAAGGTGAGGTCGGCGACGGCGACCTCGATCGCCGGGCCGTCGGACGTGGGGGCCGACGGCGTGAGGTGCAGTCGCTCCGGCCGGACCATCACGACCGCGACGTCGCCGGCGCGCAGGTCGGCGTCGGTGCGCGGGACCGTGAGCCGCCGGCCCGCGGCGTCGACCTCCGCCGTGGCACCGCTCGCCGCAACGACGACCGCCGGGAGGAGGTTCGCGACCCCGATGAATCCGGCCACGAACACGCTGGCGGGCCGGTGGTAGATCTCCTCGGGCGTGCCGATCTGCTCGACCCGGCCCTCGTTCATCACTGCGATCCGGTCGCTCATCGTGAGCGCCTCCTCCTGATCGTGGGTGACGAACACGAAGGTGATCCCGACCTCGCGCTGGATGCGCTTCAGCTCGATCTGCATCGTCTGGCGGAGCTTGAGGTCGAGTGCGCCGAGGGGCTCATCGAGCAGCAACGCGCTCGGGTAGTTGACGAGGGCCCGGGCGAGCGCCACCCGCTGCTGCTGTCCGCCGGAGAGCTGGGCGGGCTTGCGGTGCGCGAAATCCGCGAGCCGGACGACCTCGAGCATCGTGCCGACCCGCTCGGCGATCTCGGCCTTCGGCACCTTCGTGCTGCGGGGACCGAACGCCACGTTGTCGAACACGCTCATGTGCGGGAACAGTTCGTACCGCTGGAACACCGTGTTGACGTTGCGCTTGTACGGGGGGACCCGCGAGACGTCCCGACCGTCGAGGCGGACCTCGCCCTCGGTCGGCTGCTCGAACCCGGCGATCATCCGGAGGGTGGTCGTCTTGCCGCAGCCCGACGGCCCCAGCATCGAGAAGAACTCACCGCGGACGATCCCGAAGTCCGCGTCGTCGACCGCGACGAAGTCGTCGAAGCGCTTCGAGACGTGACTGATCTCGATGACGACGTCGTCGGCCCCTCGTGCGGACCCACCCTGCGTCCCGGGCTCGTTCAGCCGATCGCCTCCCCCATCAACCGGGTCGACCCGGCCCCACCTCGATCATCCCGGCCCCGCACCGTGACGGCGGGCCCGCGCCCGAGTCTGGCACCTGCGGCCACTTCGTCCCACTCGCCGAGGGGACACGGGACCGCCCGGGAGATCCTGCGAGATCCTGCGAGATCGACCGGACCGAGCGAACGATACCGCCGTGCGAGGCGTGCCGCACGACGGAATCCCTTGCGCCGTAGCCTGCACGCAACGCAACATTGCCGACATCGCCGCCGCGCCGGCCGGTCCGGAACCCACGCCACCGATCGAGGAGTCCCGATGCCCCACCAGAACCTCATCAACGGACACTGGGTCGACGCCGCCGACGGCGCAACCGACGACGTCCTCAACCCCGCGACCGGCGCATCGATCGGCGCCGTCCCGTCGAGCGGCGCCGCCGACGTCGACGCCGCGGTCGAGGCCGCGGCCACCGCGTTCGAGACCTGGGGTCGCATGACCCCCCGGGCCCGCAGCGATATCCTCCACAAGGTGGCCGACGCCATCGAGGCGGACCTCCCCACCCTGTCCCGGCTCGAGATGGAGAACTGTGGGAAGCCCGCCTCGATCATCGAGTTCGAGATGGACCTCACGCTCGACAACTGGCGGTTCTTCGCCGGCGGGGCCCGCTTCCTCGAGGGCCGGGCGGGCGGTGAGTACCTCGACGAGCACACCTCGTTCCTCCGCCGGGACCCGCTCGGCGTCATCGGCTCGATCGCACCCTGGAACTACCCGCTCAACATGGCGACATGGAAGCTCGGCCCCGCGCTCGCCGCCGGCAACACCGTGGTGCTCAAGCCCTCGGAGCTGACCCCATTCACGGCGCTGCGCCTCGCCGAGATCACCGCCGACATCCTCCCGGCCGGCGTGCTCAACGTGGTCACGGGCCAGGGCGAGACCGCGGGCGACGCACTCGTGCGTCACCCGAAGATCGCGATGGTGTCGCTCACGGGCAGCGTCGAGACCGGGAAGGTGATCGCCCGCACGGCGGCCGAGACGCTCAAGCGCGTCCACCTCGAGCTCGGCGGCAAGGCGCCGGTGATCATCTTCGACGACGCAGACATCGAGGCGGCCGTGGCCTGCCTCGTCGAGATGTCGTACTACAACTCCGGTCAGGACTGCACTGCGCCGTGCCGCATCCTCACCGGACCCGAGGTGTACGAGGACTTCGTCGCCGGCATCACCGACGCCGTCGCCGGCATCGTGACCGGTGATCCGTTCGACGACGCCACCGGCATGGGCCCGGTCATCTCGGCCGATCAACTCGCTCGCGTCACCGGCATGGTGGAGCGCGCCGCCGCGGCAGGCGCCGAGATCACCGTCGGCGGCACTGCGCTCGACCGACCGGGGTTCTTCCACGCCCCGACCGTGGTCGCCGGGCCCGCGCAGGACAGCGAGATCGTCCAGCGCGAGGTCTTCGGTCCGGTCATCTCCGTGCAACGGTTCAGCGACGAGGACACCGCCCTCGCCTGGGCGAACGACGTCGACTACGGCCTGTCGGCCAGCGTCTGGACCACCGACGTCGGGCGGGCGATGCGCATGAGCTCGGCCCTGCAGTTCGGGTGCGTGTGGGTCAACGACCACATCCCGATCGTGTCGGAGATGCCGCACGGCGGCTTCAAGCAGTCCGGGTACGGCAAGGACATGTCGATCTATGCGATCGAGCACTACACCGAGCTCAAGCACGTGATGGTGAAGCACTGACACCCGGCGCCGCCGGAGGGAGTTGATACCCGTGAGCAACGTCACGAGCACACACGCGGCCGACCTCGCCGCGGCCGAGACCGCCCGCATGGTCGCGGCGACCCCGCACTCCAAGGCGCTGTACGACCGCGCGACCCGGGTCCTGCCCGAGGGCGTCGGGTCATCGTTCCAGGCCGGCGACCCGTACCCGCTCTACCTCGAGCGCGGGCAGGGCAGCCACGTGTGGGACGTCGACGGGCACGAGTACCTCGACTTCCACAACGGCTTCGGCTGCATGATCGTCGGCCACGCGCACCCGAAGGTCGCCGAGGCCATCGAACGGGCCGCCCGCACCGGCACCCACTTCGCGGCGCCGACCGCGGCCACGGTCGAGTTCGCCGAGGTGCTCTGCGAGCGGTTCGCGTGCGACTCCGTCCGCTTCGCGAACTCCGGCACCGAGGCGACGATGGGGGCGATCCGGATCGCGCGTGCGGCCACCGGACGCGACGACATCGTGAAGATCGAGGGCTCGTACCACGGCCACCACGACCCGGTGATGTTCAGCGTCGTCCCGAACGCCGACATGATGGGCGGGCGCGACGCACCGCACTCGACGCCGATGTCACTCGGGATCCCGCAGTCGACCTCGGCGCACACCCACGTCGTGCCCTTCAACGACCTCACGGTGCTGCGCCGTCTGCTCGAGGAGCGCGGCGACTCGATCGCGTGCCTGATCCTCGAGCCGGTGATGATGAACATCGGCATCTGCCAGCCCCAGCCCGGGTACCTCCAGGGTCTCAAGGACCTGCTGCACGAGTTCGGCGCCCTCCTCATCTTCGACGAGGTCAAGAGCGGCGCAACGGTCGCGTACGGCGGGGCGGTCGAGCGCTACGGGGTCGTGCCCGACCTCGCCTGCTGGGCGAAGGCGATCTGCGGCGGCACCCCGGGGGCGGCCTTCGGTGGTCGGGCCGACGTCATGGACACCATCGGCCGCGGCGCGGCGCAGCAGGGCACGTTCAACGGCAACCCCCTCGTGGCGGCGGCCGGCCTCGCGACCCTCACCGAGGTCCTCACCCACGACGCCTACGCGTACCTCGCCGACCTCGGCACACGGCTCGCCACCGGGTGCGCCGACGCCCTCGCGGCGAACGGCATCCCCGGACACGCGGTCGACCTCGGCGCCAAGGGTTGCGTGTCCTACCGGCCCGAGCCCCTCACGAACTACCGGGACTTCCTCGAGACCGACACCGACCTCTACGCCGCCTCGTACCCGTGGGCGATCAACCGGGGCATCTTCATGACCCCCGGCGACGAGGAGCAGTGGACGATCTCGGTGCAGCACACCGAGGAGGACGTCCTCCGCTACGTCGACGCGTTCGCGGAGTACTGCGCGGCGCTCGTCGCGTAGGTCGCTCCGGGTGCCACCCGCGGTCGCGCTGCTCGACCTGTACGACACGCTCGTCTGGAGCGAGTGGTCGAGCCTGCGCCTGCGGATGGAGGAACGGCTCGGGCTCCCGACGCACCGGCTCATGGACGCGTTCGCGGCGACGATCCGAGAACGCGGCACCGGGGCGTACGGGAGCCCCGAGGGCGACCTGCGGGCCGTCCTCGAGGCGGCCGAGGTCGAGCCCGACGCCGACCTCCTCGTCGAGCTCCTCGCGATGGAACGTGACCACCTCGAGACCGGCATCCACTTCCACGAAGATGCCCTTCCCGTCCTGCGCGCCCTGCGCGAACGGGGCGTCCCGACGGCGCTCGTGAGCAACTGCTCGCACGGGACGCGGACGGTCGTCGACCGTCTCGGGCTGGAGGACGAGATGGACGTCGTCGTCCTGTCGTTCGAGGCGCGGACGATGAAGCCCGACCCCGAGATCTACCTCGAGGCGCTCCGGCGACTCGGCGCGGCACCGGAGGACGCCGTCTTCGTCGACGATCAGGTGGCCTTCATCGATGGAGCGGAGGCGCTCGGGATCCCGTCGCTCCGCATCGACCGCGACCTCGCCGAGCCGCCGACGGGCGTCGTGACGAGCCTCTACGCGCTCCTCGAGCCCGGAGGCCCCGTTCCGCGGTAGGCCCGCTTCCCGGGAGGCGAGGCCTCGGGCGCGCCGGCGGGGAGGATCAGCCGCCGAGCAGGGCGGAGAGCGCGGGCAGGTCGGCGAGCGCCTGCGGGTAGACGCCGATCGCGAGCACCGCGAGACTCGCGAGCACCGTGACCGCCGTCACCAGGGCGGGCCGCGCGAACGGCCGATCGGTCGTCGGGTCCGCGAGGAGCATCTGCCGCGGGACGGCGAGGTAGTAGGCGAGACTCACGACCGAGTTCACGACCATGACGATCGCGAGGGCGATCCCGATACCCCCGCGCTCGATGGCCGCCCCGAAGATGAAGAGCTTCGCCCAGAACCCGCCCGTCGGGGGGATCCCCGCGAGGGACACCATGCAGACCGTCATCCCGATCGCGAGGAGCGGGGCGCGTCGGCCGAGGCCCGCGACATCCGAGACGAGGAGACCACGCGACTCCCGCGAGACCGCGATGACGACAGCGAACGCTCCGAGCGTCATGACGGCGTAGATGAGCACGTACGTCACGGCCGAGGAGAAGGCGGCGGCGTTCACCCGTGGGTCCGCGGAGACGAGCGCGAAGGGAAGGAGGATGTAGCCCGCCTGCGCGATGCTCGAGTACGCGAGCAGTCGCACGACCTGCCGCTGCTGGAGGGCGACGAGGTTGCCGATCGTCATCGTCGCGACCGCGAGCGCCGCGAAGACCGGCGTCCAGAACGCGTGCTGTGCGGGGAAGGCCACGAACATCACCTGGATGAGTCCGGCGAAGCCGGCGGCCTTCGAGGCGGTCGCGAGGAAGGCCGCGACGGGGACGGGCGATCCCTCGTACGTGTCCGGCGCCCAGAACTGGAACGGTACGGCGGACACCTTGAACGCGAAGCCCGCGACGATGAAGAGGATCCCCGCGAGGGCGAGCGCGTCCTGCCCGGCCGGCAGCGGCGTGCGGAGCGCCTCGCCGATCCCGACGAGGTCGAGCGTCCCCGTGAGCCCGTAGATCAGGCTCATGCCGTAGAGCATGACCGCGGTCGACAGGACGCCGATGAGGAAGAACTTCATCCCCGCCTCGTTCGAGCGCGGGTCGGTCTTGCGGAACGAGGCGATGAGGAACCCGGGCGCGGAGACGAGCTCGAGCGCGATGAAGAGCATGAGGAGGTTCCGGGACGAGGGCATCATCACGCAGCCGAGGAAGGCGGTGAGGAGCAGGAAGTAGTACTCGCCCTGGTAGAACCCGCCCTCGCGCATGTACCGGAACGACACGAGGAGCACCGTCGCCCCGACCGCGAGGAAGAACACCTTGAAGAGCACCGCGAACCCGTCGACGACGTACATCCCGTCGAACGTCGAGCGGGTCTCCCCGACGAGGAGCAGCGTCGCCCCGAGGGCGGCGAGGACGCCGAGGAGGGCGAGCGGCATGCCGAGCCACGCGCGCTTCGGGGGCAGGAACGCGTCCGCGACGAGCATGAGCACGAGCGTCGCGGACAGGATGATCTCCGGCGCGATCGCGAGGAGGTCGATCCCGGGGTTCTGCGGCACGTCAGGCCCCCAGCAGGCGCACGAGCGCCTCGACCGGCCCGTCCGTCACCGCGAACACGATGCGCGGGTACAGCCCGAGGACGACGATGCCGACGAGGAGCGGCGCCCAGGCCGCCCATTCGATCGGGAGCACGTCGTCGAAGGCGGCGTCCGTCCAGCGGTCCGGAACGGTGCCCATGTTCACCCGCTGGAGCATCCAGAGGAAGTAGCCGGCGGTGAGGATCGTCCCGATGCCGCCCGCCACCATGAACACCCGGAAGAGCCCCTCGGAGAGGACGCCCGCGGGCTGGAAGGCAGACAGGAGCGACATGACCTCGCCCCAGAACCCGGCGAGCCCCGGGAGCCCGAGGGATGCGATCGAGACGAACGCGAAGATCCCCGCGAGGAACGGCATCTTCTGCATCATGCCGCCGCCGATCTCGGCGATCTCGCGCGTGTGGTAGCGGTCGTAGAGCGAGCCGACGGTGAAGAAGAGCATCCCGGTGATGAGGCCGTGGGCAACCATCCCGAAGATCGCCGCGTTGATCCCGATCGTCGTGAGCGTCGCGATGCCGAGCATCACGAAGCCCATGTGGCCGACCGACGAGAAGGCGATGAGCCGCTTCAGGTCACGCTGAGCGAGGCACGCGAGCGCGGCGTAGACGATCGCGATCGCGGACAGGAGCCCGATCCACGGCGCGTACGCCCGGGCGCCGTCGGGCAGGAGCGGGAGGGCGATCCGCACGAAGCCGTACGTGCCCATCTTCAGCATGATGCCGGCGAGGAGCACCGAGCCGATCGTCGGGGCCTCCGTGTGCGCGTCCGGCAGCCACGTGTGGAACGGCCACATCGGGACCTTCACCGCGAACCCGAGGGCGACCGCGCCGAAGACGACCATCTGGAACCCCGCAGGGAAGCCGCCCTGCGCGGCGAAGGCCTGGAGCTGGAGGATGTCGAAGGTGTGCGCACCGCCACCGACATCCGAGCGGAAGTACATCGCGAGGAACCCGAGCAGCATGAACACCGATCCGAACAGGGTGTAGAGGAAGAACTTGATCGCCGCGTACTCGCGGTTCGCGCTCCCCCAGACCGCGATGAGGAAGTACATCGGCACGAGCACGAGCTCCCAGAAGACGAAGAACAGGATGAGGTCGAAGGCGATGAACGTGCCCGCCATCCCGGTCTCAAGGAGCAGCATGAGCGCGACGAAGGCCTTCGCGTTGCCCGGCTTCGGCACGAAGCGCCAGGTGTAGATCGCGCAGAGGAACGAGAGCGCGAACGTGAGGACGAACAGGGGCATCGAGATGCCGTCGATCCCGACGTGGTACCGGGCGGAGATCGCCGGGATCCAGGAGGCGTCGACGGCGAACTGGAGGTCCCCCGGTCGCGCGTAGTCGAACCCGAACGCGATCCCGAGCGCGACGAGGAGCGCCGCACCGGTCACCGCGATCCCGAGCCCGCGCGCGAGCCGGTCCCGGCTCGCCGGGACGAGCGCGATCACGATCGCGCCCACCAGCGGCAGGAAGGTCGCGATCGAGATCGCCCAGTCGTTCCACGTCATGCCGTTCCCCCTCTGTCTCTCGTCAGACCCGCGTGAAGATGATGGCCAGGATCACCAGGCCGGTGAAGAGGAACGCCGCGTAGCGCTGGACGTTCCCCGACTGCACGTACCGGAGCACCCCTCCGACGAACCCGAACACCCCTGCGGTGCCGTTCACCGCGCGATCGATGAGCCCCCGGTCGACCGCCATGACGGCGACCGAGGCCCGCCGCGCGGAGGTGGCCGCGCCGTTCACGATCCGGTCGAGGATCTGCTGGTTCGACCGGTAGACCGCGGCCGACGCGCGATCGCGGATCGGGAAGACGAGGCCACGCAGGTACACGTCGTCGAGGTAGTACTTCCGCTGGAGCACCCGCGCGAACGCGCCGAGACGGAACACCGGGTCGGGATCGCGGCGCTCGCGGTAGAGCCGCCAGCCGGCGCCGATGCCCGCGAGCGCCGCGGCGATCGAGACCGCCGCGACCCACGGGACGAAGAGGTGCTCCTCGTGCTCGCCGAAGTAGACCCAGTCGCCGAACACCGCGCCGAGCTGCGGGGCGCCGAGGAACCCGACGGAGACCGCGGCGGCGGCGAGGGCGATGAGCGGGCCCGTCATCGTCGCCGGAGACTCGTGCGGGTGACCCTGCCCGCGGTACGTGCCCGAGAACGTGAGGAGCACGGCGCGGGTCATGTAGAACGCGGTGAGGACTGCCGTCACGAGGAGCACGACGAACAGGACCGGGTGACCCTCCTTCGCGGCGACGACGAGGAGCTCGTCCTTCGACCAGAAGCCCGCGAGCGGCGGGACCCCTGCGAGGGCCACGGAGCCGATGAGGAACGTCCAGTACGTCCTCGGCATCGGACCCTTCAGGCCGCCCATGTCCGACATGTTGTTCGAGTGCGCGGCGTGGATCACCGAGCCCGCCCCGAGGAACAGGAGCGCCTTGAAGAACGCGTGGGTGAAGAGGTGGAAGAACCCGGCGGTGCGACCGCCCGGGCCCATCGACATGCCCGCGACCATGTACGCGAGCTGCGAGATCGTCGAGTACGCGAGGACCTTCTTGATGTCGTCTTGGACGAGCGCGAGGAGCGCCGCGCCGAGCATCGTGATCCCGCCGACGATGCCGACGACCTGGAGGACCGCCGCTCCGGCGTGCACGAAGACCTCGTACATCCGGCCGACGAGGTACACACCGGCGGCGACCATCGTCGCCGCGTGGATGAGCGCCGAGACGGGCGTCGGACCGGCCATCGCGTCCGGCAGCCACACGTGGAGCGGGAACTGCGCGGACTTGCCGATCGTCCCCCCGAAGAGCAGGAGGGCGGCGGCCGCGACGAGCGCGGTCGAGAGCTCGCCCGACGCGACCTGCTCGCCGATCTCCGCGATGTTCGACGTCCGCATCCCCGTGGCGGCGACGAGGACGAAGATCCCGAACATGAAGGGGATGTCGCCGACCCGCGTCGTGAGGAAGGCCTTCATCGCGGCGTTCGAGTTCGCCTTCTCCTCCCACCAGTGACCGATGAGGAGGTACGAGCAGACGCCCATGATCTCCCACCCGAGGAGGAGCTGGAAGAGGTTGTCGGCGATGACGACGTTCAGCATCGCCCCGGTGAAGAGCGAGAGCACGACGTAGAACCACGTGAACCGCGCATCGCCGTGCATGTACCCGAGCGAGTACACGTGGACGCAGAGCGAGACCGAGGTGACGACGACGAGCATCACGGCCGTGAGGCCATCGATGTACTGCCCGACCGTCATCTCGAGGGGGCCGACCGAGAACCACGGGAGGGACGCCCCGGCGGGGCCGCCGCCCTGCACGAAGTGCCAGAGGATCCCGAGCGACAGGAGGAACGCCGCCCCGATCGCGAGGATGCCGTAGATCGGACCCTTCCCCGGGGTGCGCCTGCCGAGCGTGAGCGTGAGCACCGCGGACACGAACGGGAGGAGCACGACGAGCCAGGCGTTCGCGAGGAAGAAGCCCGGGTCGGTCGCGATCGCGGTCTCAGCGCCTACCACCGGAGGAGGTTCACCTCGTCCACGTTGATCGTCTCCCGGTTGCGGTAGATGAGGATCACGATCGCGAGCCCGATGCCCACCTCGGCGGCGGCCACGGCGATCACGAAGAGCGCGAAGGCCTGGCCGGCGAGGTCGCCGAGCTGCGCGGCGAAGGCGACGAGGTTCACGTTCACGGCGTTCAGCATGAGCTCGATCGACATGAGGACGAGGACGGCGTTGCGCCGCGCGAGGACCCCGTAGACGCCGACGGCGAAGAGGGCCGCGGAGAACAGGAGCGGGAGCGCGAGGCGGATCACGGGCGGTCGTCCTTGCGGGAGAGGACGACGGCGCCGATTAGCGCCGCGAGGAGGAGGAACGAGATCGCCTCGAACGGCAGGACGAAGTCCCGGAAGATCGCGGCCCCGATGTCGCCGGTCGAGGTGACCGTGCCGCCGCCGACCGCAGCCTCGGTGCCGAACGCGCCGACGAGGAGGAACGCGAGCCCGACGAGGATCGCGCCGGCGACGGCGACCGCGAGGCCCCGGCTCTGGTTGTCGAGCACCTCGCGCCCGATCGGCGCCTTCGTGAGCATGAGCCCGAAGAGGAAGAGGATCACGATCGCCCCGACGTAGATGAGGATCTGCACCCACGCGAGGAACTCGGCGCCGAGCAGGAGGTACGCGACGGCCATCGACGCGAGTGCGACGACGAGGGAGAGCGCGGCGTGGACGACGTTGCGCGCGGTCACGAGCCGGATGCCGCCCGCGACGCCGATCGCGGCCACGATCGAGAACGCGATCTCCGCGCCGCTCACGCGTCCTCCCCGGCGGGCCGCTCGGCGCCGACCTCGAGCTCGGGCGGCGGCAGGACGGTGTACGTCCAGGACTCGAGCTTCTCCTTCTCGTGGAGGAGCTCGGAGATGCCGTACTCGCTGTACTCGAACTCCGGGCTCCAGAAGAGCGCGTCGAACGGACAGACCTCGACGCAGATGCCGCAGTACATGCAGAGCGAGTAGTCGATCGCGAACCGATCGAGGACCTTCACCGACCGGGCCTTGCCGCCGGAGGCGGGCTCGTGGGACTCCTTGTGGGCGTCGATGTAGATGCACCAGTCCGGGCACTCGCGCGAGCACTTGTAGCAGACGGTGCAGTTGGCCTCCTTGAGGGCGATGACGCCGCGGGTCCGCGCCGGGAGGTCGGGCTTCACGTCGGGGTACGACTGCGTCACCGCGGGGCGCAGGAGGTGTCGGAGCGTCACCATGAGGCCCTTCAGGAGGCCGAGCCCCTTGCCGTCAGGCAGCTCCTGCTCGTCCATCGGCCGCACGTGTCGCTCGTCGATCGCCATCGTGCCCCCTACACCGCGACCTTGAGGATCGCCACGACGAGGATCTGCACGAGCGCGAGCGGGATGAGCGCGAGCCACGAGAACCGCTGGAGCTGGTCCTCGCGGAGCCGCGGGTAGGCGGTCCGCAACCAGATGATGAAGAACGAGAGGAGCCCGATCTTCGCGGCCATCCAGAGCGGCGCGGGGACCGCGCCGAGGAACGGCAGCGCCTGGTAGCCGCCGAGGAACAGCACGGACGCGATCGCGGAGAGGCCGACGATCCCCGCGTACTCCGCGAGGAGGAAGAACGCGAACTTCAGCCCCGTGTACTCCGTGAAGGCCCCGAAGATGATCTCCGAGTCGGCGATCGGCATGTCGAACGGCGGCCGGGTGAGCTCGGCGACCGACGCGATGAGGAAGATCGCGAACCCGATCGGCTGCGTGAGGACGAACCAGACGCTGTCCTGCGCCTCGGTGATGCCGATGAGGGAGAGCGTGCCCGCCTGCATGACGACGGCCGCCGCGGCGAGGACGAGCGGGAGCTCGTAGGCGATGAGCTGGGCCGCCGCGCGGAGCGCGCCGATGAGCGAGAACTTGTTCGCGGAGGCCCAGCCCGCCATGAGGACGCCGATCACGTTCACCGAGGTGATCGCCATGACGAAGAAGATCCCGATGTCGAGGTTCAGGATGAAGATCTGGTCGGAGAACGGGATCACGACGAAGAGCGCCATGTAGGGGACGAGCGCGACCGCCGGCGCGAGCGAGAACACGAGCCCGTCGGCGGCCTTCGGGATCACGTCCTCCTTCTGGACGAACTTCACGCCGTCCGCGACGAGCTGCGCCCACCCGTGGAAGCCGCCGGCCTCCATCGGTCCGAAGCGCGACTGCGAGTGCGCGAGGACCTTGTGCTCGACGTAGCCGACGAGGAGCGGCGCGACGAGGAAGAACCCGATCACGACGAGCGCCTTCACGACGATGACGAGGCCCACGGGGCCGATGCCGTCGAGGAATCCGGTCGCGGAGATCATTCCTCCTCGTCCTCCTCGCCTTCTCCTTCGGCGGCGCCGGGCCACGGCTTCGCGACGCGGCTCATGAGGGCGAAGTCCTTCCGCATCGGGAAGCCCTCGAACTGCTCGGGGAGCAGGAGCTTCACGGGCTCGGGATGCCCGACGACGTCGATGCCGAACATCTCCATGCACTCGCGCTCGTGCCAGTCCGCCGTCGGGTAGAGGTCGGAGATCGTCGCGATCGCCGGGGCCTCGCGGGGCAGGAGGACCTTCACGCGAGCGCCGTGGTGGCGGGTCGTGGAGGCGAGGTGGGTCACGATCTCGAACCCATCGGCCTGCCGATCGACGACGGTCACGAAATCGCAGAAGTCGCACGCGAGCTCGGGGTCGTCGCGCAGGAACGCGATCGTCTCGTGGTACCGGGGTCCGGTCACCCGCACGACGGCGTGCCCGTGCTGCTCGTCGGCCTCGAGCAGCTCGTCGCCGAAGCGCGCGCGCAGCCGGGCCGCGATGTCAGGAGCCGACAGCGGGCGCGGCGTGCTTGCCACTCCACTTCTCCCTGATGTCCTCGTTCTTGATCTTCTCCTGGAGGAGCACGATCCCCTGGATCAGCGCCTCCGGGCGGGGCGGGCACCCCGGCACGTACACGTCCACGGGGACGATCTGGTCGACGCCCTTCGTCACCGAGTACGAGTCCCAGTACGGCCCGCCGCAGTTCGCGCACGAGCCCATCGAGATGACGTACTTCGGGTCAGGCATCTGGTCGTACACCCGCTTCAGCGCCGGGGCCATCTTGTCCGTGAGCGTCCCGGCGACGACGAGGAGGTCCGCCTGCCGCGGCCCGTGCGCGAACGGGATGACACCGAGCCGCATGAAGTCGTGCTTCGAGGTCGAGGCGGCGATGAACTCGATCGCGCAGCAGGCGAGCCCGAAGTTCATCACCCACAGGGAGTAGCGGCGCCCCCAGTTCAGGAGGAACTTCACCGGCTGGATCGACGCGAGCGGCGTCTTCTCGGTGATCAGGCCCACCGGAGCACCCCCTTGCGCCACGCGTAGAGGAGCCCGGTCGCGAGGATCGCGATGAAGACGACCATCTCGATCACCGCCTGCCAGCCGAGGCTCTCGAAGACGCGGGCCCACGGGAAGAGGAACACGGCCTCGACGTCGAAGATCACGAAGAGGAAGCCGTAGACGTAGTACCGGACCTGGCTCTGCGCCCACCCCTCGCCGACGGGGTCGATCCCGCACTCGTAGGTCGTGAGCTTCGCCGGGAGCGGTCGCCGGGGGGCGATGAGCCGCGCGGCGAGGAAGGCGACCCCGACGAGGCCCGCGCCCGCGATGAGCACGGCGAGCACGACGGCGTAGGACTCGAGGTACGGCGTCATCCGGTCGTCTCCCCCACGGTCGGGCGGAGTCTATCGGCCCCTCCCGCCTCCGCACCGCACCGGGACGCGAGGAACCGCGCGAGGTCGCCGAGCGCCCGGGTCGCGACCCCCGCGGGGAGGCGCTCGGCGAGGGCGACGGCCCGCTCCACCTCGGCCGAGACGGCGCGGCGGGCGTCGCCCAGGACGGCCTCGGATCGCACGATCTCGAGCGCCCGATCCCTCCGCGGCCCCTGCGGCGGAGCGTCCCGGAGCAGGTCGGCGAGTTCGGCCCCGTCCGGACCGCGGAGCCCGAGCAGGACCGGGAGGGTGTAGACGCCCTCGTCGAGGTCGACGCCGGGTTCCTTGCCGAGGACCTCCGCCGAGGCGGTGAGGTCCATGATGTCGTCGGAGAGCTGGAAGGCCATCCCGAGCGCCTCGCCGAAGGCCTCGAGCGTGTCGAGGTGCTCCCGGGGCGCGTCGGAGACCATGCCCCCGAGCCGACACGACGTCGCGGTGAGCACCGCCGTCTTGCGACGGATGATCTCGAGGTACGCCTCGGTGGACTGCTCGATCCGCCCCGACGCCTCCACCTCGCGGATCTGACCGTCGCAGAGCGTCGCGATCGTCCGCGCGAGGAGCGCCGAGATGTCCGTCCCGAGCTCGGTCGAGATCTCGGAGGCCCGGGCGAAGAGGTAGTCCCCCGTGAGGATCGCCACCGTGTTCGACCAGCGAGCGTTCACGCTCGGCGTGCCGCGCCGCGAGTCCGCCTCGTCGATCACGTCGTCGTGGTACAGCGTCGCGAGGTGGACGAGCTCGATCGCGACCGCGCCGGGGACGAGCCGGGGATCCGTCGGATCGCCGACGTAGCCGGACAGGAGCACGAGCATCGGTCGGAACCGCTTGCCGCCGGCGGCGAGGAGGTACTGCGAGGTCTCGGCGAGGAGCCCCGCGTCGGCGCGTACCGCCTTCTCGAGCGCCGTCTCGACCTCCTCGAGCCGCGCGCGGACGTCGCGCTCGAGCACCGGGTCGGGCGACGCGAGGCCGGGGAGCGTCACCATCGGATCACCGAGGCGGCGCGGACGATGTCGAGGACCGGGCCCGGGAGCACTCCGAGGGCGACCGTCACGAATGCGGTGGCGGCGACGGCCGCGCGGAGCGCGGGCGTCGCCGCCGGGGACGCGGAGGCCTCGTCGGGTTCCTCCATGTACATCCGGACGAGGACGCGGAGGTAGAAGAACGCCGACGCGACGCTCGCGAGGACGCCGACGAGGACCAGCCAGATCATCCCCGCGTCGACGGCCGCGCGGAACACCTGGAGCTTCGCGACGAACCCGGCCATCGGCGGGATCCCCGCCATCGACAGGAGGAACACCGTGAGGAGCGCGGCGAGGAGCGGATCGCGACGGGCCAGCCCGCGGAACGCCGCGAGATCGCTGCGCTCCTCGGAACGCCCCTGGACGAGGAGGACGACGCCGAACGCCCCGAGGACCATCCCCGCGTACGCGACGAGGTAGAAGAGGGCCGCGGACATGCCCGTCTGGCCGGTCGCGACGAGGCCGGTGAGGATGAAGCCCGCGTGCGCGACGCTCGAGTACGCGAGCATGCGCTTCACGTCGGTCTGGGCGATCGCGAGGACCGATCCCACGACGATGGAGAGCGCCGCGATCCCGGCCACGATCGGCGTCCAGTCCCACGCGAGCGGCTGCAGGCCGACGTGGAACGTCCGCGCGAGGGCGGCGAACGCGGCGACCTTCGTGCCGGCGGCCATGAACGCGGTCACGGGCGTCGGCGCGCCCTCGTACACGTCCGGCGTCCACATGTGGAACGGCGCCGCGCCGACCTTGAACGCGAACCCCACGGCGAGGAGCAGCACGGCGAGGAGTCCGAGGGCGCGGACCCCGGCGTCGCCGCCGGAGATCGCGGCGGCGACGCCGGCGAGTCGCGTGGTCCCCGCGGCGCCGTAGGCCATCGCGACGCCGAAGAGGAAGAACGCGGAGGAGAACGACCCGAGGAGGAAGTACTTCAGGGCCGCCTCCGAGGCGCCGAGCCGCGCACCGAGTCCGGTGAGCACGTAGAGCGCGAGCGAGAGGATCTCGAGCGCGAGGAAGACGACGATGAGGTCGGTCGCCGACCCGATGAGCGTCATCCCGAACGTCGCGAACAGGACGAGCGCGCCGAACTCCGGTCGCAGGCGCTCCCCCTCCTGGTGGTGCGCGAACGCGAGCCCGAGCCCCGCGGCGGCGAGCACGACGAGCCGGACGACGATGCCGAATCGGTCCGACGCGACCGCGCCCGCGAGCACCGCCCCGCCGTCGGCGCCGTCCCAGCGCAGGACCGCGACCCCGGCCGCGAGCGCGAGACCGACCCCGGCGGCGCCGACGAGCGCGCCGCTCGAGGGACGTCGCGGCAGGACGCCCGCGATGAGGACCCCGATCGCGAACGCGAGGAGCACGAGTTCGGGAGCGATCGGCCCGAGCGCGATCGAGGGCGTCACGGCGTCGCCTCCCCCGCGAGCGCCGCGACGGGGGCCTCCTCCGTGACCCGCTCGACGACGGCCGCCGAGGTCGGCGCGATCCGCTCGAGCAGGGGCTTCGGGTACACGCCGAAGACGAGGAGGAGCGCGAGCACCGGCGCGAGGAGCGCCGCCTCGCGCACGGAGAGGTCGGGATGCGCGGCCTGGCCCACGGGCGGCTCGCCCTGCGCCATCCGCTGGTAGGCCCACAGCAGGTAGATCGCCGCGAGGACGACCCCGGCGGCGGCGAGCGCTCCGAGGAGACGGTTCGTCGCGAGCGTGCCGACGATGACGAGGAACTCCCCGACGAAGTTGTTCAGCCCGGGCAGGCCGAGGGACGAGAGCGACGCGACGAGGAAAGCCGCGGACAGGAGCGGCATCGTCGTCGCCGTCCCGCCGAGCTCGCCGAGTTCCCGCGTGTGCGTCCGCTCGTACACCATGCCGACGAGGAGGAAGAGCGCGCCCGTCGACAGGCCGTGGTTCACCATCTGGAGCACGCCGCCCGTCATCCCCTGTTCGGTGAACGCGAAGACGCCGAGCACGACGAACCCGAGGTGCGAGACGGACGAGTACGCGATGAGGCGCTTGAGATCGGTCTGCGCGATGGCGACGACCGCCCCGTAGAGGATCCCGATGACCGCGAGCACCTGGATCGCGGTCCCGAACGCCCGGGAGGCCTCGGGGAACAGCGCGAGGTTGAAGCGGATCAGGCCGTAGCCGCCGAGCTTCAGGAGGATCGCGGCGAGGACGACCGACCCGGCGGTCGGCGCCTCCGTGTGCGCGTCGGGGAGCCACGTGTGGAGCGGAAAGAGCGGCACCTTCACCGCGAACGCGACGAAGAAGCCCACGAAGAGCCAGCGGGCGGTCGCCGTCGGGAGGTCGAGCGTGGCGAGGTCGCGGACGTCGAACGACGGCCCGCCAGGGAGCGCTCCCGAGTGCTGGTAGAGCACGAGGATCGACGCGAGGAGGAACGCCGAGCCGAACATCGTGTAGAGGAAGAACTTCACGGCCGCGTACACGCGACGGCCGTAGCCCCACACGCCGATGAGGAGGTACATCGGGAACAGGAGTGCCTCGAAGAAGAGGAAGAACAGGAGGAGGTCGAGCGCGAGGAACGCCCCGATGCACGCGGTCTCGAGCAGGAGCAGCGCGGCGAGGAAGAGCGGCACGCGCGTCGCCACCTTCCATGAGGCGAGGATCGCGATCGGCGTGAGGAACGTCGTGAGCGCGACGAGGAAGATGCTCACCCCGTCCACCCCGAGGAGGTACTGCACGCGGGGCGAGGAGATCCACGTCGCGCGCTCGACGAGCTGGAAGCCGTCGACGGCCGGGTCGAAGCGGCCGAGGAGCCCGAGGGAAGCGAGGAAGGCGAGGAGCGACGCGCCGAGCGCCACCCACCGTGCCACGTCGTCCGGGATCCGGCGCCACGCGAGGAGGACGGGGACGCCGAGGAGCGGCAGGAACGTCACGAGCGTGAGCCACCTCACGTGAGCCGCACCCCCACGTAGATGCCGAGGACGACCGCTCCGAGGAGGACCGCGAGCGCGTACGAGCGGACGAACCCGGTCTGGAGGCGGCGGCCGCGCTCCGCGAGGTCGGCGACGACCGCGCCCGTCCCATCGACGATCCGATCGACGATGCCGCGATCGATCGCACGGGCGGAGAACCGCGCGACGGCGGTCGACGGCGCGACGACGAAGCGCGCGTAGGCGCGGTCGACGTACCCACCGGCCTCGAGGAACCGGTGGAACGGTGCGTTGCGCTCGCGCCGGGCGAGCCAGTCGACCCGTCCGGATCCGTAGACCCACCACGCGGCCGCGAGTCCGGCGCTCGCCACGACGAGGGAGATGAGCGTGAGCCCGAGCTCGGAGATCCCGTGCTCCGCCGCCTCGGCGACCTCGCCGAGGGACGGTGCGAGGAACCGCGCGAGGAGGCCCTCGCGGGCCGTGAGACCGAGGAGGCCCCCCGCGGCCGACAGGACCGCGAGGACGACGAGCGGCGCGGTCATGATCGCCGGCGACTCGTGGACCGGCGTGTCCGAGCGACGGCCCCCGGCGAAGGCGAGGGTCACGAGCCGCACGATGTAGAGCGCGGAGAGGAAGGCCCCCACGAGCCCGAGGACCCAGACGCCCGGCTGTCCGGCCTCGAAGGCCGCCGCGATGACCTGATCCTTGCTGAAGAACCCGGCGAACGGCGGGAGGCCGGCGAGCGCGAGCGCACCGACGACCATCACGCTCGAGGTCACCGGTAGGAGGCCGCGGAGACCACCCATGCGCTTCACATCCGTCTCGTCGTGCATCGCGTGCATCACCGAGCCCGCCGAGAGGAACAGGAGCGCCTTGTAGAACGCGTGCGTGACGAGGAGGAAGATCGCCGCCGCGTAGGCCCGCAGGCCGAGGGCGAGGAACATGAACCCGAGCTGGCTGATCGTCGAGTACGCGAGCACGCGCTTGCTGTCGTCCTGGCCGAGCGCGGCGACCGCCGCGTAGAGCGCGGTGATGAGCCCGACGACGAGCACGACGGTGAGCGCGACGCCCGATGCCTCGAAGAGGACGTGCGTCCGGGCGACGAGGTAGACGCCCGCCGTCACCATCGTCGCGGCGTGGATGAGCGCGGAGACCGGCGTCGGTCCCTCCATCGCGTCGGGCAGCCAGACGTGGAGGGGGACCTGGGCGGACTTCCCGATCGCCCCGCCGAACAGCAGGAGCGCGATCGCCGTGAGCGTCCCCGTCGGGACCGCGCCGTAGGTCGCCGGGTCGAGGATGGTCGTGAGGTCGAGGGACCCGAGCTGCAGGAACGCGAGGGCGATCCCGAGCATGAGGAAGGTGTCGCCGACGCGGGTCGTGACGAACGCCTTCTTCGCGGCCTCCGCGGCGCGGTGGCGCTCGAACCAGAAGCCGATGAGGAGGTACGAGCAGAGGCCGACGCCCTCCCACCCGAGGTAGAGGAGGAGGAGGTTCTCCGCGAGGACGAGGACGAGCATGAACCCGACGAAGAGGTTCAGGTACGCGAAGAAGCGGGAGAAGCGGGGATCGCCCTCCATGTAGCCGATCGCGTAGACGTGGATCAGGCTGCCGACGCCGGTGACGACGAGGAGCATCGTGGCGGCGAGCGGGTCGAGCCGAAGGTCGACGCCGACCCGCAGTCCCCCGACCGCGATCCACTCGAAGACGCGCGCGACGAGGATCCGCTCCTCGGCCGGTCGCGCGACGAGGTCGAGGAGCGCGCCGACGGACAGGGCGAAGGACGCCGCCATGACCGCGACCGCGAGCCACCCCGCGCCGCGCCCGAACCGACGCCCCGCGGCGAAGTTCACGGCGCCACCGAGGAACGGCAGGAGCGGTACGAGCCACAGGAGGTCGGTCACCGCGTCACCACCGCAGCAGCGCAGCGTCGTCGACGTCGGCGGAGCGCCGCCGCCGGTACACGGAGACGATGATCGCGAGCCCGACGACGACCTCGGCGGCCGCCACCACCATCGAGAAGAACGCGAGGACCTGGCCGGTGAGGTTCCCGTGCATCCGGGAGAACGTCACGAGCGCGAGGTTCACGGCGTTCAGCTGGAGCTCGATCGACATGAACATGAGGAGCGCGTTGCGCCGCAGCAGGACGCCCAGGGAGCCGACGGCGAACAGCGCAGCGGAGACGACGAGGAAGTACGCGATCGGCGTCCTCACGGGGCCGCGCCCTCCCCTCCGACCGACGTCGCGGGCTCCCGCCGCGCGAGGACCATCGCGGCGATCGCCGCGACGATGAGGAGCACGGACGTCACCTCGAAGGGGAAGAAGTACGACCGGAAGAGCACGTCGGAGAGCGCCTGTGGGTTGCCCCCCTCGTTCGCGGCGAACTCCGCCGGGACGCGCGTCGCGAACCCGACACCGGCACGGATCGCGAGGACGAGCTCCGCGACGAACCCGACGCCGAGGAGGAGCGCGATCGGGCGTTGCCCTCGGAGGCGCTCGACGAGCGACTCGTGGCGATCGACGCCGAGGAGCATGATCACAAAGAGGAAGAGCACCATGATCGCCCCCGCGTACACGATGATCTGCACCGCGAAGAGGAACGGCGCGCCGAGCACGAGGTAGAAGACGGCGATCGTGAAGAAGTTCACGACGAGGAAGAGCGCGGCGTGGACCGCGTTGCGCTGGACGAGCATCGCGATCGCCGAACCGATCGAGATCGGCGCGAAGACCCAGAACACGAGGTTGTCGAGCGGCACCTCAGGCCTCCCCGGTGCCCGGCGCGGTCCCGAGCGGCAGCGGCGGCTCGAGGAGCTCCGCCTTCGTGAGGATCGCCTCGGTGCGTTCGCGGTACGCCATCTCGTAGACGCTCGTCATCGTGAGCGCCCGCGTCGGACAGGCCTCGACGCAGAAGCCGCACATGATGCAGCGCAGGTAGTTGATCTGGTAGTCCTTCGCGTACCGCTCGCCCGGCGACACCGGCGCCGCCGGATCGTTGTCGGCACCCTCGACCCAGATCGCATCCGCGGGGCACGCGTACGCGCAGAGCTCGCACCCGATGCACTTCTCGAGCCCGTCGGGGTGGCGGTTCAGGAGGTGCCGCCCGATGTGCGACCGGGGCGGCGGCGGGACGATCTCGTCCGGGTAGCGCTCGGTGACGTCGGGACGGAACACGTGCCGGAACACCGTCGCCATCCCCCGCAGGAGCGCGAGGACCGGACCCGTCGGGAGGGCTTCGCTCATCGGGCCACCTCCTCCGGCTTGCGGGAGACCGCGGGCGCGACGAGCGAGAGCAGCAGGACGATCCCGAGGAGCACGGCGGCACCGATGATGACCGTCTGCCGATCGAAGACGTCGGGCAGGACCACGACGGCTCCGGTCGCGAGGACCCAGAGGAGCCCCGCCGGGATCATGAGCTTCCAGCCGAAGGCCATGAGGCGGTCGTAGCGCATCCGCGGGAGCGTCGCGCGGACGAGCACGTAGAGGTAGATGACGGCGAGGATCTTCCCGACGAACCAGAGCACGGGCCAGAGCCACGGGAGGACGTCGGGCGCCGGGCCGTTCCACCCGCCGAGGAACAGCGTCGTCGCCACGGCGGCCACGGTCACCGTCGCGACGTACTCGCCGAGGTAGAACATCGCGAACCGCATCCCGCTGTACTCCGTGTGGAACCCGGCGACGAGCTCGGACTCCGCCTCCGCGAGGTCGAAGGGCGGGCGGTTCGTCTCGGCGAGCCCCGCGACGAGGTACGCGACGAAGGCCGGGAACTGCGGGATCACGTTCCACAGGCGCTCCTGCGACGCGACGATGTCGGAGAGCCGAAGCGACCCCGTGAACATCACGACTGCCACGATCGCGAGACCCATGCCGACCTCGTAGGAGATCATCTGCGCCGTCGAGCGGACGCCGCCGAGGAGCGGGTAGTTCGATCCGCTCGCCCACCCCGCGAGGACCACGCCGTAGACGCTCAGCGACGCCATCGCGAGCACCCAGAGGATGCCGACGTCGAGATCGGCGAGCTGGAGGGTGACCTCGCGACCGAAGAGCGTGATCGGCGCGCCGAAGGGGATCACGGCGACCGCGAGGAACGACGGGAGCATCGCGAGGACCGGCGCGATGCGGAACGTCCAGGGGTCGGCGGTCGACGGCATGACGCCCTCCTTGAAGAAGAGCTTCAGCCCGTCGGCGAGCGTGATGAGGATGCCGCGGGGGCCCGCGCGGAGCGGCCCCGGGCGCTGCTGCATGTCGGCGATCGTCTTGCGCTCCATCCAGATGAGGACGACGACGAGGAGCAGGAGGGCCACGAACACGACGACGACCTTGCCGACGAGGAGCGCCCAGTCGAGGAGGTCCATCAGCCCTCCCCGCCGACGGTCGCGGCGACCGGCGCCGCGACGGGTGCGATCGTCGCCACGGTGACGAGGCCGCCGGACAGGAGCGCGTTCGCGCGGAGTCCGGGGTTGTTGAACGGGACGAAGGCGACGCCCGCGGCGAGGTGGGGCGACACGCGGACGGGGAGCTCGGCCTCGCCGGCCTCGGTCGCGACGCGCGCCGACGCGCCCGCCTCGAGCCCGAGCCGCACGGCGTCCGCCGGGCCGATCTCGAGGAGCGCCGGCTCCCCGAGCGCGGCGTGGAGCTCGTCCGCTCCGGCGGCGAGCCGCCCGGCGTCGACGAGGAGCGGGTACGTGCAGAGCACGACGCCGTCCGCGGGCGCGACGGGCGCCGTCTCGGGCGAGGGCGGCGGCGCGGGGACGTCCGGTGCCCCGAGCGGGGCGAGGAGGTCGCCGAGCTCCGCGCGGAGCCCGTCGAGGTCATCCCAGCCGAGGTCGGCACCGACCGCGCGCGCGAGCTCGGTCGCGAGCTGCCAGTCCGGGCGGGCGAGGAGGGGCGCCCCGCGGAGCGCGCGGATCCGCTGGCCGCGACCCTCCCAGTCCGTCACGTGCCCGTCCTGCTCGAGGAACGCGGCGGCCGGAAGCGCGACGTCGACGTAGGGCTCGAGGTCGCCGAGTTCGAGGGACTGGACGACGACGAAGGGGACGTTCTCGAGCGCGCGGCGCGCGAGGTCGGCGTCCGGGAGGTCGGTGAGGGGGTCGATCCCGATGCAGAAGAGCGCGTCGAGCTCGCGCGCAGCGCACGCCTCGAGGATCGCGCGCGCGTCGCGGCCGGGGACGATGCCATCGAGATCGCCCCAGCGCGCGACGACGGCGGCCGCGGCGTCCGATCCGAGCGGGCGGCCGCCGGGCAGGAGCGCGGGGTGGACGCCCGCGCGGAGCGCGCCTCGGTCGTTGGCGCGGCGAGGGACGAGCGCGAACCGCGCGCCGGTCGCGCGCGCGAAGGCGAGCGCGAGGTCCTGCGCGGCGGGATCGAGGCGCTCGCCGACGAGGATGACGGCCGCATCGCCCGCGTCGCGGATCGCGCCGGCCACGGCGTCGAGGTCCGGCGATCCCGCCGTCCGCCCCGCGACCGCCGCCGCGAGGAACGCCCCCTCCGCGCCCGGCGCGAGGAGCACGTGGTCGGCGACGTCGTGGAGGCGCGTCCGACGGGGATGGACGACCGCGATCCCCGCGCCGGACCGCGCGGCCTTGCGCAACCGCAGGTGGAGGATCGGCGACTCCTGCTCGGCGTCGAGGCCGAGGACGAGGATCGCACGCGCAGCCTCGACGTCCGCGTACGTCGTCGCCATCGGATCGGCCGCGACGGTGCGCTCCGCGGCGGGTCCCCCGGGCAGCCGGCGGTGGTCGACGTCGTGCGTCCGGTACGCGACGCGGGCGAGCTTCGCGACGGCGTACGCGCCCTCGTCCGTGAGCCGACCGCCGACGAGGAAGGCCACGCGGCGGCCCCGCGTCGCTGCGGCGATCGCGCCGAGCGCCTCCTCGTACGCCACGGGCTCGAGGCCGCGGTCGCGCAGGAGCGGCGTCGAGAGCCGGTCGGACGCGTCGGGGAACCGGAACGCGTACCGCCCCTTGTCGCAGAGCCAGGCATCGTTCACGTCACCGTTGTCGCGCGCGAGGTGGCGGACGACCTCGCCGCGGCGGAGGTCCACGCGGAGGTTGCAGCCGCTCGCGCAGTGGGGGCAGATGGAGTCGCCGACCTCGAGGTCGAAGGGTCGGGCCGCGAAGCGGTACGACGTCGACGTGAGCGCGCCGACCGGGCAGATCTGCACCGTGTTGCCCGAGAACGGCGACCGGAGGTCCTCGCCCGCGGCTATCCCGACCTGCTCGGCGGCCCCGCGCTCGAAGAGCTCGAGGAACCGGTCCCCGGAGATCTGATCGCAGAATCGCGTGCATCGCGTGCACAGGACGCAGCGCTCGCGGTCGAGTCCGACGAGCGGCGAGAGCGGGATGGGCTTGCGGTACGTGCGCTTGGGCTCCGTGTAGCGGCTCTCGCCCGGGCCGAAGGCCATCGCTTGGTCCTGGAGCGGACACTCGCCGCCGCGGTCGCAGATCGGACAGTCGAGGGGGTGGTTCAGCAGGAGGAACTCGAGGTTCGCGACCTGCGCCGTCTGCGCCTCCGGGGATGCGTTCTGCGTCCGGACGACCATGCCCGCGGCGACCGGCGTCGTGCACGACGTGATGAGCTTGCGCTGCCCTTCGACCTCGACGTAGCACTGCCGGCAGGCGCCGATCGGCTCGAGGAGCGGGTGCTCGCAGAACCGCGGGATCTCGATCCCGATCTGCTCGGCCGCGCGGATGATGAGCGTCCCGGCCGGAACCTCGACCTCGACGCCGTCGATCGTGCAGCGGACGAGCTCGCTCACCGGAGCACCTCCGTGAGCGGGACGAACGCCGGTTCCGGCGAGGGCGCCTCGGCGAGCGGCTCGGGCTCGGGCGCGGGCCGGACGACGTTGCCGAACGGGCAGCGGCCCTCGCGGACGTGCGCCTCGTACTCGTCGCGGAAGTGCTGCAGCGTCGAGGAGATCGGCGAGACCGCGCCGTCCGCGAGCGCGCAGAAGGCCTTGAAGAGGATGTTGCCGCCGACCTCGGCGAGGAGCGGGAGGTCCTCGGGACGCCCGGCGCCCGACTCGATCCGCGCGAGCAGCCGTGTGACCCACCACGTCCCCTCGCGGCACGGGGTGCACTTGCCGCAGGACTCATGCGCGTAGAAGCGGAGCAGGCGGCTCGCGACACCGACCATGCAGTCGCTCTCGTCGCAGACCATGATCGCGCCGGTGCCGAGGAGCGACCCGGCCGCGGCGACGGACTCGAAGTCGAGCGCGACGTCGAGGTGCGCGGCGGTGAGGAACGGCGTCGACGATCCGCCCGGCGTCCAGGCCTTCAGGCGCTTGCCGCCGAGGACGCCACCCGCGAGGTCCTCGATGACGACGCGGGCCGGGGTCCCCATCGGCACCTCGTAGTTGCCCGGGCGCTCGACCTTGCCGGAGACCGAGAACAGCTTCGTGCCAGGTGACTTCTCGGTGCCGATCCCCGCGTACCACGCCGAACCGCGCTCGAGGATGAACGGCACGTTCGCGAGCGTCTCGATGTTGTTCACCGCGGTCGGACACGCGTAGAGGCCCTCGACCGCGGGGAACGGCGGTCGCAGGCGCGGCTGGCCGCGGAACCCCTCGAGCGACGACAGGAGCGCGGTCTCCTCGCCGCAGATGTACGCGCCGGCGCCGCGGTGGAGCACGATGTCGAGGTCGAACCCGCTCCCGAGGATGTCACGACCGAGGAACCCCTTCGCGTATGCCTCCGCGATCGCGCGCTCGAGGACGCTCCCGGGATGGAGGTACTCGCCGCGGCAGTAGATGAAGGCGGTGCGGCACCCGATCGCGTACGACGCGATGATCGCCCCCTCGAGGAACAGGTGCGGATCGCGCTCGATGAGCTCGCGGTTGTTGAACGTGCCGGGCTCCGACTCGTCGAAGTTCACGACGAGGAACGTGGGCTTGCCGGTGTCCTTCGGGACGAACGACCACTTCACGCCCGTCGGGAACCCCGCGCCGCCGCGGCCGCGCAGGCCAGCCGCCTTCACGGTCTCGATCACCTGCCCGGGGTCCATCGCGAGCGCCGCGCGGAGCCCGCGGTAGCCGCCGGTCGCCTCGTAGCGATCGACACCGACCGTCTCCGGCTCGTCCCAGCGCATCGTGAGGAGGCGCTCCATCAGTGCCCGCCTCCCGGACGGCGTGCCGGGGCCGCGACCGGCCGCGGCTCGGTCGCCACGCCACCCTCGAGCCCGGCGAGGATGCGTGACGCCGCGCGGAAGCCGCCCGGGGTGGTCCCGCGGGCCGCCGTGGGCACCTCGTCGCGACGGAGCCCCTCGAGGACGGTGAGGAGGTGCTCGCGCGTCACGCGGTCGAGGTTCGCGACGTTCACCTGGACGAGCGGGGCGGCGTCGCACGCCCCGAGGCACTCCTCCTCGACGACGGTCACCTTGCCGTCGGGGCTCGTGCCGGTCGCGTCGGCATCGATCGCCTCGAGCGCCGCCGCGTAGAGCTCGTTCGCGCCGCGGAGCGCGCAGGACAGGTTCGTGCACACGGCGACGAGGTGCTCGCCGGTCCGCCGGAGGCGGAGCATCGTGTAGAAGGAGGCGACCGCCTGGACCTCCGCGGTCGTCGCGCCGACGAGGTCGGCGACCTCCCGCAGCCCATCGGGGGTGACGCGGCCCTCGACCGACTGCACGAGGTACAGGAGCGGCATGATCGCGCTCCGCTCGCGGCCCAGCGGGTAGCGGCCGCGGATGCGCTCCGCCTCGGCGCGATGCTCCTCCGTGAGGACGGCCATCAGCGATCCACCCCGCCCATCACGGGATCGAGGCTCGCGATGCACGCGACGGCATCCGCGACGAGCCCTCCCTCGAGCATCGTCGGGATCGCCTGCAGGTTCACGAAGGACGGCTCGCGGAGCCCGACGCGGTGGGGCCGCGGCGTGCCCGAGGACACGACGTAGGCGCCGAGCTCACCCCGCGGCGATTCGACCGGTAGGTAGACCTCGCCGGCCGGCACCGTGACGCCCTGCGTCACCATCTTGAAGTGGTGGATGAGCGCCTCCATGGATTCCTCCATGATGTGACGCACGTAGTCCGCGGAGTTGCCGATGCCATCGGGTCCGACCTCGAGGCGCGAAGGCCACGCGACCTTCGGGTCCGCGACCATGATCGGGCCCGGCTCGAGCCGGGCGACCGCCTGCCGGACGATCCGCAGGGACTGGCGCATCTCCTCGATCCGGATGCGGTAGCGCGCGTAGCAGTCCGCCTCGGTCGCGGTCGGCACGTCGAACTCGAACGTCTCGTAGCCGAGGTAAGGCTCGTCGCGGCGCACGTCCTTCGCCAGCCCGGCGGACCGGAGCACCGGCCCGGTGATGCCGAGCGCGAGGCAGTCGTCGAGGGACAGGTAGCCGACATCGCGGTTGCGCTGGATCCAGATCGGGTTGTTCGTGAGGAGGGTCTCGTACTCGCCGATCCGCTCCTCGAGGATCCCGCACACGCCGAGGATCTCCTCCTCGATCCCCTCGGGGAGATCCATCGGCAGCCCGCCGATCCGGATGAACGCGTGGTTCATCCGCAGGCCGGTGATCCGCTCGAAGAGATCGAGGACGAGCTCGCGCTCGCGGAAGCCGTAGAGCATCACGGAGACCGCGCCGAGCTCCATCCCGGCCGTCGCGAGCCCGACGAGGTGCGAGGACACGCGGTTCAGCTCGCACAGGAGCACGCGGATCGTCTGCGCTCGGGGCGGGGCCTCGATCCCGAGGAGCCGCTCGACCGCGAGCGAGTACGCGGTCTCGTTGAAGAACGGCGACAGGTAGTCCGCCCGCGTGAGGAACGCGACCGCCTGCTGCCACGTTCGGTACTCGGTGTTCTTCTCGATGCCCGTGTGGAGGTAGCCGATGATCGGCCGCGCCGACACGATCGTCTCCCCGTCGAGTTCGAGGAGGAGCCGCAGCACCCCGTGGGTCGAGGGGTGCTGCGGACCCATGTTGATGATCATCGTCTCCTCGCGCCGACCCTCCACGCGGAGCGCGTCGCCCTCGAGCGGCGGGACCGCGGCGCTCACCGGTTCCTCCGATCGACGGGCGGGATGAACGCGCCGCGGTACGGGGTGTTCACGCCGCCGAGCTCCTCGGTCTTGCGGAGCGGGTGGCCCTCCCACCCGTCGGGCAGGAGGATGCGGCGGAGGTCGGGATGCCCCTCGAACGTGATGCCGAAGAAGTCGTACGTCTCGCGCTCGTGCCAGTTCGCCGTCGGGAACCGATCGACGATCGAGGGGATGCGCGGGTCCTCGTCGGGGACGCCGACCTTCACCCGGAGCCGGTGGTGGTGCGCGATCGACAGGAGCTCGTAGGCGACCCAGAACCGCGGCGTCGCGTCCGGCCAGTCGGTCGCGGTGACGTTCGCGAGGAACCCGAGGGCGAAGGGCTCCTCCGCGAGGAAGGCGAGCGCGTCGCGGAGGTCGTCGCGGTCGACGGTGAGGACGGCCTGCCCACGGGCGACGAGGACGTCGGGGTAGCGCTCGGCGACCCGCGCGACGAGGTCCTCGGGGCTCACCGGAACGGCTCCTCCGTCCGCACCTTCTCGTGGAGCCGGAGGATCCCGTACATGAGCATCTCGGGACGCGGCGGACAGCCGGGCACGTAGATGTCGACGGGCACGACCGTGTCGACGCCCTGGACGAGCGCGTAGTTCGTGAACATGCCGCCCGAGGAGGCGCAGACCCCCATCGAGATGACCCACTTCGGTTCGGGCATCTGGTCGTAGATCGTCCGCAGGACGGGGGCCATCTTCTGCGAGAGGCGCCCGGCGACGATCATGAGGTCGGACTGCCGCGGGGAGGCGCGGAAGAGCTCCATCCCCCAGCGCGAGAGGTCGTACGTGCCGGCGCCGGTCGACATCATCTCGATCGCGCAGCAGGCGAGTCCGAAGGTGACCGGCCACATCGACTGCTTCCGCGCCCAGCCGACCGCGCGGTCGAGCGAGGTGAGGAGGACCCCGCGTCGGACCTCCTCCTCGATCTCCGCGTCCGTCTGACCGGTGCGGAACCCCTCGATGCGTTCAACGGGCACGGGCGACCTCCGGTGCGGCGACGGGCGCGTCCGCGCGGCTCGTCGCGCGGACGCGGGGGCGCTCCCAGTCGAGCCCGCCCGCGCGCCAGATGTACACGTACGCGACGAACACGAGCCCGAGGAAGACGAACATCTCGACGAGACCGAAGAGCCCGAGCGACCGGAACCCGATCGCCCACGGGTAGAGGAAGATCGTCTCGATGTCGAAGATGATGAACAGCATCGCGACGACGTAGAACTTCACGCTGAACCGCTCCCCCTTCGGGAGCCGTTCCGGCTCGATGCCGCACTCGTACGGCGCGGCCTTCCGCGGGTTCGGACGGTGCGGGCGCAGGAGCGACGACGCGACGAGCGAGAGCGCCGCGAAGAGGAACGCGAGGATGCCGAGGAGCAGGATCGGCAGGTACTCGGACAGCACCTCAGGCCTCCGTCGTCGTCATCGGGCCGGTGCCAGTCGCTCGAGGGCGTAGAGGAGCTTGTCCTCGAAGTCACCCTTCGGACCGTCGGTGAGGTTGCCCATCGTGCGGAGCGCGAAGCGCATGAGCCACCGGCGCGGGAGGCCGTAGTCCGTGAGGGTCCGCATGACCGTGGGGTTGCCGATGAGCCGGACGAAGACCCGCCCGAGCGTGAAGTAGCGGCCGTACGTCTCCCGCAGGCGCGTCGGGTACGCGTGCGCGAGCGCCGGGCGGTCCTTCGCGACCGCCTCGTGGAGGAGCTCGGCGGCGATCTCGCCCGTCTCGATCGCGTACGCGATGCCCTCGCCGTTCCACGGGTTCACGACGCCCGCGGCGTCCCCGACGAGCAGGAGCCCCGGGAGGGCGGCCGGGACGCGGTTCATCCCCATCGGGAGCGGACCGGAGAGCGTCCGTCCCGTCGCCGTGTCCTCCGAGAAGCCCCACTCCGCGGGCAGCATCGCCGCGAACGCGTCGAGGATGCGCTGCGCGGAGAGCGACTTGAAGTTCGCGAACGTGTTCAGGATGCCGGCACCGAGGTTCATCGTCCCGTCGGCGAGCGGGAAGAGCCAGCCGTAGCCCGGCATGAGCTGGTCGCCGTCCCACAGGTCGAGCCACGACTCGAACCAGGGCCCGGGGTGCCGTTCGACGCGGTAGTAACGACGCGCGGCGATGCCGAGCGGTCGCGAGTCGTCGCGGCGGACCCCCAGCGGTGGCGCGAACCGCGACGCCGCGCCGCCCGCCGCGACGACGAACCGCGCACGGACGGTCTCCTCCGTGCCGCCGTCGGTCCGGATCCGCGCGCCGGTGACCCACCCGTTCGCGTCGACGACGGCGCCGACGGCCTCCGTGCGCTCACGGAGCGTCGCGCCGGCCTTCTCCGCGCGGCGCGCGAGGCGTTCGTCGAGTTCGTTGCGGCTCATGACGAGGCCGAAGGGCGGGAAGTCGTGGAGGTCGGGCCACGCGAGTTCGAGCGTCGTGCGGCGCGAGTAGATCCGCAGGCCGAGGCTGCGCTCGAACGCCGGGTCCTCGACGTCGACCCCCATGCGCTGGATCGCCGCGACCCCGCGCGGGGTGAGGCCGTCGCCGCAGACCTTCTCGCGGGGGAACGCCGCCTTCTCCACGAGGAGCACGTCGAGCCCGTGGCGGGCGAGGTGGTACGCGGTCGAGGAGCCGCCGGGACCTGCGCCGACGACGAGGACGTCGACCTCGTGGACCCCACCAGCCATGCCGTCGCTCCTCCCGTGCTTGTGAAGGATTTCACAAGGATGCTACCGAGCGCCCCCGAGGACGTCCGGTGGCAGAGCCTAGTCCCCGGCTCCACGCAGGGGCAAGGCGGGGCCTGCGTGGTCCCACGCCCGGACCTCGCCGACCTCGACGCGGAGGAACCCCAGGCGCTCGACCGCCCCCGTGAGCCGCTCGAACCCCTCCCCGAGCAGGAGGTTCCGGTACTTCTCGTGCCAGGCCGAGATCGGTCCTCGCATCCGGGCGTCCTCGGCGCGCAGGAGTTCGGCGGCGCCCCGGAGGGAGAACCCGGCGAGATCCCCCCAGGCGGTCCCGACGTCCCCCGCGATCGCGACGCGCGGGTCGGCCTCGGCGTTCGCCCACGTCCGTGCGTCCCGATCGCACGCGACCCAGAGCCCGTCCTCGCGCCAGACGAACCACCGCGGCACGACGTGCGGCGCTCCGTCGGCGTCGCGGGTCGCGACCCAGACCTCGGGGATCGGAGCGAACCGGCGGCGGAGGTCCTCGACCGTCGGGCTCACGCGGCGGCCTCCCCCATCGCGAGCGAGCGCGCGAGGGCGCGGAGGTCCGCGGCCGCGGAGGGATCGACCGCGTCGTCGAGCGCCTCGCAGGCGAGGTCGATCCGGGCATCGACGTCCGCGGGGCCGACGCCCGGCGCCGCGTCGCCGTCGTGGAGGTCGTCGCGGAGCTGGAAGGCCTCGCCGAGGCTCCGCCCGTACGCGGCGAGCGCGGCGTGGACCGGCCCGCTCCCGTCGGCGAGCGCGGCACCGATGCCGAGCGGCCCCTCGACGGTGTAGGCCGCCGACTTCAGCCGGGCGACCCGCAGCGATGCCGCGAGGTCGGCGGGTGGCGACGCCGTCGCATCGAGGAACTGTCCGGCCGCGAGCGCCATCACCATCGCGTCCCACCGAGCGAACGCGTGGGCGAGCCGATCGGCCGGAGCCGGCGCGCTCCGCAGGAGCGCGCCGGCGAGCTCGGCGCCGAGATCGCCGACGAGGATCGCCGCCGCGCGCCCGCGGTCACCGCCGCCGAACGCGGCGACGGTCGTCGGCGCGCCGCGGCGCGTCGTCGCGCCGTCGATGACGTCGTCGTGGACGAGCGCGAACGTGTGGAAGAGCTCGAGCGCCGCGGCGGCGGGCCAGACGGTCGGATCGTCACCCGACCCCCCCGCGGCGCGGTACCCGAGGACGCAGAACGCCGGGCGCAACCGCTTCCCACCCGCCAGGACGAGGCGGAGGAGTTCGTCCACGAGGACGCCCGCATCCGGATCGAGGGCCGCGATCGCCCCCCGCCGCTCCTCGAGGAATCCACCGAGCACCGCGTCGGTCCGCTCCCGGACCTGCGCGAGGACGCGCTCCGCGACCGCACCGTGGGTCATCGTCGGAGTATCGCAGCGGCCCGTCCGGGGCGGGTGCGCACCGCGACGTCGGTATCATCGGGGGCGATGCGAGCCCTCCGCTCCCCGCGCGCCTTCGCGCGACTCGCGCTCACCACCGCGGGCCTCACCGTCGCGCTCTTCGCGGTCGGCGGACTCGTCCGGGGCACCGGGTCGGGGCTCGGGTGCTCCACGTGGCCGAAGTGCGAGCCGGACAGCTGGCTCCCGTCCCCGACGATCGAATCGTTCATCGAGTACGGGCACCGGAGCGTCGCGGCGCTCGTGGGCCTCCTCATCGTGACGCAGGCGTGGGCCGCGTGGCGGTACCACCGCGGGGAGCGCATCCTCTTCCGCGCGGCGGTCGCCGCGCTGCCCCTCGTCCTCCTCCAGGGGTCGCTCGGCGGCGTCGTCGTCCACACCGAACTGAGCCCCTGGTGGCTCACCGGGCACTTCGCGGTCGGCATGACCCTCCTCGCGACAGTCGTCGTCGGCGCCGTCGCATCGCGCCGGGCCGCCCGCGGGCGCGACGACGGACCTGCGCCGGCGGGCTTCGCGCGCCTCGCGCGCTGGAGCGCCGCCTCGGTGCTGCTTCTGCTGCTCGTCGGCACCTACGTCCGCGCGACGCGGTCGGGACTCGCCTTCCGCGACTGGCCGCTCATGGATGGCCGCATCGTGCCCGCCCTCGGGGGACCGGGCGACGCGATGTTCCTCCACCGCGTCGTCGCGCTCGTCGCCTTCCTCCTCGTGCTCTGGACGTTCGTCCGCGCCATGGTCGCTCCGCGCGTGCCCGTCCTCGCCCGGCTCGCGGGCGCGGCGCTCGCGATCATGGTCGCGCAGGTGCTCGTCGGTGCCGCGCAGATCTGGACCCTCCTCAGCCCCTGGACCGTGACGCTCCACGTCGCGATGGCCGCCGCGATGTGGGCGGTCGCCGTCGCGCTCGCCGTCGTCGCCGCGGACATGCCCGCGACCGCGCCCGCCGTGGGCGACCCGGGTCGCCGGACGACGGCCTCCGCCGCGGACCGCATCACCGCCTACGTCCGACTCACGAAGCCGCGCATCATCGTGCTCCTGCTCATCACGACGGTCCCCGCGATGCTCCTCGCCGAGGGCGGCTTCCCGTCGATCTGGCTCATCCTCGCGACGCTCATCGGCGGCGCGATCGCGGCCGGAGCGGCGAACGCCGTGAACTGCTACCTCGACCGCGACATCGACGAGGTCATGCGCCGCACCCGCGGTCGCCCGCTCCCCTCGCACGAGCTCCCGCCCGAGCGCGCGCTCGCGTTCGGATACGTCCTCGCCGCCGTGTCGTTCGTCTTCCTCTCCGTGACCGTGAACGTCCTGTCGGCGGCGCTCGCGCTCTCCGCGATCGCCTACTACGTCTTCGTCTACACCCTCTGGCTGAAGCGATCGACGGTCCAGAACATCGTGATCGGCGGCGCGGCCGGGGCGATCCCCGCGCTCGTCGGCTGGGCGGCGGTCCGCGGCGAGGTCGGGCTCCCCGCCTGGATCCTCTTCGCGGTCGTGTTCCTGTGGACCCCGCCCCACTTCTGGGCGCTCGCGATGCGCTTCTCCGGCGACTACGCGGACGCCGGCGTGCCGATGCTGCCCGTCGTCCGCGGCCCGGAGGCGACCCGGCGGCAGATCGTCGTCTACACGCTCCTCACGGTCGCCACGTCGCTGTTCCTGTGGCCGGTCGCGGGGACCGGGCTCCTCTACGTCGTCCCGGCGGTCGTCCTCGGTGGGATGTTCCTGCGCCACGCGATCACGCTCTGGCGCGAGGGCGAGGGCGGCGACCCGATGCGCCTCTTCCGCTTCTCCCTCGTGTACCTCGCCGCGCTCTTCGCGGCCGTCGCGCTCGACAGCGTCGTCGCCGTCGGTCGCCTCGCCTGATCCGGAGCGCTCCCTCGGGCGCTACCCCGGTTCGGACGCCTGCCGGATGAGGTCCTCGAGCGTCTCGCGGTCGATCTCGCCGATCACCCGGAAGCGGAGGTCTCCGTCCGCGTCCGACACGAACGTCGCGGGCAGGTACGGCACCGCGAACGCGAAGGCGAGCGTCCCGGAAGGATCGGACACGCTCGGGTACGCGACGGCGAACTCCTCGAGGTAGGCGGCGGCGGCCGCGGCGTCGTCGCGGTAGTTCACGCCGACGAAGGCGGCATCGCCCTGCGCCGCGACCTCGGAGAGCACGGGCTGCTCGCGACGGCACGGCCCGCACCACGTCGCCCAGAAGTTCACGACCGTCACACGGCCGGCGATCGTCGGCAGGGACCCACCGCCGACGACCTCCCCCGCGAGGTCCGGGAGCGGGCCCGACGTCGGCACCGCGTTGCCGGCGGGATCGTCGGTCACCGCTGCGCCGCAGCCGGCGAGCGCGAGGACGAGGACGAACGCCGCGGCGACGCGGAGCGGGGTCAGGCGGCTGCGGCGGGGGTCGGTCACCGTCAGGTGACGCGGACCTCGCCCGCCATCGTCGGGTGCACGTCGCAGTGGAAGTAGTACGTGCCCGCCGGGAGCGGCGGGATCACGTACTCGGCGATCGCGGGCCCGGTCACGAGCTCGGCCTTGTAGAGCTGCTCCGAGAGGGTCTCGTCGGTGTAGACGCTGATGTTGTGCGGCACGCCCGCGTCCTGGTTGTCCATCCGCACGATCGTCGCGGTCTCCGCCGCGAGCTCGATCACGTCGGTATCGAACGCGAGCCCCATCGCGACGACCGTCGGCCCTTCGACGGCCTCCCCCGCGCCGGCCGCCGCCTCGATCGTCCCGACCATCGTCGGGTGGACGAGGCAGTTGAAGTAGTACGTGGCTGCCGCGAGCGCCGGGACCTCGTACGTGATCTGCGCGGGACCGGTGACGAGCTCGCCCTGGAAGAGCGGCTCCCCGGAGAAGTCCTCGGCCTCGAAGATCTCGACGTTGTGCTGGATGCCGGGGTCCTGGTTGTCGAACTCGATCGCGAACGGCGCATCGGCGGGGACGCGGAGCGCATCCGTCGTGAACGCGATGTCCTTCGCCGCGAGCACGACCGTGACCGCGGGACCCTCGGGCCCCTCCTCCGCGCCCTTCGCCGCGAGCAGGAGCGCCGCACCGCCCGCGAGCATCGCGACGCCGGCGACCGCCCCGACCATCGAGGCGACGGTCGACGCGCGGACCTGCGGACGGCTGGCCGCGACCGCGGCCACGACGACGACCGCCGCGGCGACGACGAGCGCGACGAGGGTCGCGGCCGAGTGGGTCACGGACAGGAGGATCTGCGCGAACCCGACCATGACGAGCGCGAGCACGACGAGGAGGCCGAGCGGCAGGAGGATGGGCAGCAGGAACCGATCGCGGACCGGACGGTCGCTCACTCACGCACCTCCAGGTGGAGTTCCCGCTCGAGCCGCGCCATCGCGATCGCGTCCCAGCCCTCGCGCTCCTCGCGCGCGTGCCAGCGGAAGAAGATCGCGGCGATCACGACCCAGAGGATGAGGCCTCCGATGATCTTCATCTGGAGCCCCGCGAGGAGTTGATCCTCGAGCGGGCCGATCCCCCAGATGCGGGGGAAGGTGCCGTAGACCGGGTACAGGAGCGTGTGCCCGAACGTGAGGAACGACGCCGGGATCGTCGGCGCGAGCGACTGGAGGAACAGGTAGAGCATCTGCCCGGGCGGGCTGAGCGAGGGCAGCTCCGGGAGCGGCGACATGACCGGCCACCACATCGCGAGCGCCGAGGCGACGATGAGGACGTGGAGGGCGAGGTGGATCGGCTCCGAGGCGACCGACCGGGCGACGACCTCCGGCCAGTGCGTGAAGAGGAAGACCCCGTTGAAGAACACGAGCGCGACGAGCGGCCGCGTCACGAATCGGAAGACCTGCCGGACACCGGGCCGACGGAACGCCGCCCGGAGCATCCACGGCGGGGTTCCCGAGACGAGGAGCGGGGCGGCGACGAGCGTGAAGAGCATGTGCTGCACCATGTGCATCGAGTAGAGGTAGCCCTCGGCGAGGTCGTGGACCGGCCAGTCGGCGCCGACGAAGAGCACGGCCATCCCTCCGGAGAAGAGCTTCGCGCGCCGCGCCCAGGTGGGGTCCTCGCCGGGGAAGCGGCGCGCGTGCCGCCGCACCGCGAACAGGTAGCCCGCCCAGATGCCACCGAGGAGCGCCCAGACGTCGAGGTGCACGTGCCAGGGGGGCAGGACCATCAGGCGCCCCCGCCGCCGAACACCCCGAACGTGAGGAGCACGATCACGTAGAGCGTGACCGCCCCCGCGATCCCGAGCATGAGGAACCGTGAGTACGTGCGGCTCTCGAAGCGCAGGTGCATGAACCAGAGCACGACGAGGGCGAACTTCACGATCGCGAAGAGGAACAGGAGCGGCACGAGGAACGCCTCGAGCGCCGGCACGTAGTAGACGGCCACCTCGAGCGCCGTGACGACGGCGAGGATGAGCGCGATCCGGATGTACTCGCGCGGGCTCGGGTGGGAATCCCGTGCCCGGCGGAGCGTCGGCGTCGCGGAGGGGGCGTCGGCCATCAGGGGATCAGGTAGACGACCGTGAAGATCACGATCCACACGACGTCGACGAAGTGCCAGTAGAGGCCGACGAGCTCCACGGTCTCGGTCCCGGTGTGATCGGTGCGCAGCCCACCGGTGAACGTGAGCCCGAAGAGCGAGAGGAGCATGAGGATGCCGATCGCGACGTGGGCACCGTGGAACCCGGTGAGGACGAAGAACGTCGTCCCGAAGAGGTTCGTCGACAGGGTGAGGCCCTCACGGACGAACGTCGCGAACTCGTAGATCTGGCCGCCGACGAACGTCACCCCGAGGAGGCCGGTCGCGAGGAGCCACACGCGGAGCTGGCCGAGGTCACGACGCTGCGCGGCGGAGAGCGCGAGGACCATCGTGAGCGAACTCGCGAGGAGGACGAACGAGCTCACCGAGGTGTACGGGATGTCGAAGACGTCCTCGGGGTACGGGCCGACCGTGCTCGCCCCGCGGTAGAGGATGTACGTCGAGATGAGCGCCCCGAACAGCAGGACGTCGGAGGCGAGGAACAGCCACATCGCGAGCTTGCGGTTCGGCAGCCCCGTCGAGGTCTGCTCGCCGTGGACCGGCGCGTCGAGCGAGGCGTCCGCCACGATCCCCTCCTACTCCGCCGAGGGCTCGAGGGCCCACCCGTAGAGACCCGCGACGATCACGAGCCCTCCGACGATCGCGAGCCACCAGGCGCCCGGCAGCACGAGTCCGTACCCGAACGGCAGGAACCCGAGCGCGGAGACGAGCGGGAAGTACGAGGGCGACGGGAGGTGGATGCCGTGCCCGTCGTGGTGCGCGGGCGCGTCACCCGAGCCGCCCGCGGGGACGGGGACGACCGTGCCCTCCTTCGTCTCGGCGTACTTCCGGTGCCAGAACTCGTCGAGGGAGTGCACCGTCGGGATCTCGGCGAAGTTGTAGTCGGGCGGCGGCGAGGACGTCGTCCACTCGAGGGTCCGGGCGTCCCACGGGTCGGCGAGGGTGCCGCGGGGCTGGCGCATCGAGCGGAGCACGTTCGCGAGGAACACGAGGATCGAGACCGCGATCACGAACGACCCGATGGTGGCGACGAGGTTCCAGAACCCGAGGTTCAGGGACGCCGGGTACGACTGGATCCGCCGCGGCATGCCCTCGAGCCCGAGGATGTGGAACGGCGCGAACGTGAGGTTGAACCCGACGAGCATGCTCCAGAAGTGCGCCTTGCCGATCCGTTCGTCGAGCATCCGTCCGAAGACCTTCGGCCACCAGAAGTACATGCCGCTGAACAGGCCGAAGATCGCGCCGCCGAAGAGCACGTAGTGGAAGTGCGCGACGATGTAGTACGTGTCCGTCTGCTGGTAGTCGGAGGGGACGACCGCGTGCGTGACGCCCGAGAGCCCGCCGATCACGAACATCCCGACGAACCCGAGCGAGAACAGCATCGGCGTCGTGAGCCGCACGTCACCCTTCCAGATCGTGCCGAGCCAGTTGAAGATCTTCACGCCGGTCGGGATCGCGATGATCATCGTCGAGACACCGAAGGCCGTGTTCGCGACGGGTCCGAGCCCGACGGCGAACATGTGGTGCGCCCACACGCCGAACCCGATGAACCCGATCGCGATGCCGCTGAAGACGACGAACTGGTAGCCGAAGAGCGGCTTGCGCGCGAACACCGGGAGGACCTCGGACACGATGCCCATCGCCGGCAGGATGAGGATGTAGACCTCGGGGTGCCCGAAGAGCCAGAACAGGTGCTGCCAGAGCACCGGGTCCCCGCCCGCGGCCGGGTCGAAGAAGTGCGTGCCGAACCGCCGGTCGAAGAGCATCTCGACGAGGCCGACCGTGATGATCGGCAGCGAGAACGCGAGCAGGAACTGCACGACGAGCCCCATCCAGACGAACACCGGCATCCGGAACAGCGTCATGCCCGGCGCCCGCATGTTCAGGACGGTCACCGCGAGGTTCACCGCCGAGACGGTCGAGGCGACACCGGCGATGAGGAGGCCGACGGAGTAGAACGTCATGCCCGGCGACAGGTCGAGCGTGGAGTTCGGCGCGTACCCGAACCACCCGCCGTTCGGCGCACCGCCGAGCAGGAAGCTCGAGTAGATGAAGATGCCGCCCGCGAGCCACACCCAGAAGCTGTACGCGTTCAGACGCGGGAACGCGACGTCGCGCGCGCCGATCATGAGCGGGATCAGGTAGTTCAGGAAGGCCGCGGAGAGCGGCATGACGACGAAGAACACCATCGTGATGCCGTGCATCGTGAAGATCTGGTTGTAGGTGTCGGGGTCGAGGACCGTCGCATCCGGCTGCGCGAGCTGGACGCGGATCAGGAGCGCCTCGATGCCCCCGACGAGGAAGAAGATGAAGGACGCGATGCCGTAGAGGATCCCGATCTTCTTGTGGTCGACGGTCGTGAACCAACTCGCGAATCCCTCGGTCGCGGAGGGACGGCGGATCCACCTGCGGGTCGGGGCGGCAGGAACGGTCACGCTGGCCATCGGTCCTCCTCGATCACTGCAGGGTCAGCAGGTACGCCGTGAGCGCCTCGATCTCATCGGGCGTGAGCCCGTAGTCGGGCATCCACGACCCCGCCTTCACGGCCGGCGGATTGTCGAGCCACTTGCGGAGGTTCTCGTCGTTCAGCTCGAGGATGCACCCCGCGAAGCAGTCGCGGCTCGCGAAGTGCGTGAGGTCGGGGCCGCCGTTCGCGACGAGCGGCTGGCCGTTCGCGGTCTCGAGCCCCTGGATCGCGTGGCAGGCGATGCACTGCCCGTTCAGGAAGAGCTGCGCTCCCGTCGCCGCGAGCGAGCCCTCGGCGGCGGTCACCGCGTCCTGCCGCTGCTCTGCGAGCCACCGCTCGTAGTCCTCGGCGGTGTGCACGACGACCCGGAAGCGCATGTACGCGTGGGACAGACCGCAGAACTCCTTGCACTGGCCGGAGTACGTGCCGGGCTCCGAACCCTCGAGGAGGAGCGTGTTCGCGCGCCCGGGCACGACGTCCTGCGTCCCCGCGAGCTCCGGGACCCAGAACGAGTGGATCACGTCGAACCCGACGCCCGCGGGCTGCGGTCCCTCCGCGCCGCCCGGCTGGCAGGGCGAGGCGACCGGCACCCCGCCGTACCCCGTGCCCGCCGCGCAGAGCGTGAGCAGGACCGGTCGATCCTCCGGGATGTGGAGGACGTTCGCCGTGTTCACGCCGTCGCTCGGGTAGTCGAACTCCCACCAGAACTGGTGGCCGATCACGTTCACCTCGAGCGCGTTCGGCCCGGGGTCGCGCTTCAGGTCGAAGATCGTCGCGACGGTCGGGACCGCGACCCCGGCGAGGATGAGCGCCGGCAGGATCGTCCAGGCGATCTCGAGCCGCGTGTTGCCGTGGATCTGCGGCGGGATCACATCGCGGCCCTTGCGGTGGCGGAACCGCCAGGCGAAGTACACGAGGGCGACCTCGACGACGACGAAGATCACGCCGGCGATCGCGAAGACCGGGACCGAGAGGTCGTAGATGCTGCTCGCGTTCGGCCCGGCGGGCTCGAGGGCGCTCTGCCCGTTGTTCGCGCACGCGGCGAGGACCGGCACGAGGGCAGCGAGCGCGGCGGAACGGCGGAGCGTGCGCATCGGACCCTTTCTGCCGAACCCCCCGGGCGGGGTGAGCGCGATGCTATCACCGTGCCTACGACCACCCGGAACACCCCGGGTCACGTGCGCGGTCACGAGACGCCCGCGTACGAGTGGAGCCCGACGACCCAGAGGTTCACGGCGTAGTAGGTGATGAGCAGGGACACGAACCCCACGAGGGCGATGACCGCCGCGCGGCGGCCGCGCCAGCCCGAGGTCGTCCGCGCGTGGAGGTACCCCGCGTAGATCGTCCAGGTGACGAAGGACCAGGTCTCCTTCGGATCCCAGCCCCAGTACCGGCCCCAGGCGTCCTCGGCCCAGATCGCGCCGGAGATGACCCCGAAGGTCCACAGCGGGAAGGCGAAGGCGAACAGCCGGTACGCGAGTCCGTCGAGCGCCTGGGCCGAGGGCAACCGTCCACGGCGCGTGGCCTCGGCGTCGATCGCGGCGACGGCGTCGGCTTCGAAGTCCGGCGGCGCTCCCGGCGTTCCTGCCACAGGTAGAGGATCGTGACGATCCCGCCGAGCGCGAGGAGCGAGGACGACCAGATCATCGCGTTCACGTGGATCGTGCGCCAGTACGAGTCGAGCGCCGGGACGAGCGGCGCGGGGCCGACGTAGAGGAAGAGCACCGCGACCGCGAGCGTGAGGACCGCGAACCCGAGGACGAAGCCGCCGACGGTGCGGATGCCCGCCCGGTACTCGACGACGACGAGATAGGCGACGACGAGAAGAAACGCGAGCGAGAGCGAGTACTCGTACATGTTGCCGATCGGGAGGCGCTCTGCCGCGAGGCCGCGCGCGACGAGCGTCACCGCGTGCGCGATCCCACCGACGACCGTCGCCGCGATGCTCAGGCGCCACGCGGTGACGCGACGGAAGGCGAGGAAGTGGAACGCGAGGAGCATGCCCGCGAGGTACGCGAAGAACGTGACGTTGAACGCGTCGTTCGAGATGCGGGCCCAGGCCTGCGCGGCGGCGTCGAGCATCAGGCGACCGGTTCTCGGAGCCGCTCGACGAGGTCGGCGAACTCACCCTCGAAGTCCTCGGTGCGCTGCACGGCGAACCCTCCGATCCGCAGGACCGACCCGCCCCCCGCGGGCACCGCGTCGACGTACACGCGGCGGCGCGAGCCGTAGAGCGAGAGGAGCAGCCCCCCGAGGACGAGGATAGCCGCGGCGAGCACGATGCCGACCCCTCGATCTCGGGTCACCTGGAGCACGGTGTACTGGCGGAGGTCGGTGAACGCGACGGTCAGACCGTCCCGGATCGAGACCGTCTGACCGGCACCGATCGCTCCTTCCCCGATGGGGCGCATGGCGCTCGTGTCGAGGTCGGCGATCCCCTGGGTGCGATCGGCGCGCAGGTCGCCCTCGAAGGCCGTGTAGGAGAGGACCGGCTGGAACTCCATGATCATCGGCATCGGGAGGCCCTGGCCGAGGATCGCAGCGAGCGCGCGGCTGTCCGGCCACAGGCGGAACGCGACCCCGACCTGCGGGCGCACCGAGGCGACCTTCAGGACGCAGTCCCAGGGCAGCTGGAGTGGGCTCGTCCCCGCCGGCGGGACACCCTGCGTGCAGACGATCGGCGCGTCGGCGATCACCTCGCCGTCGCGTTCGACGCGGACGACCGGCGCCCACCCGTAGCCGTACTGGTAGAGCTTCACGTGGCCGATGCGCGCGGGATCGTTCACGCGGATGTCGACCTCGCGCGCGTCGCCCCCATCGGCGGCCGCGATCGTCGCGCGTGTCACGAAGTCCGCAGGCTGCCCCGTGATGCGGTACGTCGCCTCGAAGTCCTCGACGGCGACGGTCGCGCCCGAGTGGTCCTCGCCGAACCACGATCCCTCGCGGAGCGTGCCGTCGTAGTTCGCGTGCGTCTCGGTCCACGTCTGCCCCTCGACGATGACGGCCTTGCCGGTGAAGCCGGTACCTCGGCCCCACACGACGCCGACGAGCAGCAGGAGGAACGCCCAGTGGAAGACGAGGCTCCCCGCCTCGCGGAGCACGCCCTTGTCGGCGGCGATCGCGGGCGCGGCGGCGTCGTTCATCCGGAGCCAGCGCCGTCCGCGGAGGATGCGGCGCGCGCCCGCGATCGCCGCCGACGGATCGGACGCGACCGGCACCTCCGCGTAGTGCCGCATCGCGTCGAGGTCGCCGACCGGCGCGGGACGCGAGCGGATCGCGCGGAACGTCGCCCGCGTCCGCGGCAGCAGGCAGGTGACGAGCGACACGAGCAGGAGCGTGTACACGAGCGTGAACCACCACGACCCGTACACGTCGAAGAGCCCGAGCCGCGCGTAGACCGCGAACCGCAGCGGGTGCTCGGTCGCGATCTGCGCGATCCGCGCGTCGGCGAGGCCGACCTGCGGGACGAGCGATCCGGCGATCGACGCGAGCGCGAGGATGAGGAGGAGGACGAGCGCGGTGCGCATCGAGCGCAGCGAGCGCCAGGCGAGGGCCGCGGAGCGGCGGAGGGTCGGCCGACCCCTCACAGCGCCGGGGTGAAGCGACCGATCGCCCGCAGGAGCGGGGCGAGGAGCCTCGTCCAGGCACCCGAGGCGACGAGGAGCCCGATCGCGAGCATCGCCCCGCCCGCGACCGCGGTGATCGCCCCGTGGTGCCGACGGACCGCCGCGAGGGCCCCGAGGCGGCCGACCCCGAGCCCGACGAGCACGAAGGGCACCCCGAGGCCGAGCGAGTAGGCGAGGAGGAGGAAGGCCGCCCTCGCGGCGTCCCCCTGCGACGCCGCGAGGGCGAGGACCCCCGCGAGCACCGGACCCACGCACGGGGTCCACCCGGCTCCGAAGGCGACCCCGAGCGGGAACGCCCAGGCGGGCCCGGCGGGGACGCGGCCGAGGAGCGGCCGGGCCTCGGCGTAGAGACCGGGCCGGCCGAGTCGGAAGGCGTACGCGAGGAGGAACGCCCCGAAGGCGGCGATGAGCAGGCCGCTCACCCGGGTCCCGACCGCCGATCGCAGGATCCCCTGCACCGCACCGGTGAACGCCCCGAGCGCGACGAAGACCGTCGAGAACCCGGCCACGAACAGGAGCATCGGCGCGAGGCGGCGCGTTCCGCCCGCGGCCTCGACCGGACCCCCGGTCACCCCCGCGACGAAGGAGAGGTACCCGGGCACGAGGGGGAAGACGCAGGGCGAAGCGAACGACACGACGCCGGCCGCCGCCGCGAGGAGCGGCGCCCACCACGCGGCGAGACCGCGGGTCACCAGGTCGGCCAGGAGCACCTCCACGCCGGTCAGTGTAGGCAGGGCGCGGCGCACCCTTGCCTGCCCCCGGGTCGGCTTGGCATGATGACCGCGCTCGTGAACCGCTTCACAAGGTCGCGCCGTGCGTGCGGCGGGCCTCCGTGTAGTAGGTTCGCGGAGACGTCCCGCGAGCAGACGAGGAACCGAACCGCATGAAGCTCCCGAACCAGGTGGTCCGCCTCAAGGAGCGCGCCGAACCGTTCCTCCGGGAGTTCGAGTGGACCTGGACGACGGCCACCCTCTTCTCGCTCGGCGTCTTCTTCTACCTCATGATCTCGATGGCGGTCGTGCCGTCGTTCTGGCTCTACTTCGCCGACCAGCAGCTCGGGTGGGACGGCTCCGGGCCGAACGGGTTCTGGCTCATGCAGGCGCGGGACGCGGTCGCGATGGGGCTCACGACCGGCCCCTTCGTCACGATCCTCATCGGCGCCGCGGCGATGCAGAACTGGCGTCGCCGTCTCCGCGGTCAGACGGGCGACACGCGTCCGACGGGCGGCTACCGGTGAGGGGGGTCCGCTAGTGCCGTTCACGAAGACCGAGGTCGACATCAAGACCGACTACGTCCTCACGCCGGTGGACGCCGCCTGGCTCGCGCAGGGCGTGAAGTCGCCGAAGCACCTCATGCTCGACCCCGACAACTGCATCCTCTGCCGCGCGTGCGAGGACGTCTGCCCGTGGAACTGCATCTACATGATGTCGAACGACATCGTCGAGGACAGCGCGTCGCCATCGGTCGCCTCCGAGGTCGAGAGCGCCTACGCCGTGTTCGTCGTCGACGACAACGCGTGCACGCGGTGCTCCGTCTGCGTCGAACGGTGCCCGACGGACACGCTGTACTATGCGCGTCTGCCGGAGGGGACCTCGGGCCAGCGCACGATGGGGGCCGTGCCGATGTCGCAGGCCGAGGACGAGTAGGAGCGATCGCGTGAAGCTGAAGCCGCCGTCACCGGGCGAGGTGTTCGACCGCGTCCGCGAAACCGAGGTCTGGAAGTCGATCTTCCGACCCGGGTCGATCTTCCGGAAGGGCTACAAGGACACGTCGCGCGACCGCGCCCTCGCGACGATGAACAACGTGCTCTACCACCTCCACCCCGTGAAGATGAAGCGGCACGGGTTGAAGCTGACCTACACGTTCTGCCTCGGCGGCCTCTCCTTCTTCACGTTCATCGTGCTCACGATCACCGGCATCTTCCTCATGTTCTTCTACCGCCCCGCGGCCGAGCTCGGCGCGGCGCAGGCGTACGCGGACATGCAGGCCATCCGCACGAACGTGTTCTTCGGCGACCTCGTCCGCAACCTCCACCGCTGGGGCGCGCACATCATGGTCTTCACGGTGACGCTCCACATGGCGCGCGTCTTCTACACCGGGTCCTACAAGCCCCCGCGGGAGTTCAACTGGGTCGTCGGCGTCGTGCTCCTGTTCCTCACGCTCGGGCTCTCGTTCACGGGGTACCTCCTCCCCTGGGACCAGCTCGCGATCTGGGCGGTCACGGTCGGCACCTCGCTCGGCGCCTACGCGCCGTTCATCGCGAAGCAGGTGAACTTCCTCCTGCTCGGCGGGGTCGTCGTCGGTCCCGAGACGCTCCTGCGCTGGTACGTGCTCCACGTCCTCGCCCTTCCGTTCGTCCTCGTGATCTTCCTCGCCGTCCACTTCTGGCGGATCCGCAAGGACGGCGGCATCTCCGGACCGCTGTAGGAACGAGGGAGCAGACGATGGCCAAGGAAGAGACGCCGCTCGACCAGCCGACGTTCGACCGCGTCCTCGCGGAGGAACTCGCGAAGGGGACCGATCGCCGCGTCGCCGAGGGCCGCGCGCGATCCGCCGCCGTCCGCGCCTCGCGCGGCGGCGCCGCACCCGCCGCGGCGCCGGCCGCGGCCCCCGCCGCCGCCCCCGCGGCCGCGGTCAGCGCCCCCGCCGCGCCGCCCGTCGCGTCCGCACCGGTCGCCGCGGCCGTCGCGACCACCGAGCGCGTCGCCCCCGCCCCGACCGGCAACGTGCCGTCCCCGAAGAAGGGTGCGCCCGACAAGCACCGGCTCCTCGCGCTCGTGCCGCCGGAGGGCATCC
>JBJTIF010000007.1:0-5417 GCA_046094825.1 Actinomycetota bacterium
GCCTACGCGCGCTTTACGCCCAATGATTCCGGACAACGCTCGTCCCCTACGTGTTACCGCGGCTGCTGGCACGTAGTTGGCCGGGACTTCTTCTCCAGGTACCGTCAGTTTCGTCCCTGGCGAAAGGGGTTTACGACCCGAGGGCCTTCGTCCCCCACGCGGCGTCGCTGCGTCACGGTTTCCCGCATTAGCGCAATATTCCCCACTGCTGCCTCCCGTAGGAGTCTGGGCCGTGTCTCAGTCCCAGTGTGGCTGGTCGTCCTCTCAGACCAGCTACCCGTCGTCGCCTTGGTAGGCCGTTACCCCACCAACAAGCTGATAGGCCGCGGGCCCATCCCAGACCGTCGGAGCTTTCCCGAACGGATCATGCGATCCGCGCGGAGTATCCGGTATTAGCTCAGGTTTCCCTGGGTTATCCCGGTGTCTGGGGCAGGTTGCCCACGTGTTACTCACCCGTTCGCCGCTGATCCCCTCCGAAGAGGTTCACCGCTCGACTTGCATGTGTTAAGCACGCCGCCAGCGTTCGTCCTGAGCCAGGATCAAACTCTCCGTAGAGATCGATCGGCCCGACCCGAGGGTCGGGCTTCACGGTCTTGTTGGAGATCGGCCGGGTCGATTGGCTCCTCCCCGGCCATCTCTGATCCGTCTCTTGTCCGGACGGATTTGATGCAGTTTTCCCGACGACCTGCAGGCACGGCGAACCGCGCCTCCCGATCATCGGGGCGCACTGGCTTTTGACACACTGTTCAGTTCTCAAGGTGCGAGCCGGACGCCACCCTGGGCGGGGAAGCCCTGCGGGTGAACCGGGATGGGGAGACTACGGGCGCGCAGGCACGAGCGTCAACCTCCGTGCGGCGCACCGGTCAGCGCGCTTCCGGGCCGTGCCCGACCTCAGGTCAGCCCGGCGATGCGCGCGAAGCGACGGCGGCCGACCTGCCAGGTCGTCCCGACGAGGTCGGCCGGGTCGATCGCGACCTCGTCCTCCGTGAGGACCTCACCGTCCACACGCACCCCGGCCTGGGCGATGAGGCGACGGGCCTCGGAACGGCTCGCGGCGAGCCCGAGCTCGACGAGCACCCCGGCCCGGGACACGACGCTGCCGTCGGGGCGCTCCCGGACGACCTCCGCCCGCCGGATCGGTCGATCCCCGACCTCCTCCGGCAGCTCGCGGTCGCGGTGGACGCGATCGAACGCCCCCTCCGCGCGCTCCCCCGCCCCAGACCCGTGGTAGAGGTCGACGACCGCCCGGGCCATCAGGCGCTTCGCCGCGAGCGGGGACGTGGCGCCGGCAGCGATCCCCGCCTCGATCGCAGCGACCTCGGTGTCCGGGACGTCGGTGCACAGCCGCAGGTAGCGCGGGACGAGCGCGTCGGGGATCCGCAGGAGCTTTCCGAACTGCTCCTCGGGGTCCTCGGCGATGCCGACGTAGTTGCCGAGCGACTGGCTCATCTTCTGCACCCCATCGAGACCTTCGAGGAGCGGCACGGTGTACGTGACCTGCGGCTCCTGGCCGGCGGCGCGCTGGAGATCGCGCCCCACGAGGAGGTTGAACTTCTGGTCCGTTCCACCGAGCTCGACGTCCGCACGGACCGCGACGGAGTCGTAGCCCTGGAGGAGCGGATAGAGGAACTCCATCACGGAGATCGGACGCTCGGCGGCGAAGCGTTTCGCGAAGTCGTCACGCTCGAGCATCCGGGCGACCGTCGAGTGTGCCGCGAGCTCGAGGACGCCCTCCGTCCCGAGCGCACCGAGCCACTCCGAGTTGTAGCGAACCTCGGCGCGGTCGCGGTCGAGGATGCGCCAGAACTGCTCGAGGAGGTGCGCCGCGTACCCCTCGACGGTCTCCTTCGAGAGCCGCGGGCGGGTCTCCGAACGGCCCGAGGGGTCGCCGACGCGGGCGGTGAAGTCCCCCACGATGAGGACGGCGGTGTGGCCGGCGTCCTGGAAGCGCCGCAGGACCCGCAGGACGACGGCCCATCCGAGCGTGACCTGGGCCGCGGTCGGATCGAGACCGAGCTTCACGCGAAGCGGTCGGCCGAGCGCGAGCTTCTCGCGGAGCCCCTCGGCGGGGATGACCTCCGCAGCGCCGGCGACGAGGCGATCGAGGTCGTTCGTGCCCATGGGAGCGCCGATGCTAACAGGGGGTCTCGAACCGGTGGGGACGCCGAGGCCCTGCGTCAGCGCGCGGTCGTGAACCGCCAGAAGGTCGCGCCGTTCGCGCTGACCCAGGTCGAGCCCACGAGCACCTGCACCTGCCAGGAGTACGTCTAGTTCGCCGAGACCCCGGAGACCGTCACGCCCGTCGCCGAGGTCGTCGTCGACGGCGTGCAGGTCTTCGCGGTCGAGACGCAGTAGCGGTACTGCGTGGCCCCCTGGTGCGCGGACCACTCGAGCGTCGCGGAGGTCCGCAGCGCCGTCCGGGCCCCGTTCGCGGGGCTCATCTTCCCGAAGGCGACGGTGAGCGTGAAGTCACGGGTCGCGACGCGGCCGACGTCATCGGTCGCGGTGATCGTGATCGGGTAGGACCCGGACACCGTCGGCGTGCCGGAGAACGAGCCTCCGGAGAACGAGACGCCCGTCGGGAGGGTGCCGCTCCGGGACCACGCGATCGGGCTGCGGCCGCCGGTCGTGGTGATCGTCTGCGCGTACGCCGTGCCGGCGGTGGCCGAGAGCGTCGCGGCGGAGATCGCGAGGGGCGCATCGACGCGGATCGATGCCGTCCGGGTGGAGGAGCCGGTGTCGGCCCCTTGGACCTTCACGGTGAACGTCGCGGTCCCCGCGGTCGTCGGGTTGCCGGTGATCGCGCCGGTGCTCGGGTTCATGGTGAGGCCTGCAGGGAGCGCCCCGGATGCGATCGACCACGTGTACGGCGTCACCCCGCCGCTCGCCGACTGGCTCGCGGAGTAGGCCGTGCCGATCGTGCCGTCGGCGAACGTCGTGGCCGCGATCGTCGGGGCGATCGGAGGCGCGACGCTCGTCGAGCACCGGTAGGCGCTCCCGTCCGAGAGGACCGCCGAGTTCAGGGCGATCTGCGTGCCGGTCTCCCCGAGCGCATCCTCGAGGCCGATCGTCGCGGACGCTCCGCGGTCGTAGGTCGCGGACCCCGCGATGACGTCGAGGTACTGGAAGACGACGTCACCCGTGGCTTCCTCGAGGACGATCTGGAACGTGAGGGCGCTCCCCGCGACGCTGAAGTGCGGGACGTTCACCCAGCTCGCGACGAACCGCCGGTTCGGCGCGGTGCCGTCGACCCTCGTGCGGACCGTGCCGCTCACGCTGGCAGGGTTCAGGTCGTCCCAGAAGGCCGCCAGGAACATGTTCGGATCCGCGACGTTCGGGATGCCGACGTTCGCGTACGCGGTCGCCGCACCGCTCCCGAGGCGCACGTACCCGTTCGAGGAGACCGACCCGGTCGTGTACGTCGTCCCGTAGGCGGAGAAGCCGAACGGGATCGAGAAGGACGCGGAGGCGTCATCGCTCAGCGCGTACGAGGTCCCCCCGGTCGGGTCGATCCACGCGATCGCGGTCGTCGCGCAGACGTATGGCGGCGGCGGGGCCGCGGTCGTCGCGGAGTCGGTGTTCGACCACGCGCTCTGGGAGCCGCCGGCGTAGCCGTTCGCCCCGCGGACGCGGAAGCAGTACGTCGTCGAGCCAGCGAGCCCACCGGCCGTGTACGCGGTCGAGTTCGGGCCCAGGGTGCCGATCGTCGCGAAGGTGCCGCAGACCCCCGAGGAGGAGGTCGCGCGCTGGACCTCGTAGAGCGACTCGTCGCTCACGCCGTCGGTCCAGGCGAGGGAGATCGTCCGCGAGTCCACCGTCGTCGCGGTGAGGCCCGAGGGCGCGCCGGAGACCGGACCGGTCGCCGGGGAGCAGCTCGCGAGCATCGCGCCCACGTTCAGACGCCCTCCGGTCACGGTGATGCCGGCGAGCGACGTCGTCGGGGTCGTCGCCGAGAGCACCGCGGTCCGCAGGCCGTTCGCGGTCAGGGTCGGATCGAGGGAGGCGCAGAGGGCGACCGCGCCCGAGACGTGCGGGGTCGCCATCGAGGTCCCGTTGTACGAGGCGTAGGAGTTCGTCGGAACCGTGGAGTTGATGCTCACCCCGGGCGCTCCGAGGTCGACCGTCGTCGCCCCGTACGACGAGAACGAGGCGAGGGATCCGTTGCTCGCGATCGCGGCGACCGCGACGACGCAGTCCCATCCACGCGCGGTGCCGTTCGCACGGGTCGTGCACTGGTAGTTCGAGGGGTAGTTCTGCGTGGCGTCGTTGTTCGAACTCGAGTTGCCCGCCGCAGCGACGAAGAGGATGCCGGCGTCGCCACCCCGGTTGATCGCGTCGAGGAGCGCCGTCGAGGCCCCGCCGCCTCCCCACGAGTTGCTCGTGGCGACGATGTTCAGGCCGTGTCGGGTCTTCAGGTCGGTCATGTAGTCGACGGCCCGGACGGCGTTCGACGTGCTGCCCCCGCCGGTGCCGAGGAACTTGCCGGAGATGATGCGGACGCTCCAGTTCACGCCCGCGACGCCGATCCCGTTGCCACCCTCGCCGCCGATCGTCCCGGAGACGTGCGTCCCGTGGCTGTCGCCGCCGGCGTCGTAGATGCTCCGGTCGTTGTTCACGAAGTCCCAGCCGTGCTCGTCGTCGATGAACCCGTTGCCGTCGTTGTCGACGCCGTCGACCGGGTCGAAGGGGTTCGTCCAGATGTTGCCGTCGAGGTCCGGGTGGTCGAACTGGATGCCCTCGTCGATCACGCCGACGTACACGGCCGAGGAGCCGATCGCACCGACGTCCCAGGCCTCGGCGGCCTGCGAACCGAAGGCGTTCGACGGGCTCGTCGCGTCGCCGTACATGCCCCAGAGGTTGCCGCCGGTGTAGTACGGGTCGTTCGAGGTCACCGCGGTCTCGAGGAGGTAGTCGGGCTCGGCGTAGCGCACGACGGGGTTGCGGGCGAGCACCGTCATCGCGCCGACGACGGAGCGGCCGGTCGCGAGGGTCCAGATCTCGGCGTCGCGGGCGAGGTCCGAGAGGGGTTCGGCCGCAACCGCGCCCGCGGCCGCGCGCGCGGCCGCGCGGTCGGCGGCCGGGGTGCCGGGACGGAAGCCCACGAGGAGGGCGCCCGGGACGTAGGGGGCGAGGTCGGTGCCCACCTTCGCGGGCGCGGGTGCCGCGGAGACCGGAACCGCCGCGAAGAGGCTCGCGCAGCGCGCGAGCGCGAGCGCACCGAACCGAGCGCCCGTCATCCCTCTTCCCCTCCCCAGAGGGCGCCCTAGTAGCGCGCCGACGCGGCCCGTCAGGGAGGCGCCCTGACCCCCGGTCCCCCGGATGCCAGGAACCGCCACGGGATGTCGGTCCCGCGCGACAGGCCGACCCGGGGGCCGGTCCGCATCGCGACCGGGGCGCCGGTCGCCCCCGGGGACGTG
>JBJTIF010000008.1:0-8180 GCA_046094825.1 Actinomycetota bacterium
CGCGGAGGGGACCCCGTGCGCACCGGGTAGCGCACGCCGGAGCCCCCCTCCCCCCCCCCCCACCTCCCCTCGCCGGCGGCGCGGACCCGCCCCCCCGCCGAGCGCTCCACGAACCGCGGCGCGCCGCGCATCTCGCCGAGCCCGTCCGGGCCGACGTACGCATCGCCCGGGAGCCCGGGCGAGAACGCCGCGAACATCGTCGGGAGCGCACCCTGTGCAGCAGGCTGCGCGAGGACGCGGTTCGCGACCGCGACGACCGCAGCGCCGGCGCGGCCGTAGCGCATCCGGGGAGCGACGCCTTGGAGGTTCGTCGCCGCGTAGCCCGGGTGCACCGCGACCGCGGTGACCGCGTCGCCCTTCGCCTGGAGCCGGCGCTGCAACTCCGAGGTGAAGAGGAGGTTCGCGAGCTTGCTCTGCGCGTACGCGCCCCAGGCGCGGTACCGCCGCTCGCCCATCAGATCGTCGAACGCGATCGTGCCGCGCCTGTGGAGGTTGCTCGACACGGTGACGACCCGCGCGCCTGGCCGCTCCCGGAGCGACCCGAGGAGCAGCCCCGTGAGCGCGAAGTGCCCGAGGTGGTTCGTGCCGAACTGCATCTCGAAGCCGTCCGCCGTCTCGCGGCGCGGGATCGCCATGACCCCGGCGTTGTTCACGAGGATGTCGAGCCCGCCGCTCCACCGCGACGCGAACGCGCGCACCGACGCGAGGCTCGCGAGGTCGAGCTCCTCGACCCGCACCGCGCCCGCGATGCGCGCCGCCGCGGCCTCCCCGCGTTCGCGCGAGCGGACGGCGAGCGTCACCTCCGCGCCGCGCGCCGCGAAGGCCCGCGCCGCCTCGAACCCGATGCCGCTGTTCGCCCCCGTGACGACGACGCGTCGCCCGGTGAGGTCCGGCAGATCCGCCTCGGTCCAGCCCACGTCCGACCTCCGTCCGCTCACCGCACGCGCTCGGATGCCGGTCCCTCGACGTGGAGTTCGGGGAGCCAGCGGAGCCAGCGCGGGAGGTACCAGTTGCGGTCTCCGAGGAGCCGCATGGACGCCGGCACGAGGATCGACCGGACGATCGTCGCGTCGAGGAAGATCGCGACCGCGAGCCCGAAGCCCATCTGCTGGAGCGGACCGAGTCGGCCGGACGCGAAGGCCGTGAACACCGCGACCATGATGAGTGCCGCGCCGGTGATGATGCCCGCCGTCGTCCGCAGGCCGTACGCGACGGATTCGGCGTTGTCCCGCGTGCGGTCGAACTCCTCGCGGATCCGCGTGAGCATGAACACGTGGTAGTCCATCGAGAGCCCGAACAGGATCGAGAAGAGGAAGAGCGGCAGCCACGCCTCGATCGCCTCGACCTGCCGGAACTGGAACCCGATCGCGTTGAAGAACCCGATCCCGACGCCCTCTTGGAACACGAGCGTCACCGCGCCGTACGCGGCGCCGACGGACAGGAGGTTCATGAGGATCGCCTTGATCGGCAGGACGATCGATCGGAACACCACGGTGAGGAGGATGAACGACAGCCCGAGGACGAACGCGAACACCGGCACCTGCGCGTCGTCGGCGATCGCGAGGAAGTCCGTGAAGTAGGCCGTCTCGCCGCCGACGAGCACCTCGGCGCGATCGCCGACGACGCCGGGGAGCTCCTCGCGGAGGTCCCGGACGGTCTGGAACGCCGCGTCCGTCGCGGGGTCGCCGTTCAGGTACGCCTGGACGAGCACGATGCCCGAGGACGGCGCGGCGTCGACGCGCGAGGCGTCGGCGAGCTGCGGGTGCTCGGCGATCCGCGCCTGGACCGCGGCGACGGCCTCGCCGAACGCCGGGCCCTCGACCTCCTCGCCCCGCAGGACGATCTCGATCGGCTGCGTCGTGCCCCCGGAGAACTGCTCCGCGAGCAGGACGAACGCGGCCTTCGACTCGAACTCGTCCGGGAGCGTCGTGATGTTCTGCGACGTCCCGCGGTTCAGTTGGAAGTACTGGCTGCCGAGGCCGCCGAGGATCGCGATCGCGACGAGGAGGAACACGACCGGTCGCGCCATGACGCGGTTCGTGATCCGGTCCCAGAAGCCGCCCTTCGGGTCGTGATCGGCGTCGACGCGGGCGCGCTTCGAGAGCGCCGGCCAGTTCACCCGGTCGCCGAGGATCGCGAGGATCGCCGGCAGGAGCGTCATCGAGGCGCCGATCGCGAAGATCGTCACCGTCACCGCCCCGACCCCGAGGCTCTGGAAGATCGTGCTCGGGACGAAGAGCATCCCGAGGAGCGCCAGGACGACCGTCACGCCGCTGAAGAACACGGCGCGGTTCGCGGTCGCGCCCGCCATCCCGATCGCCTCGAGCTTCTCGCGACCGCGGCGGCGTTCCTCGCGGTAGCGCGACACGATGAACAGCGAGTAGTCGATGCCGACCGCGAGCCCGATCATCGAGACCATGTTCGTCACGAAGAGGTTGAACTCGAGGAACTGCCCGAGGAGCGCGACCGCACCGAGCGCGATGCCGATCGCGAAGAGCCCCATGACGATCGGCACGATCGCCGCGACGACCGCGGCGAACACCGCGATGAGGACGACGAGCGCGATCCCGAGGCCGAACGCCTCACCGCGCCGGAGGTCCTCCTCCGAGACCTTCGCGAAGTCCACGAAGATGAGCGGGCGGCCCGCGACCTCGACGGTGAGGTCCTCGGTCGTCGCATCGTGGGCGAGTTCGCGGAAGCGTTCGAGCGTTGCCTCGTCGGTGTCCGCGGGTTGGACGGGGATGAGCACGGTGCTCCGGTCCTGCGAGATCGTCCCCTCCGCCGCCACGAGGACCGCGTACGGCGTCACGGGAGGCGACGCGAGCGCGTCACCCGCGGCATCCGCGACGGCGGTCGCGATCGCCTGCGTCGCCGACGGGAGCGCGTCCGCGGAGGCACCGGGCTCCGGCACGGACACGACGACGAACGCCTCGGGGATGTCGGTCCCGGCCGGCGGCGGCGTCGTCTGCTGCGCGCGCGCCGCGAACTCGATCGGCGTGAGCACCTCGACGGTCGCGTCCGACGGGGCGGCGGCGGTCGCCGCGGCACCGATGTCGGCGAGGACGGCGCCGTCCGGGGACGCGAGCTGGACGGCGATCGCCGCCGCCCCGTCGGGGAGCAGGAGCGCCTGCCCCTGGCCCCGGATGTCGAGGTAGGAGGAGACGGGTCCGCCGACCACGTCGTCGCCGAGCGCGCGGATCTCCTCGGTGAGCGAGGCGATCGCCGCCTGGAAGGCCGGATCGTCGGCCGCCCCGGGCGCGCCCTGCGCGAGGACGAAGAGGGAGTCCTCCGCGCCGCTGCGGTCCGGGAAGGCCGCGTCGAGCGCCTCCTGCACCTGCACCGACTGCGGACGGTTCGTGAATTCGATGTCCTGGGTGAGGACCCCGTCGAGCAGCCGCTGCGTCACGAGGCCCATCGCCACGAGGAGGAGCACCCAGATGATCACCGTCCGCCACGGGTGCCGGCTGCTCGCGCGGGCGATCGACTCGGGGTTCAGGCGCATCGAGGTCCTTCCGGTCCCGGGGTGCCCGGCCGGATGGCGCGGGCGTTCCTCCAGCATCCCCGCTCGGCGGGGGGTCGTCATCCCCTCGGGAACCGGGACGCCCCTCCCGGACGTCGGACAGGCGTTCGGAGAGGATGTCGTTCGACGGGGGCGATCCGGCAGGACGCCTCCGGAGACGCCCGAGAGGAAGGCGGACAGGATGCGGAGGCTGCTCGCGCTCGTGGGGATCCTGGCGGTCATGACGACCGCGTGCGGTCGGCTCGAGGACGGCGGCGCCGGCTCGGACGGCATCGCGTACCCGACCGGCCCCGACGACATCGTGCTGCAGGTCGCGGTCGGCGGAGGCTTCGTGATGCCCTCGTACGCGCTCACCGCGTTCCCGACGTTCTCCCTCTTCGGCGACGGGCGCCTCGTCGCCGTCGGGCCGCAGGTCGCGATCTACCCGCCGCCCGCGTTCCCCTCGCTCTGGCAGCAGCGCCTCACCCCCGACGCCGTGACGGCGCTCCTCGAGGAGGCGCGCCAGCTCGGCGTCTTCGACGACCTCGTCCTCGACGACTTCTGCGGCGTCGCCGACGTCGGGACGACGACGATCGTCGCGGTCGCGGACGGCGTCCGCCACCAGTCGAGCGTCTACGCGCTCGGGATGGACACGTCGATGTGCCAGGACGACGTCGCCGCGCGCGATCGGCTCACGCAGTTCGTGAACCGGCTCTCCGACCTCTCGTGGCTGCCGGAGGGCTCCGTCGGCGAGCCCGAGCCCTACGCGTTCGACGCGCTCGCGATCGTCGCCGAGCCCTACGGTGAGGGCGACCCGTCGCTCCCGCAGCAGGAGGTCGCGTGGCCGCTCGCGACGTCACCCGGCGACTTCGCCGAGGTCGGCGAGGGGCTCGCGCTGCGGTGCGGCACGATCACGGGGGCAGACCTCGACGCGCTCCGCCCGTTGCTCGAGGCATCGAACCAGCTCACGCCGTGGGCGGCGGGCGGCGAGACGTTCCGGCTGACGCTCCGACCGCTCCTGCCGGACGAGCCGGACTGCGCGGCGCTCGGGGCGCTCTGACCGACGAGATCAGCGGCGCTTCGAGCGACGGAGCGACGAGCGACGACCGGACTTCGAGCCGGAGAACACGACGCGCGGGGGCGCGACCTTCATGCCCTCCTCCTCGAACGCCTCGTGGAGGTCGAGCCGCGCGGCCATCCGGCTGACGTCGCCCTGCTGCTCGGCGGTCACGAGCGTGACGCCGATGCCGCTGCGACCGGCGCGCGCGGTGCGGCCGACGCGGTGGACGTAGGCCTTGTCGTCCTCCGGCGGATCGAAGTTGATGACGTGGCTGATCCGTTCGAGGTCGAGGCCCCGAGCCGCGACGTCGGTCGCGACGAGCACGTCGATCTTGCCCTCCTCGAACCGCGCGAGCGCCTTCTGGCGCGCCGGCTGCGTCATGTCGCCGTGGAGACCCTCGACGCGGAGGCCACGCTGCTTCAGCTTGTGGACGAGACGGTCCGCGCCGCGCTTCGTGCGGACGAAGACGAGCGTGAGGTCTCGCTCCTTCTCGAGGAGCTCGACGAGCGCCTCGACCTTGTTCTGCGCGGAGACCGGGATGAAGCGATGGTCGATGAGCTCGACGGTCTTCGTCTCGGAGACGACCTCGTGCCGGCGCGGCTCGCGGGTGTACGCGGCGGCGATCCGACCGACGTCGCCATCGAGGGTCGCCGAGAAGAACATCGTCTGGCGGTCCTTCGACAGGCGCCGGACGATGCGGTCGACCTGCGGCTGGAACCCCATGTCGAGCATGCGGTCGGCCTCGTCGAGGACGAGGGCGCGGACGCCGTCGAGGCGGACGAGCTTGCGCTCGGCGAGGTCCTCGAGGCGGCCGGGGGTCGCGATGAGGAGGTGCCCCTTCGCGACGCCCTTCGCCTGCTCCGTGATCGAGACGCCGCCGTAGGCGACGCCGATGCCGAGGCCGCGCGCGGCCGCGACGGGCGTGAGCTCGTCGGCGACCTGCTGCGCGAGCTCGCGCGTCGGCACGAGGACGAGCGCGGCCGGCTTCGGCGCGTCGGGGGTGAGTCGCTCGAGGAGCGGGATCCCGAAGCCGAGCGTCTTGCCCGACCCGGTCTTCGACTTCGCGAGGACGTCGTGGCCCGCGAGCGCGTCCTCCATCACGAGGGCCTGGATCTCGAACGGGGCGACGATGCCGCGCTCGGCGAGGGCGCCGATGACCGGCGCGGACACGCCGAGTTCGGCGAACGAGGGTGGTGTGGTCATCTGGTCGTGCTCCTTCCGCGGCACGTGCCGCAGGGTCAACCGGGGGAGGTTCCGCACCCGGGACCGGGGAAGGCGACCAGGACGTGAAACCTCACGGGGCGACGACGCCGCCCTTGGAAGGAGAGCCTACCAGCGGGGGCAGACGCGGACCCGCAGGCGCGCGGAAGGGCGCCTCAGCCGAGCAGCTCGCGCACGCGGGCGGCGATCCGTCCGCGGGAGATGCCGGCCCACTCGCGGAGCTCCTCCGGGGCGCCCGACCCGGGCATCCCGGTCACCCCGATCTTCGCGACGCGACCGGACAGCGGGCCGGTTGCCGCGAGCGCCTCGAGCACCGCGTCGCCGAGTCCACCCTCGACCCAGTGGTCCTCGACCGTCACGACGAGCCCGGTCTCCTCGAGGGCACGACGGAGCGTCGCCGTGTCGATCGGCTTCACCGAGTAGCAGTCGATGACGCGGACCGCGACGCCCTCCGCGGAGAGGTCGGCGGCGGCGGCGAGGCACTCGTGGAGGGTGATGCCGGCGCCGACGAGCGTCACCCGCGCGCCGCCGCCGCCGACCTCGTGGACCTTGCTGCCGCCGATCGGGAACGCGTCCGTCGAGCCGTAGAGCGCCGGGGTCTTCTCCCGCGTCGACCGCAGGTACGAGATGCCCGAGCGATCGGCCATCGCGGCGACGAGCGCGGCCGTCGCGTTGCCGTCCGACGGGTAGAGGACCGTCGACCCGTGGACCGCTCGCATCATCGCGAGGTCCTCGAGCGCCATCTGCGACGGGCCGTCCTCGCCGATCGAGACCCCCGCGTGCGATCCGCAGAGCCGGATGTCCGCGCGGCTGATCGCCGCCATGCGGATGAAGTCGTACGCGCGGGTGAGGAACGCCGCGAACGTCGCGGCGAACGGGACCTTCCCGAGGACCTGCAGCCCCACCGCCGCTCCGACCATCGCCTGCTCCGCGATGTAGGTCTCGACGAAGCGTCCCGGGGCGACCTTCTCGAAGTCCTCGGTGTACGTCGAGTTCGCGACCTCCGCGTCGAGCGCGACGACCTCGGGCCGCGCGGCGAGCGCGGCGAGCGCCTCACCGAAGGCCTTCCGCGTCGCGATCGCGACGCCGTCGTACGTCGGGAGCTCGACGCGGCCGTCGGCCGCCGGTGGTGGCGCCCACGCCGGTGGCGCGAGCGGCGTCACGCGGACGTCCCGCGGACCCCCGAGTTCGGCGATCGCCCGGTCGGCCTCCTCGGCCGAGAGCGTCTTGCCGTGCCACCCCGGCTTGTCCGCGAGGAACGAGACGCCGTGCCCCTTCTCGGTCCGCGCGACGATGCACGTGAGCGCGCCCGAGGACTCGGCCTCGGTGTACGCCGCGTCGATCGCGGCGACGTCGTGGCCGTCGATCTCCACCGCGTGCCAACCGAACGCCTCCGCGCGACGCGCGTACGCCGCGCCGTCCCAGCCGAGCGCCGTCGCGCCGCGCTGGCCGAGGCGGTTCATGTCGATGATGCCGATGAGGTTCGTGAGGCCGAGGTTCGCCGCGACCGCCATCGCCTCCCACACCGATCCCTCGGCGACCTCGGAGTCGCCCATGAGCGTCCACACGCGGCCGGGCGCGGCATCGAGGCGGAGCGCGAGCGCGACCCCGACGGCGATCGGGAGCCCCTGCCCGAGCGACCCCGTCGCGACGTCGACCCACGGCATGCCGGGCACCGGCACGGGGTGGCCCTGGATCGGGCTCCCCATCCGGCGGAACGACAGGAGCTGCGCGTCGTCGATCGCGCCGATCGCCTTCAGCACCGAGAACATGAGCGGCGAGGCGTGGCCCTTCGACAGGACGAACCGATCGTTCGCCGGTGACGCGGGGTCGGCGACGTCGAGCCGCAGGTGCCCGTCGTAGAGGACCGCGAGCAGGTGCGCCGCGGAGAGCGAGGAGGTCGGGTGGCCCGATCCGGCCGCCGTGGAGGAGCGGATCGAATCGACCGCGAGCGAGCGCGCGAGGTCGTCCCAGCGTTGCGTGCGATCCATGCGACTCCCCCCGATCCCGCCGACGGGTCCGCCGACAGGGCGATTATGACGGCTCCCGTCCGGCCGCGTGCCTCTGGTAGCCTTCGCCTCCCATGGCCGACTTCAAGGAAGTCCGCACCGAGCGCCTCTACCTGAAGGTGCCCGGCTCCGAGCAGCTCCGTCGCGGCGCGAAGGGGCGCCACCAGCACCTGCTCGACGCGGGCTGGAAGGAGGTCGCGCGCACCTCGAAGGTCGATCACCTCCAGGTGACGTACGAGCGCGCCGGCCTCATCCCCCTGAAGCTCCGGATGCCGAAGGGACCGCAGGAGGAGGAGCGCCGCGAACGGCGTCGCTCGAACTTCGGCGGCCCCGGCGGCCCCGGCGGCCGCGGTCGCCGCTAGGCGACCCCCGCCACCCGCCACCCCGCGAC
>JBJTIF010000009.1:0-22251 GCA_046094825.1 Actinomycetota bacterium
CCGTCGCGTCCGCACCGGTCGCCGCGGCCGTCGCGACCACCGAGCGCGTCGCCCCCGCCCCGACCGGCAACGTGCCGTCCCCGAAGAAGGGTGCGCCCGACAAGCACCGGCTCCTCGCGCTCGTGCCGCCGGAGGGCATCCAGCGCGTCGAGCGCGAGCAGGGCGACCGCGTGAACGTCTGGCCGCACCTCCTCATCGAGGAGTTCGTCGCGATGCTCGTGCTCCTCGCCGGGATGGTGATCTTCTCGACCTTCGTGAACGCCCCGCTCCGCGAGCTCGCGAACCCGAACCTCACGCCGAACCCCTCGAAGGCCCCCTGGTACTTCCTCGGCCTCCAGGAGCTCCTCCGCTACTTCCACCCGATGGTGGCCGGCATCACGGTCCCGACGTTCATCCTCGTGGGCTTCGCGGCGATCCCCTACCTCGACCGCAACCCGAGCGTGAAGCCCGGTGACCGCAAGCTCGCGATCACGCTCTTCACGATGCTCTTCATGTTCGGCTCGACGCTCACGATCATCGGCTCCTTCTTCCGCGGCACCGGCTACAACTGGGTGTGGCCGTGGGCGCAGGGGGTGTTCTTCGAGCTGTGAGCGGGGTCGTCGGAGCGCTCTCGGGGACCACGATCGCGGCGATCGTCGCGGTCGTCGTCATCGACCTCTTCGCGATCTTCCTCGGGCTCTCCGTCGTCCGCGGCCGCCGCGCCGCCCGCGCCGCGGCAGCCGGCTCGACCGCGGTCGCCGGTGAGCCGTCGCGACCCGCCCCGAAGCCGGTCTCGCGGCGCGAGTTCTTCCGGAAGTCCCTCATCGGGTCGCTCCTCGTCTACGGCGCCCAGTTCGGCGGCGCGACGATCGCCTTCCTGTGGCCGAACCTGAAGGGCGGGTTCGGATCGGTCGTCCTCGCCGGCAAGATCGAGGAGATCAAGGGCGCGATCACGGACACGAAGCAGCCCTTCTACGTCGGCTCCGGCCGCTTCTACCTCGTCGGCTACGACGGCACCCCGGACGGCGACGTCGACTACGAGCTCGACGGGGTCGCCGCGCAGGGGCTCATGCCGCTCTACCAGCGGTGCGTCCACCTCGGGTGCCGCGTGCCGTACTGCCAGTCGTCGGGGTGGTTCGAGTGCCCCTGCCACGGGTCGAAGTACAACGGTGCGGGCGAGTACGAGCTCGGACCGGCGCCGCGGGGCATGGACCGCTTCAAGATCGAGATCACCGGCAACGGCGACGTCCTCGTGGACACGTCCCAGGTCCTCCTCGGCCCGCCGCGCGGCACCGACACGCTCCGGCGTGGCGCCGCCGGCCCGTTCTGCGTGGCGCCGGGCTAGATGCTCGCCCTCACCGCATCGCAGGGCGTCCTCCTCCTCGTCGCGGGGAGCGTGCTCCTGCTCCTCGCGCTCGGCGCCCTCGTGCTCCGCGGGCGTCGGCGCTCGGAGGAGATCGAGATCCCCCGCGGGATGCGCCCCGGACCCTCGGATGCCGACCTCGAGACCCCGGTGCTCACGAAGCTCCAGGGCTGGGGAGTCCTCCTCGTCGCCTTCTTCGTGATCTGGGTCCCTGCGACCTGGCTCTTCGAGCCGAACACGAACCTCACGCAGGAGCGCGACCTCCTCACGGACTCGATCCGCCGGGGCAAGCACAGCGTGCAGAACTTCTCGGAGGAGAACCAGGCGGGCGTCGGCTGCGTCCGGTGCCACGGACCGGAGATGCGCGGCGCGCTCATCCTGAACACCGCGACCGGCACGCCGCTCCAGACGCCGAACATCACGACGGTGTGCGGCGGGCCGTGGACGGGGCACCCGGCGATCTACAGCCTGAACGACCTCTACGAGGTGCTGAACAAGGGGCGCGGCATCATGCCGTCGTGGAGCATCCGCTACGCGGGCGCCCTCGATGACCAGCAGATCAACGACATCGTGAACTACATCGTGTCGTTCCAGGACGAGACGCAGGTCCCGTTCGAGAAGAACGTCTGCATCAACCCCGACGCGACCCGGGCGGCGGTCGATGAGTTCCTGAACGGCGACGTCACGAAGAAGCCGCCGGCGGCCAACCAGACGAGCCTGTGATCGCCGCCACCTGCCTCGGGTTCAACATCGCCTGCGACACCTTCCTCAAGGGGTCGGGCGTCACGATCATCGGGTTCATCCTGTTCGTCGGCTGCGTGCTCCTCCTGCTGTCCGCGATCTTCGGACGGACGATGGGCTACCTCGTCCTCGCGACGAGCTTCTTCGGCTGGATGTTCCTGCTCTCCGCGCTCTGGGCGTTCGGCTTCTGGTCCCAGGGCCTCGGCACCCCGGTGAACCTCGGGCCGCGCGGTGACGAGCCCGCGTGGCAGGTCCGCGCCGCGGGCATCGCCCCCGAGGCGCCGCGCGAGCTCTTCGCGTCGTACCCGGATGGGGATGCCTGGAAGACCCTCGGCGCCGGCGACACCGGCGACGCCGCCCGTCAGTCGCTCTCGAGCGCCGCCGTCTCCTTCCTCGCCGAGGAGGCGAACCACGAGGCCGGGTTCGAGGAGTTCGATCCCGACGCCTTCCAGACGACGGACTTCGCGGTCCGCGACATCCGCTTCGCGACCGTGGACGGCAGGTCCCTCGCCGCGGCGCGGGGGTTCGCCGTCGACGGCGGACCGGTCGTCACGCTCTACCTCGAACACGACCCCGGCTCCGAGGCGTTCTACAGCTGGGTGTTCCTCATCGGATCGCTCCTCGGGTTCGCCGTGCACCTGCCCTTCCTCGACCGCGCGGAGCGCAAGCGCAAGGACATCCTCACGGGCGGCAGCGCCCCCGAGTGGCACGGACCGGCGTAGGGAGGATCGGGGATGCTCGCTCAGGAAGCCTTTCCGCTCATCGAGCAGGGATCGATCCAGTTCATCCTGTTCGGGACCATGATGATCCTGGTCTTCATCGTCCTCTGGTTCACGATCTCGAAGTAGCCGCGCGCCGCGCGCGCCGATCCCGCACCTGCTCGAGCGCCGCCGTGCGCTGCTCGTAGTACGTGAGGATCTGGAGCTCCTGCGCGAGATCGACCTTGCGGACGACGACGTCGTCGGGGACGGCGAGGACGACCGGCGCGAAGTTCAGGATCGACCGCACGCCGGCCGCGACGAGCGCGTCGGCGACCTCCTGGGCCGCCGCGGCCGGCGTGCAGATGACACCGATCGCGATCGCGTCGGCGCGGATCCGCTCGGCGAGCTCGGCCACCGGACGGACGCGGAGGCCGCCGATCTCCTCGCCGATCGTCGCCGGGTCGGCGTCGAAGAGGGCCGCGGGGCGGAAGCCGCGCTGTCCGAACCCGCGGTAGCCGGCGAGGGCCCGGCCGAGGTTGCCGAGGCCGACGATCGCGACCGGCCAGTCCTGCGTGAGGCCGAGCTCGCGGCGGACCTGGTGGAGGAGGTACGCGACGTCGTAGCCGACCCCCCGCGTTCCGTACGACCCGAGGTACGAGAGGTCCTTGCGGACCTTCGCGGGGTTCACGCCCGAGCCGGTCGCGAGCGACGCGGACGACACGGTCGTGCCCCCGGCCGCGGCGACGTCGGTGAGCACCCGGAGGTAGAGCGGGAGGCGCCGGACGGTCGCCTCGGGGATCGGACGGGGGGCAGGCACGGCGCGAGCGTAGCCCTGCGCCCTCTCGTTCACAAGCGCGCAAGGAGAGCGCGCGACCGCGCACGTCCGGACGGGGCGCTCGGAGGCCACTGCGGTGCGCGGGGCGCTCGGGGTCAGCCGGCTCGGGGTCAGCCGGCCCGGGCGCGGGCTCGGGGTCAGCCGGCCCGGGCGCGGGCTCGGACGGCCCGGCGGAGCGCCTTCGGGTCGACCTCGATCTCCGCGAACTCCTCGCCGTCGAGGAGCACGACCGGGATGCGGATCCCGTAGGTGCGCTCGAGCTCGAGATCGGTCGAGATGTCGACCTCCTCGAGCTCGAAGTCCGTCCGCGCCCGCTCACGCTCGAGCACCTCGCGCGCCGTCCGGCAGAGACCGCAGCCGGGTCGCGACAGGAGGACGATACGGGGCGTCACGAGGTCGTGGTCCGCACCGCGCGCCGGAACCCGAGGAACATCACCGCGACGCCCACGAGGATCGCGATCGAGAACGGGGCGAGCATCCCGAGCGCCGCGAAGGCTGATCCGAACCCCGCGATCGCGGTCGCGCCGGCGGCGATCCAGAGCGTACCGACGAAGCGATCGTGGCGGTCCGGGGCACCGCGCATCCGCCAGGCTGACCAGAGCGTGCCCGCCACGAGGACCGCGTACGCGGGGGTCGAGATGGCCCGCGGCAGCCGGTACGCGACCGACCCGTCGCCGAAGACCGCACGACCGGAGGGGAGCGAGCCCCCGAGGGCGGCGAGGTCGATGGGCGCGCCCCACGTCCGGGCGAGCGTGACCGCGGTCACGACGAAGAGCGCACCGATGAGCAGGAGGGACGTGCGGCGGCTCGGTGCGAGGAGATCGAGTTCCCCTGCCGCGAGGAACGGGACGTTCAGCACGGCACCGAACGCCCAGTAGATCCGGAACGTCGTCGCGTCGAACCCACGGAGCGCCCCCACCGCGACCGCGAAGCACCCGACCGCGTACATCGCGAGCGCGACCGCCCACAGGATGAGGGCGAGGCGCGGTCGCGCGCGGAAGGACCGCACGAGCGACGCGGTGAACGCCGAGGCGATGCAGCCGGCGGCGAGCGGGACGACCCACATGGAGGCGGCAGCATACCCGTGCGGTTGCTAGCCTCGGGACGTGCGTCCCGGCACCCGCATCGCGATCGTCGCGCTCGTCGCGCTCCTGCTCGGCGCGGCGGTCGCGCAGTTCGTCATCGCGTCGCAGGACCGTCCGGCGTACCCGGGCCCGGTGCCCGGCACCCCGCTCCCGGTGCCGTCGCGCTGACGAGGCGCTGGCCGGCGGATCCCGCGGTCGTGGTCCGGGGTCAGGACAGGACGACGACGACGCCCGGGCGGAGTCCGAGGAGCTCCGCGGCGCTCCCGTTGTTCACGACGAGGGCGACGAACCCCTGCGAGTCGACGATGAGCCCGAGTTTGCCGCTCGGGAGGTCGGCGAACGTCGCGACGCGGGGCACCCGGCGGGACCCCACCTCGACGACCGCTCCGAGGCCGGCGCGCTCGAGGTCGTCGGGACGGACGTTCAGTTGGACGTTGCCGAACCCGTCGATCATCACCGCGCGGCCACCGACCGATCCGGCCGCGACCATCGGGCGCGGGAGGTCGACCACGCGCAGGTCCGTGGGATCGAGCGACGCGCCGAGGCGCTCGAGCGGGAAGCCCCGCGCGACGTGTGCCGCCGCGGGCGTGAAGATGTCGCGCCCGTGGAACGTCTTCGAGACGGGCTGGATCGCGACCTCCTCGGCCGTGATCTCGACGGCGCGGGTCGCGCCGCCGAGGGCGCGCCACGCGCCGGAGAGCAGGCCGTTGTCGGGCCCGACGAGGACCGCACCGGAGGCCGCCTCGACGGCGATCGCCCGCCGCTCGGACCCGACGCCCGGATCGACGACCGCGACGTAGACGGCGTCGGGCGGCGCGTACCGCGCCGCCCGACCGAGGACGATCGACCCCTGGAGGACGTCGTGCCGACGGATCGCGTGCGTGAGGTCGACGATCGGGGCGTCCGGCGCGATCGACCGCATGACGGCGTGGCACACGCCGACGAACTCGTCGGCGAGACCGTAGTCGGTCAGGAAGACGATGGGACGTGCCACCGCGCTCCTCCGCGATCCCCCGCGCGGGGCGGGTGCTAGCGACCCTGCTGCCGGCGCTGCCAGCGGGTCTTCTTGAGGAGCTTCTTGTGCTTCTTCTTCCGCATCTTCTTGCGGCGCTTCTTCACGAGCGACGGCACACGCGTTCCCTTCCTCGAAGGATCACTCGGAACCGAAGAGGTTCCGCAGGTCCACCCGACGCGCCTGATAGGACCCGTCCAGGCGCACTCCGCCAAGTCTAAGCGCCTTCGGCCCCGCTGCCACGGGGGTCACGAGGCGCAGGTCCTCGCCCGGCGCGTGCTCGAGGTAGCCGATCCCGGTGCAGGCGCCCGCGCCGTCGGAGAGCCCGACGACGAGCCGGTCGAGCTGCGCGAGGTCGAACAGGGGCGGCAGCGTCGGGACGAACACCGTCGGCTTCACGCGGAAACGGTGGAGCTCGCCGGAGAAGTAGCGACGCATCGCGGCCTCGCGGTTGTCCGCCCGCTCTTCGACGGAGGTGTCGCGCACGCCGGGCATGACCGGCAGCGGGACGACCTCCGTCGCGAACGACCGCTGGATCGCGCCGAGGAGCGGGAGGAGCTCCTCCCCGCGCTGGAGACCGAGGACGAGGTCGGGACGCAGGACCTCGACCTCGTGGACCTTCAGGAGCTGCCCGTAGATCCCGGACACCATCCCGTCGGTGTCGACGACGACGAAGGACGCGCCGGAGGCGCGGACGACCTCGGCGACGTTGCCGATCGCGGTGACGAGCTGGAGGAGGTAGCCCTGGGGCGACGTCGATCCGACGAAGGCCATGACGTCCTGCACCGCGAGCCGCTCGGGCTCGAGGTCCGCCGGGGACCGGACGAACCGCGCGGTCCCGGTCGTCGGCGGGCCGACGCGCTTCTGGCCGGGGTCGGCGTCGAGGTAGGCGCCCGAGCGACCGGCGGCGAGCGCGGCGGCGAGGAGCTCGCGCGCGAGGCTCGTCTTGCCGGTGTCGATGCCGCCGACGAGGAACACGGTCGACTTGCCGCCGACGGCCTCCTCGATGACGCGGGCGTGGACGCTCACGCGTCGATGCGGGCGACGATCGCCTGGAAGACCGGCCAGTAGTCCTCGGGCCGGACGTTGTCGTCCATGACGAGGACGACGTCGGTGCGGCCCTGCGCCCGCGCGACGATGAGCGCGGGGTCGTTCACGTCGGCGCTCGCGACGGTCTCGACGCCCGCCTCGATCGCGGCGCCCGCCCACCCGTGGTCGGCGAGGACGAGGTCGGGGCGCTCGGCCTCGAGGACGCGCGCCATCGGCACGCCGCTGTGGGTGTGGCGGGGCGCGGTGCGGTCGGTGATGACCGCGACGTCGCCGAGGTAGCGGATCCGCCGGAGTCGGCCGTCGCGCTTCTTCCACGACACGCCGTCAGCGGGCCGCAGGATCTCGCACCCGAGTCGGCCGAGCAGCCGCCCGAGCTCGACGTAGAGGTGCGCGAGGCCGACAGGGTGCCCGGTCGCGAGGACGATCCGCTCGCGGCGCGCGACCGCGAGCGCGAGGCGGTCACCGTACGCGTCGCAGCCGCGGAGGACGAGATCGGGGTCCACGGGCGTCGGACCGGAGCGCACCGTCGGATCGACGCGGAAGCCGCTCGCCTCGGCGACGAGCCGGTAGACCTCCTCGGCGGGCAACGTCTGGAGCCCGGTCATCCCGAACTGCTTGTCGTGGTCGCCTTCGCACAGGAGGGCGATGTTGCCGAGCACGTTGTCCATCGGGTGGCTCACCTGCGGGCCCGCGATCCCACCGTCGAGGAGCGCACGGCGGAGCTCGTCGCGATCCCAGCGACCGGGCGCCCAACGACCGTCGATCGCCGGTAGGCGCGCGGCGTGGGACCCGATAACGTCCATGCGGCCCATTGTAGGGAGCCCCCGGAGGGCCCCCCGACGGCGCAGGGAGGACGGATGGAACTCCGCGGAGCGGTCGTCGTCGTGACCGGTGCCTCGTCGGGCTTCGGCGACCTCGCCGCGCGGCGGTTCGCCCGTGCGGGCTCGACGGTCGTCGTCACCGCTCGTCGGCTCGACCGGCTCGAGTCGCTCGTCGCCGAGATCCGCTCCGGCGGCGGGGCGGCGAGCGCGGTCGCCTGCGATGTCGGCGACGTCGCGTCCCTCGACGCGCTCGCCGCCCGCGTGCGCGAGCTCCACGGCGGCCTCGACGTCCTCGTGAACAACGCCGGCATCCCGGGCGGCGGTCGCTTCGAGCACCTCACCGCCGAGCAGATCGAGCAGGTGATCCGCGTGAACGTCCTCGGCGTCCTCCAGGGGACGCGGGCGTTCCTCCCGATGCTCCTCGAGCGCGGTCGCGGCCACGTCGTGAACGTCGCCTCGCTCGCGGGCCGCTTCGCGACCCCGGGCCATTCCGTCTACACGGCGAGCAAGCACGCGGTCGTCGCGTTCTCCGAGGCGCTCTCGTACGAGCTCGCGCCGCGCGGCATCCGCGTGACGAGCGTGAACCCGGGATTCGCCTCGACGGAGGGGTTCCCGCAGACGGGGCTCCCGTCGTTCCTCGTCATGCACCCCGACCGGGTCGCGCGCGCGATCGTCGACGCCGTCCGCGACGACGCGGGCCCCGAGGTCGCGGTGCCCCGCTCGGTCGCGCCGCTCGAGGCGTTCCGGATCCTCACACCGCCCCTCTACCGGTGGGCGGTGCGGAAGGTCTCGAAGGCGATGCGCCCGACGGCCGCGCCCTCGGGCGACTGACGCGCCCGGTCGGTCAGAACGCGAGGCCGAGCGCCTTCAGCGCGCCCTCGCGCGCCTCGTCCACCGCGCGGTCCGCGTGGACATCCATCTCCGGCACCGGCGGGTCGGAGAACGTCGCGGGGGACTCGGTCCCGCTCGCGGTGGCGACCGCCCGCCGCCACGCATCGGGGATCCGATCGTCGAGCTCGACGCCGACCATCGCCGCGAAGTCGATCGTCCACGCCCGCGGGACGACCGTGACGCGCTGGTATCCACCGCCACCGGTCGCGAGCCAGCGGCCGCCCGCGGTGTCGTGGGCGAGCCGATGGAGGCGCCGCGCGGCCTCCGCGTACGCGGTCGTCGTGATCTCGAGGTGGGCGAGCGGGTCCGTGAGGTGCGAGTCGCAGCCGAGCTGCGTCACGAGGACCTGCGGGCGGTGGTCCGCCACGACCGGGAGCACGACCTCGTCGATCGCGCGGAGCCACGGTCGGTCCCCCGTCCCGGCGGGCAGCGGCACGTTCACCTTCGTGCCCTTCGCGAGCCCTGCGCCGCGCTCGTCGCGCGCTCCCGTCCCGGGGAACAGGGTCTCCCCCGACTCGTGGATCGAGACGGTGAGGACCCGGGGGTCGTGCCAGAAGATCGCCTGCGGGCCGTCGCCGTGGTGGACATCGAGGTCGACGTAGGCGATGCGCTCGGCGCCGTGCGCGAGGAGCCACGCGATCGCGACCGCGGGGTCGTCGTAGACGCAGAACCCCGACGCACGCTCGGGCATCGCGTGGTGGAGGCCGCCCGCGGCGTTGAACGCGTGGAGGACGTCGCCCCGCCAGACCGCCTCGGCGCCGACGAGCGACGCGCCGACGATGTCGGCAGCGGCATCGTGCATGCGCGGGAAGACCGGGTTGTCGCCGGGGCCGTACCCCCAGCGCGCGTACGATCCGGGGACATCCTGCCCCGCGGAGCGCGTCGCGGTGATGTACGCGTCGGAGTGGACGAGGCCGATCTCCTCGTCGACGGCGCGCCGCGCCGCGAGGTCGACGACGCCCGGCTCCGTCGAGAGCCCGACGGCATCGATGAGGTCCCAGGCGTAGCGGACGCGGTCGGGACGCAGCGGGTGCCCGGGACCGTGGTCGTAGGCCGCGACACCGGGGCATCGGACGAGGCCGACGCCGCCGCTCACCGGGTCACCGGCACACGGCGTCGATCGCGTCGGCCGTGCGTTCGACGACGAGCCCGCGCTCCTCGGTCGTGAGCCCGAGGGGCGGGCCGAGGACGAGGAGGTCCCCGTCGCCGTCGACGTGCCCGGTGCTCGAGTACAGGAGGATGCCCCGCTCGCGGCCGGCCGCGAGCACCCGCTCGGTCACCCGTTCGGCGCGCGGGTACGGGGCCTTCGTCGCCCGGTCGCGCACGAGCTCGATCCCGAGGAGCATCCCGAGTCCACGGACGTCGCCGACGCCGGGCTCGCCTGCGAGGCGCTCCCGGAGATCCTCGAGGAGCGCCGCGCCGCCCTCGGCGGCGGCCTCGACGAGGCGACCGTCGCGCAGGCGGCGGCGCGCGGCGTGCGCGACGGCCGCCCCGACGCCGTTGTGCGACCACGTGAAGCCGTGGACGAACCCCGCCGGGCCGATCGCCTCGACGACCGCACCGCTCGCGGCGGCGAAGCCGAACGGGAACACGCCGCTCGTCGAGCCCTTCGCGCACGTGAGGAGATCGGGACGGACGCCCCAGTGGTCGACGCCGAACCACCGGCCGGTCCGGCCGAAGCCGGTCATGACCTCGTCGGCGATGAGGAGGACGCCGTGCCGCCGGCACACCTCCGCGATCGCCGGCCAGTAGTCGGCCGGCGGCACGGCGGCCGCGAGCGTCGCACCGGTGACGGGCTCGGCGATGAACGCCGCGACGCGGTCCGGGCCGAGCCGCACGATCGTCGCCTCGAGCTCGGCCGCGAGCGCGGTTCCGCAGCCCGTCGGGTGGCCCGGGAGGTCGCAGCGGTACTCGTACGGCGTCCCGACGTGGTGGACGCGACCGAGCCACGGCGCGTACGGCGATCGCAGGGGTTCCTTGCCGCTCGCGTCGAGCGCGCCGACGGTGTTGCCGTGGTAGGAGCCGCGGCGGGCGATCACGACGTCGCGGCCGACGTCGCCGCGGGCGAGGTGGTACGCCCGCGCCATCTTCAGCGCCGTCTCGACCGCCTCGCTACCGCCGGACACGGGGTAGATGTGCCCGTCGTCCATCGGCAGGACCGGCGCGAGGTCGTCGGCGTACCCCTCGAGCGCTGCGGTCGTGAACGTCGTGCCGTGGACGTAGTCGACGGCACCGGCCTGCGCGGCCATCGCGGCGACGAGGTCGGGGTCGCCGTGGCCGACGTTCACGACGATCGCGCCGCCGGCGGCATCGAGGTAGCGGCGGCCCTCGGCGTCCTCGATCCACGCGCCGTGCGCGCGCGCGGCGACGGGGAGCTCCCGATCGCGGACGCGGCGGAAGACGTGGGTCACCGCGAGTACATCCCGTCGGGATCGAGTTCGTCGCGGATCAGCCGGAGCTCCTCCGCGGTCGGCGGGGACGTCTCGCCGAGGTCGTCGGCGACGCGCGGGTGCCAGGCCATCGCCGCGCGCACGTCATCGAGGGTGGTCCCGGGGTGGAGGTGCGTGAGCGTCATCTCGCCCGTCGCCCCGTCGAACCGGTACTGGCCGAGGTCGGTGACGACCGACGAGGGCCCGTTGCCCCACCAGCCCCGCCCCGCGTCGTGCGCGGGATCGCCGGAGTGCCCCGGAGAGGTCCGGAAGTCGAGCCGCTCGACGAACGACCGCGTCCCCTGCCGCATGATCACGAAGACCTTCCGGGCGTTGATCGCGATCTCGACCGCGCCGCCCGATCCCGGGAGCCGCACCTTCGGGGCGTCGTAGTCCCCGATGACCGTCGTGTTGATGTTGCCGTAGCGGTCGATCTGCGCGGCGCCGAGGAACCCCACGTCGATCCGGCCGGCCTGCAGGTAGAACCCGAAGAGGTCGAACATCGAGGTGACCGCGGTCGACCCCGTGACGAGCGTCGGGTCGCCGATCGACAGCGGGAGGCGTCGCGGGTCCGCCCCGTAGACCCCCGCCTCGTACACGAGCTCGAGCTGCGGCGCGACCGTGCGCTTCGCGAGGTTGCAGACGATGTTCGGCAGGCCGATCCCGACGAAGCACACGCGCTCGGACGCGAGCTGTCGTGCGCTCGCGGCGATCATGAGTTCCGTCGGGCTCCAGTCGCGGGCGCTCACGCGTACTCCCCGTAGTCGACCTCGCCGGAGGGCGCCGGGCCGGGCCGCAGGGCCTCGCGGGACGCCGCACCGAACTTCTCGACGTAGTCCCGGTGGGACCCGAGGTCGTACACCCACTCGCGGAGCCAGGCCTCGAGCCGCTCCGGATCGCGCGCGATCTCGTCCCAGGCGACGTAGAAGCGGTTGTCGCGGTCGTAGTAGCCCTGCGAGTACGAGGGGTGGCATCCGAAGGGTTCCTCGACGACCGCGTCGACGACGACCCCGGGGATCACCGTGCGGTTCGGGTCGCGGCGGAGCACGGCTCCATCGACGACCTCCTCGCAGACGACGATGACCCGATCGGCGGCGAACGCGGCCTCCTTCTGGCACCCGAGGAGGCCCCAGATCTGCGCGTTGCCGTCGCGATCGGCCCGCTGGGCGTGGACGAACGCGACGTCGGGGCGGAGCGGCGGGACGACGTAGACCTCCGTGCCGTCGTACGGCGACGTCATCGGGACGATCCGCGGGTTCACCGAGGGGATGTCGCTCTCGTAGTAGCTCCGCATCGGGAAGAACGGGAGGTTCGCCGCCGCCGCGGTGTAGCGGCACACCATCCCGAAGTGCGAGTACTCCTCGATCGCGAGCGGGGCCGGGTCGGCGGATTCGATCCGGCGTCGGATCGCGTGGAGCGACCCGACGCCGGGGTTGCCGAGCCAGGAGAAGACGAGCTTCGACGCGACGCCGGCGCCGATCATCTGGTCGTAGATCACGTCGGGCGTGAGGCGGGCGAGCGTGAGATCGCGACGCCGCTGCCGGATGATCTCGTGCCCGGCCGCGAAGCAGATGAGGTGCGTGAAGCCCTCGATCGCGACGGTGTCGCCGTCGCGGACGAGGTCCGCGACGGCGTCGCGCATCGTCGCGACCTTCGAGTCCGCCATGGTCCTAGGAGGTGGCGACCTCGGCGACCGTCTCCCGGATGTGCGCGAGGGCGGTATCGACCTGGTCGTCGCGCAGGACGAGCGGCGGTGCCATCCGCACCGCGTCGTCGCCGCAGGACAGGACGAGGAGACCCCGACGGAACGCCGCCATCTCGAACGCGACCGACGTGTCGTGGTCGCGCATGCCCATGCCGATCATGAGCCCGCGACCGCGGACCTCGCGGATCGTCTCCGGATGCTCGGCCGCGATCGCGCGGAGCCCCTCGGTGAAACGCGCACCGACCGCGTCCGCGTGCGCCATGAGGCCGCCCTCGACGAGATCGAGCGTCGCGAGCGCGGCCGCGCACGAGACGGGGTTGCCGCCGTACGTCGAGCCGTGCGCGCCCGGACCCCACGTCATGAGATCGGCCCGCGCCGTGAGCCCCCCGAGCGGCATCCCGCTCGCGATGCCCTTGCCGAACAGGAGGATGTCGGGCTCGACGTCCTCGTGCTCGATCGCCCACATCCTGCCGGTTCGGCCGACCCCGGACTGGACCTCGTCGTCCACGAGGAGGATCCCGTGCCGGTCGCAGATCTCCCGGAGCTCGCGGAACCAGCCGTCCGGCGGGAACACGTAGCCGCCCTCGCCGAGGACGGGCTCGAGGATGATCGCCGCGACCTCCGAGGGGTCGACGAGCCGGCGGAAGAGCACCTGCTCGAGGTACTCGGAATCGCCGAAGAACGAGTGGTACACGCCGGGGAGGAGCGGCGCGAAGCCCTTGCGGTACTTCGCCTTGCTCGCGGTGAGCGAGAGGCTCCCGTACGACCGGCCGTGGAACGACTGGAACATGCCGATCACGTACGGCCGCCCGGTCGCGAACCGCGCGAGCTTGATCCCCGCCTCGACCGCCTCGGTGCCGGAGTTCGACAGGAACGTCCGCGTCGGACCCGTCATCGGCGCGACGCCGTTCAGGCGCTCGCAGAGGTCGGCGTAGATCGGCAGGAAGAAGTCGCTCGCCGAGTAGTGGAGGAGGAGCTCCGCCTGCCGCTGGATCGCCGCGACGACCTCCGGATGGCAGTGGCCGGTCGCGGTGACCGCGATACCGGCGTTCAGGTCGAGGAAGCGGTTGCCGTCGAGGTCCTCGACGACGCAGCCGGCGCCCCGCGCGGGCGCGAAGGGGTACGCGCGCGGCAGCGACGGGCTCGTCACCTGCGTGTCGCGATCGACGTGCGCGCGGGCGAGCGGGCCTGGCACCTCGGTGACGAGGTGCGGCGCCGCCGCCGTCGCGAGTTCCTCGAGGGTGCGCTCGAGCGTCATCCCCCGATCACCGTCCGCGACTGCTCCCGGAGGAACTGCGTGACGTAGTACGGGCCACCGCCGGACTTGCCGCTCGTGCCCGAGCCCTTCCACCCGCCGAAGGGCTGGACGCCCGGCCACGCGCCCGTCGTCGCGCCGGCGCGTCGGTTCACGTACACGACGCCCGCCTCGATCCGGTCGAGCCAGCGGTCGATCTCCGCGCGGTCGTTCGAGAAGAAGCCCGCGGTGAGGCCGTACTCGGTCGCGTTCGCCCGCTCGATCGCCTCGTCGAGCTCATCGAAGGGTGCGACCGCGACGAACGGGACGAAGAGCTCCCGCGACCAGAACGAGGCGTCCGCGGGGGCCTCGACGACCGTCGGGCGGACGAAGAGCCCGCGCGCGAGGTCGCCCTCGGTCACGCGCTCGCCGCCCGTGAGCACGCGCCCCTTCGCCCTCGCCTCGGCGACGGCCTCCTCGTACGTGGCGACCGCGCGGTCGTTGATGACCGGCCCGAGGTAGACGGAGCGCTCGATGGGGTTGCCGACCTCGAGGCGCTCGGTCTTCTCGACGAGGACGCGGAGGAAGTCGTCGTACACCTCGCGCTCGACGTACACGCGGGAGCACGCGGAGCACTTCTGGCCGCCGAACCCGAACGCCGAGCGCAGGACGCCGTCCGTCGCGACGTCGAGGTCGGCGTCCTTCGTCACGATCGCGGGGTTCTTGCCGCCCATCTCGCAGATCGCGGGCTTCGGGTAGTCGCGCGCGAAGTCCTTGTAGATCTTCATCCCGACCTCGTAGGACCCGGTGAAGAGGATGCCGTCGACGTCGGGGTGGCGCCACAGGGGTTCGCCCGCCGCCGCGCCACCGCCGGAGAGGAAGTGGAAGGCCCCGGCCGGCACGCCCGCGTCGCGGAGGCACTCGTAGAGCTTCCAGCCGAGGAGCGCGCCCTGGTTCGAGGGCTTCAGCACGACCGGGTTGCCCGCGACGAGCGCACCTGACGACGGACCGCCGGAGAGCGCGAAGGGGAAGTTGAAGGGACTGATGATCGCCCAGACGCCGTACGGACGCAGGACGTCGTAGTAGTCGCCGGGCGCACCGAGGCCGCTCATCGGCGTCCGGAACCCCTCGTGGGCCTCCATCGCGTCGCAGTTCCAGCGGACGAGCTCCGCCGTCTCCTGGACGTCGCCGAGCGCCTCAAGGCGGTTCTTGCCGACCTCGTAGGACATGAGCGCCGCGAGGTCGAAGAGCCGCTCCTCCATGAGGTCGGCGGTGCGCCGCAGGAGCCGCACGCGCTCCTTCCAGCCGATGCGATCCCACTCGACCTCGAACGCCTTCGCCGCGGCGACCGCGTCGTCGACGTCGGCGGCGGTCGCCTGGCTGTAGCGCCCGATCACGAGGTCCCGGTCGATCGGCGAGCGCTCCTCGTAGAGGGCCTCCGTGAAGCGCTCCTCGCCGTTCACGACGATCGGGTAGGTCTTCCCGAGCTCGGCCCGGACCCGCGCCGCAGCGGCGTCGAAGCGCTGCTGGAGCTCCTCGTTGTCCGCCGACATCGTCGCGTACGTCACCCGGAACTTCTCGTCTGCCACCTCGGACCTCCCTCGCAGGGCCGGCGCACGCCGGGAACGGCCCCATCGTAGCCGCCCCCGATGGGGCCCAGAGGGTCGCGGTCGGGTGCCGCCGCGGGCACGCAGGCGTGCCTCCCGCCGCGTCGCGCGGAGGGTCGCCGGGAGGACGGAACCCGCTCCGGCCTCCCCGGAACGACGGCCGCGCGGCCGTATCATCGCGCCCCCGTGCGGTTCGTCACGTTCGACGACGGGGGCCGCAGGCGGCTCGGGGCGCTCCTCGACGGACGGGTCGTCGATCTCCCCGGACTCCTCGGTCACCCCGCCTTCCCCACCGCGATGGAGCACCTCGTCCGTCGCAACGGGGGAACGGTGCTCACCGCTGCCCGCGCGGCGCTCGCGCGCCCGGACGCGGAGGCGTTCGCCGTCGACCGCCCCCGCCTCCTCGTCCCGATCGTCCCGGCGTCGCTGCGTTCGCCCGATGCGACCGCGGGGCAGCGCGCGCTGCTCGGTCCCGACACCGTCGTCCCGTGGCCGCACGGGGCGGCCGCGCTCGAACTCCGGCCGAAGCTCGTCGCGGTGCTGCGCCGTTCGCTCGTCGGCGCGCGCGTCGAGAGCGTCGCGGACGCCGTGTTCGGCCACACGCTCCTCATCGACTGGCGCGGCGTCCGCGACGACGGTTCGCTCCTGCCGGAGGATCGCGTCCCGGTCACGCTCGGACCGTCGATCACGACGCCGGAGGACTGGGAACCGGTCGGCGCGATGCTGCGGATCCTCGTCGACGGTGCGCGGTGGGTCGAGGGGCCGCTGAGCGGCGCCGTGGACCGACTCGCCCGCGACGTCGCGACGGCGTCGCGACTCGCGCCGCTCGAAGCGGGCGACGCGTTCGCCTCGCTCCCGCTCACGACGGGCGACTGCCGGGTCCCCGCGGGATCGGTCGTCGAGCTCTCGCTCGAGGGGATCGGGGATCTGCGGGTCGAGGTCGGGCGGGACTAACCGGCCACGGGACCGACCGCTTGGCCCCGGTCATCCGCCGCACCGCCGATGCCGTTGCGCAGGACCTCGAGGAACTCCCCGATGCGCTCCGCGCGACGATCGGGGGCTCCCTGCCGTCGACGCACGAGCCCCGGATCGAACTCCTCGCTCGCGAGCGCGTCCTGGAACCGGTCGCCGGCCCACTCGAGCATCGACGCGAGCATCTCGACGTCGACGTCGGACCGCAGGTCGCCCCGGGCCACGCCGAACTCGATGAACTCGAGCGTGCCGTAGGGATCCTCGCTCCGCATGAACCGCTCGATCGGGCGGTGGAGCGCGAGTCCGGAGTCGTACCGACCGATGAGCGTGACGCGGTTCGCAGCGCGGTTGCGCTCCATGAGCTCCTCGGCGTTCTCGAGCCAGTACTCGAGGACCGCCCAGAACCCCCGCCCGACGACGTCGGCCGGCGCGTCGAGCCACCGGGGCAGGAGCCCGGCCGCGTGCTCGTAGACGGCGAGGAAGAGTCCTTCCTTGCTGCCGAAGTGGAGGAACACCGTCCCCTTCGCGACGCCGACCTCGCGGGCGATGTCCTCGACGCGGGTGTTGCGGTAGCCGTGGTCGGCGAACCGGCGCATCGCGGCGTCGACGATCTGCGCCCTGCGGGCCGCGGTCTCCATCCCGAGACGGTACCGAATTACGAAATAGAAGAGCCCGAGGAGTCTCGGGCTCGCCGGGGACTCGCGTCCCCCGCCACCCTCAACCCCTCGGGCTCATGTGCCCCGAGCAACCTCCGTACCGCCGTCTCGGTTTCCCTGGCGGTAGACCCTTTCGTTGGGCTTTGGGGCGTCCCGAGCCTCCCCGCCCGCACAGCCAGGTAGCTCGCCCGACCGTACGACCAAGTGCGCCCAGTTCGCCTTACGGCTTTCCCAGGGGTCCCCACTGCAAGGTTCCCTGACTCGGCAGTCCCGGCTGCTCGGAGCAAGGGGGAATCTAGGCATCCGCGCGATCGCGGTCAAACGCGTGAACGCGCAGGTCAGCGGCCGAATCCGCAGGTCACGGGGTTGCGCGAAAGAGTGACACGTTCCTTGTCACTCTCGGGTGCGACGTCGTCGCACGGGGCGTGACGGCCGGGTCGCTCACGGGCGCGGGTCGGTGGCGCGCGCCGCGGCGAAAGCCGCGCGCGCCACCGCGTACTCGTCGCGCGTGACGCTCATGACGACGCGGTCGTGGAACGTCCCGTCGACCCACCGCGACCGGTCGCGGAGCGTCGCCTCGCGGACGAACCCGCACGCCGCGTACGTGTGGAGCGCGCGGGCGTTCTCCGCGAGGCCCCAGAGCTCGACGAGGTGGAGGTCGAAGGTCGCGAAGCCCCACCCGAGCAGGACGAGGATCGCCTCGCGGCCGAGGTGTCGCCCGGCGACGTCCGCCTCGCCGAGGAACGCGTAGAGCGCGCAGATCCGATCGCGTTCGCGGAAGGCGTTCAGGCCGACGCGCCCGATCGGGCGTCCGTCGACCTCGACGACGAAGGGGTGCCCCTCCTGCCGCGCGCGGGCCTCGGAGGCCGCGATCTCCTCGAGGGTGAAGGGGTGGTCGTAGTCCATCCGCCACGCGACGTCGGGGTCGTTCTGCCAGCGGAGGATCGACGGGAGGTCGTCCTCGCGCGTCGGCCGCAGCAGGACGCGCGGACCGCGGACCTCCGTCATGCGGGCGGCAGGAGCTCGCGGTAGACGGCGGCGATCTCCGCCGTCGTCGCCTCCCACGAGAACGCGGCGGCGGCGAGCGCCGCACGGCGGCCCATCGCCGCCGCGTCCTCGGGATCACGGAGGAGCGCGAGGAGGCGATCCGCGTGCGTGCGGGGGTCGTGCCCCTCGACGAGGAACCCGGTCACGCCGTCGTCGACGACGTAGCGGAGCCCTCCGACCGCCGCGGCGACGACCGGCGTGCCGCAGGCGAGCGCCTCGAGCGCGACGAGCCCGAAGGATTCTGAGCGCGACGGGACGAGGACCGCGTCGGCGGCGGCGTAGAACTCCGCGAGACGCTCCTGCGGCTGCGGCGGGAAGAGCATCACGCGGTCGGCGATCCCGAGCGAGGCGGCGAGGTCCATGAGCCGCGCGACGTCGGCGCCGTGCCCCGAGCCGCTCGGGCCGCCGACGATCGCGAGGATCACGTGGCGCGTGTGCTCCGGGTCGCGCTGCACGGCCTCCGCGAGCGTCCGGACCGCGACGTCGGGGCCCTTGTGCGCCTGGAGCCGCCCGACGAACAGGACGATCCGCGCGCCGGCGAGGTGGAGTTCACGACGCGCCGCCTCGCGGTCGCGGGGGTGGAAGATCGCGTGGTCGACGCCCGGCGGGACGACGCGGATCCGCGAGGCGTCCGCGCGGTAGAGGCCGACGAGCTGGGCGGCCTCCGCGGGGGTCGCCGCCATGATGCGGTCCGCGTCGGCCACGACCGCGTCCTCGCCCTCGAGACGGCGCAGCGGTTCGGGTTCCTCACCGAGGGCGAGCGATCGGTTCTTCACCTTGCCGAGCGTGTGGAACGACGCGACGAGGGGCACCTGCCAGATCGTCTTCGCGCGCTGGCCGACCCATCCGGAGAGCCAGTAGTGCGCGTGGACGAGGTCGTAGTCGGTGCGTTCGACCCGGGTCCGGTGCAGGACCCCCTCGAGGAACTCCGGGAGGAGCCGGTGGAGCTCCTCCTTCGCGACGCCGTCCGGCGGCCCGGCCTCGACCTGGATGAGCCGCGAGCCGTCCCCGAGGTCCTCGATGTCGCGGCTGCGGCGGTCGCGGCGACGCGTGAACACGTCGACGAGGAGTCCCCGCCGGGCCATGCGCTCGGCGGCCTCGCGGACGTAGACGTTCATCCCGCCCGCGTCACCCGTGCCGGGCTGGTCCGCGGGGGACGTGTGGAGGGAGACGACCGCGACGCGCGGACCCTCGCTGCGACGGCGCTTCCGGGGGAACCTCACGGAGCCGATGGTACGCGGGCGACCGACGCGAGGGCCGGCGCTGCGCCCGGGGGCGGCCCGGCGTCCCTACTGGTTCTCGCCGCGGAAGATCTCCGAGACGCTCGCGTCCTCGAACACCGCCATGAGAGCGTCCGCGATGAGGGGCGCGATCGAGAGGACCTTCAGCTTCGGGAAGTGCTTCTCCGGGGGGATCGGCAGGGTGTTCGTCACGACGACCTCGGTGATCGGCGACTCCTCGAGGTTCTGGACGGCCTTGCCGGAGAGCACCGGGTGCGTCGCGGCGGCGTAGATCGCGGCGGCGCCGTGCTCGCGGCGGGCGTGCGCGCCCTTCGCGATCGTCCCCGCGGTGTCGATCATGTCGTCGACGAGGACGCAGGGGCGGCCCGCGACCTCCCCGACGACCGCCATCTCGTCGATCTTGTTCGCCTCGTGCCGCGACCGACGCTTGTAGAGGAACGCGAGGTCCGCGTGGAGGTACTCGCGGAGCCGCTCCGCGGTCTTGATGCGGCCGGCGTCGGGCGCGACGACGATGAGGTCGTCGCCGTAGAGCGCGAGCTCGTCGCGGAGGTAGTCCGTGAGGATCGGCAGCGCCGTGAGGTGGTCGAAGGGGAAGTCGAAGTAGCCCTGGATCTGTCCGGCGTGGAGGTCGACGGAAACGACGCGGTCGGCGCCGGCGGCGGTGAGGAGGTCGGCGACGAGCCGCGCGGAGATCGGTTCGCGGGCGAGGCCCTTCTTGTCCTGGCGCGAGTACCCGTAGTACGGGATCACCGCGGTGATGCGCTTCGCCGAGGCGCGCTTCAGCGCGTCGATCATGATGAGCTGCTCCATGATCGCCTCGTTCACCGGGTCGGCGTGCGTCTGGATCACGAAGACGTCCGCGCCGCGGACGCTCTCCTCCGACCGGACGTAGATCTCCCCGGAGGCGAACCGCGTGAGCTTCTGCTTCGCGATCGAGAGCCCGAGGTGGGTGGCGATCTCCTCCGCGAGGGCGGGATGGGCGTTGCCGGTGAAGACCATCATGGTCTTCTTCGTCACGATCTCCACGTTCAGCGCCTCCCCTTCGGCTCCGAGGTCCGCGTGCCCGACCGCTTCGCGGCCCGCGTCCCCGCGGTCCTCCCCTTGCGCTCCGCGTACCCCTCGACCGTGCGCTGCTCCGCCCGTTCGATCGCGAGGGCTCCGGGCGGCACGTCCCGCGTCACCACGGAGCCGGCCGCCGTCATCGCCCCCGCGCCGACCTCGATCGGCGCGATGAGCATCGTATCCGAGCCGATGAACGCATCGTCGCCGATCCGCGTCCGATGCTTGCGGCGGCCGTCGTAGTTCACCGTGACCGTGCCCGCCCCGACGTTCACGCCGCGACCGATGTCGGCGTCCCCGACGTAGGCGAGGTGCGGGACCTTCGAGCCCTCCCCGATCGTCGCGTTCTTCACCTCGACGAAGCCGCCCGCGGCCGCCCGGTCGGCGAGGACCGTCCCCGGGCGCAGTCGGGCGTAGGGGCCGACGCGGACGTCGCGCCCGAGGCGGGCACCGAGGACGACCGAGAACTGCACGTCGGTCCCGTCGCCGACGACCGTGTCGACGACCCGCGATCCCGGACCGATCCGGCAGCCCCGGCCGATCCGCGTCGCGCCCTCGAGGAACGTGAGCGGCAGGATGGTCGTGTCGGCCCCGATCTCGATGCCGACGTCGATGTAGGTCTGCTCGGGGTCCACGAGGAGGACACCGCGATCCATGTGCGCGCGGTTGATCCGTCGCCGCACGAGCGCGGCGACGGCCGCGAGGTCGGCCTGGGAGTTGGGCCCGAGGAGCCCGCCGGTGTCCGCGCGGAGCGCGGAGACGCGCTCGCCGGCACCGAGGAGGAACGGGAACACGGCGTTCAGGTAGTACTCGCGCTGGCGGTTGTTCCGCCGGATCCTCGGGAGCGCCGCCGCGAGGTCGGCGCGCCGGAAGGCCATGACGAGCGTCGACACCTCGCGGATCGCGAGGAGGTCCTTCGGCGCATCCGTGCCCTCGACGATGTCGAGGAGCCGATCCCCGTCGCGGACGATGCGGGCGTAGGCCTTCGGGTCGCTCGCCTCCGTCGTGAGGATCGACGCGGCGCTCCGCGTCCGGCGGTGGAGGCGCAGGAGCGCGCGGACGTCGTCCTCGCGGACGGGGTCGAAGTCGCCGCCGACGACGAGGACGTCGTCGACCGTCCCGATCGCGCGGGTCGCCGCCCGCACCGCGTGGCCGGTTCCGAGCGGCTCGCGTTGCGTGACGAACGTCGGCGCGGGCTCGAGGCCGAACGACCGCACCGCGTCGGCGATCGCGCCCGCGCCGGGCGGCAGGACGACGACGAGCCGCTCGGGCTTCGCGGCGAGCGCGAGCTGCAGCGCGTGCCACAGGAGCGGTCGGCCGCAGAGGGGCTGGAGGACCTTCGGGGTCGCCGTGCGGAACCGCGTCCCGAGGCCGCCCGCGAGGACGACCGCGGCGAGCGAGGCGCTCCGGGTCCTGGCCATCTCTCCTCCGTGCCGCGTCCGTGCCGCGTCCGAGCGGGCGGCGGATCGGTCCCGCCCACGTCCCCGGCCGTCGGCCGAGCGTTCCGGGGGGAGGAATCGAACCTCCATCGAGGGCTCCAAAGGCCCGCGTCTTGCCGTTAGACGACCCCGGACGAGGGGATTATCCCGCCTCGCGGCCGAGCGGCGACGAGGTGGCACGAGGTCCGGCTCGGCGAGCCGGGATCAGGCCGACCCGAACGAGGTGACGGCCTCCGCGCCGGGGATCGCGGCGGCGAGGTCGGCGGCGTGCGCCGTGTCGCGCGCGAGCCCGACGACCGAGGATCCCGACCCGCTCATGATCGCCGCGAGGGCCCCCGAGGCGAGGAGGTGGGGGGGGGGGGGGGGCGGGGGGGGGGGCGGGCG
>JBJTIF010000010.1:0-2118 GCA_046094825.1 Actinomycetota bacterium
CTTCAGTGCAGAGTAGGTCGACGCCGTCACCGAGTCCGAACCGAAGCCCGAGCGGTAGTCGTGGGTGAGGCGCTCGGCGCGGAAGCCCGTGACGTTCCACCCGGGAACCTGGAAGCGCGAATCGAGCCCCGACGCCTCGGCGTCCGGCAGGAAGACGAGCTGGTCCTCCGTGAGCGTCGAGGACTCGATGATGAGCGGCAGTTCCTGACGGTCGAGCGGGTAGTTCCGCAGGTCGAAGGGCTGGAAGAACCGACCCGACACCTTGAACTGCTGCACCTGATCGCCGTTCGCGAGCACCTCGGGATCCTTCGTGAGGCTCGTGAGCATGAGGCCCCACTCCTCGACGACGTTCGAGAGCTCGAGGGACGCCGTCGGATCGGTGTCGCCCGACCAGCGGACCCACATGTAGCCGCTGAAGTAGAAGGTGTTCGCGGCGACGTCGAGGTCGTACGAGTTCACCCCGTACATGCCGACGGTGACCTCCTCGGCAGTGGTGGCCGGGTCATCGGCCGGACGGAGCGTGCCGAGGACCGGCAGCGGGACCGGCGTACCGATCGGGTCATCGCCCTGCACGGTGCTGCAGGCGCTCGCACCCCCCACGCTCAGGACGACGAGCAGGAGGAACAACCATGCACTGCGCTTGCGCTTGGTTCCGAAGGACATGCGAACTCCCTGGGTCATGGCGAGACACGCTGCCTCGCAAGAGGGCCCGGGGGTTCTACACCGGTCCGCGTGCGCAATCCGTAGGCGGTACTGTCCGGGGGACATGACCGAATACCTCATCTCCTTCAACCAGCAGTGGGTCGGGGACCACCCCGCGGAGTGGTACGACGCGCGCGGGCCGCTGGCGCGGGCGGTCGTCCAGGAGATGGCCGACGCCGGCGTCCTCATCTACGCCGGCGGCCTCGTCGAGGAGATCGAGGAGGCGGCCGTCGCCGACGACACGAGCGGGACGCTTCGGATCACCGACGGTCCCTACCGGTCGAGCGGGGAGTTCCTCGGCGGCATGACGATCGTCGAGGCACCCGATGATGCGACCGCGCGCATGTGGGCGGGGAAGATCGCCGTCGCGTGCGGGTGGCCGCAGGAGGTCCGGCGCTTCAAGGGCGGCCTCCGCCCGGACTGAGGCTCAGCCCTCGATCGGTTCGAGGACGATGCAGTACGGCGTCGCCCAGGACGCGGTGTCGAAGAGCGTCGTGCCGGCGAGCTCCTCGATCGTCGCGCGCGCCGCGGTGAGTTCGGCCTCGATCGTGGGCCACGCCGCGGCGTCGACGAGATCCGTCGCGAACGGACAGAAGTGCTTCGGCACGGCGCCGCCGACGAGGTGGCCGAGCTCGACGAGTCCGATGCCGCGACCGCACCACTCCTCGTTCCCGAACTGAGCGCGGCTGTAGAAGCAGGAGTAGTCGCTCACGACGGCGACGGGCTGTCCGGCCACGACGGTGTCGCCGACCGCGACGAGCGGATCTTCGACGTGCTCGGTCTCCCACACCGGGACCCGCACATCCGGCCCGCTCGCGTACATGATCGTGAGGTCGCCGCTGTAGAGCGGCTCGATGGCGACGACGACGCCATCGATCGGTGCGAGGACCGGCGTGCCGAGCGGGACGTAGAAGGTCGGTTGCGGGTTCCGACGCTCGTCGGATGTGTCTTCCCCGTGGACGAACCCGAAGTCCGCGATCGGGGTGCCGCCGGGGTAGAGGTCCGACTCCGCCATCACGGCGGCCCAGTCGACGGCCGCCAGATCGACGGGCAACGACGCGAGGAGCGCAGGAGCGGCCTCGGAGGGGGACGGGGACGGAGCCACGGTCGCGCCGCCGTCGGTCGCCGGCGCCTCCGACCCCGGGGAGCACGCGAGGACGAACGAAGCGGTGAGGGCTATCGCCGCGAGCGGGAGGCGTCGCATGAGCGCGACCCTACCCGAGGCGCACCGTCGCCCGGCGTATCAGGCGGGGCGGTGCGGCTGGATCGCGTTCACGGGGACCGTCCCGAGGCGACCGGCCTGGAAGTCCGCGATCGCTTCCATGATCTCGGCCTTCGTGCTCATGACGAACGGTCCGTACTGCACGACCGGCTCGCGGAGCGGCAGCCCGCCGATCACGAAGACCTCGAGGTTCG
>JBJTIF010000011.1:0-3350 GCA_046094825.1 Actinomycetota bacterium
GTCGTCGTGGGCGTGACCGCGGTCGTCGCGGAGGAGCGGGCGGGGTTCGTGCCGTTCGCGATCGACCCGGGGGTGGAGGCCGCTCAGGCCGAGGGGGTCGCCGCCGTGCGCGCGCGGCGCGATCGCGATCGCGCCGCGCGCGCCCTCGACGCCCTCGAGGCCGACGCGCGGGCCGGGCGCAACGTCGTCCCGGCCTGCATCGAGGCGGCCGAGGCCCGCTGCACGATCGGCGAGACCGTCGGGCGGCTCGCCGCCGTCCACGGCCGCTGGACCGCGTCCCGCGCCTAGGCACCCGCGCCGGACCCGCCCGCCGGCCCGCGGGCGGCGGGACCTCCGGCCCTCCTGCCCGTCCGGGCGCCGGGGCTACGGTGGAGTTGCTCCTGGGGGACGATCGGAAGGAGGTCAGTCATGAGGACCACCACGCAGATCACGTCGTTCCGCCGGACGACCGCGATCACCCTCGCGGTGCTCGCGGTCCCGGTCACGGCGCTGTCGTTCCTGGACCCGCTCGAGGGCGGCATGGCGCTCATCGCCGCCTTCGCGCTGAACCGCCTCGTCCGGTACCTCTCGGACGTGCACGCACCCCGGCTCTACCTGTGGTCGGTCGCCGCCGCGGCGGTCGTGGGGGCCACGGCCCTCGGACTCGCGATGGCGCAGGGGGAGAAGGGCGACTGGTGGATCGTCATGCCGCTCGCCTACCTCTACTCCGCGATCACCGTCGTCGTGACGCTCGGGTCCGTGCTCTACGCCCGGGACGTCCTGAAGGCGCTCGGCGCGTCGGGGACGGCACACCCGGCCGCCTGAGCCGGGGACTTGCGCGGGCCGGGCTTCGCGGGGAAGGATGCCCGCATGCCCGGCCCGTTCACGTCGCACGTCGACACGTTCGCCCGAGATCGGCTGCCGCCCGTCGCGGAGTGGCCGACGCTCCTCCTCGATCGGCCGGAGGTCCGCTACCCCGAGCGGCTGAACTGCGCCGTCGAGCTCGTCGACGCGATCGCGGCGAAGACCCCGGACGCGCCGTGCTTCCGCTCGCCGAGCGAGCACCTCACGTACCGGCAGTTCGCCGACCGCGTCGACCGGTTCGCGCGCGTGCTCGTCGAGGACCTCGGTCTCGTGCCGGGTGGCCGCGTGTTGCTGCGCGCGGCGAACAACCCCGACCTCATGGCGCTGTGGTTCGCGGTCGCGAAGGCCGGGGGCATCGTCGTCGCGACGATGCCGCTCCTGCGCGCGGGCGAGCTCCAGAAGGTCCTCGAGCGCGCGCGGATCGGCATCGCGCTCTGCGACGTGCGTCTCCGTGACGAGCTCGAGACGGCGGTCGGTCGCGTCGACCACGACGTGCGGGTCATGACCTTCCATGGGGCGGGGGAGGACGAGGAGCTCGAACGCCGTGCGGCGACGAAGGACGGGGGGTTCGCCGCCGTCGACACCGCGGCCGACGACGTCGTCCTGATCGCCTTCACCTCGGGGACGACCGGCAACCCGAAGGGCACGATGCACTTCCACCGCGACGTCCTCGCGATCTGCGACACGTACTCCGCGCACATCGTGCGTCCGAGCGCGCGCGAGGTGTTCATCGGGAGCCCACCGATCGCGTTCACGTTCGGCCTCGGCGGGCTCGTGACGTTCCCGCTGCGGGTCGGGGCTTCCTCGGTGCTCCTCGAGGCCGCGGCGCCCGACCTCCTCCGCGACGCGATCGGGGAGTTCGGGGCGACGACGCTCTTCACCTCGCCGACCGCGTACCGCCGGATGCTCGCGACCCCGTCGGGGGACGCGTTCCGGACCCTCCGCACGTGCGTGAGCGCGGGCGAGACGCTCCCCCTGCCGGTGTTCGAGGCCTGGGAGCGCGAGACCGGCATCCGGATCCTGGACGGCATCGGCGCGACGGAGATGCTCCACATCTTCATCTCGGCCCCGGTCGAGAAGGTGAAGCCCGGCGCGACGGGACTGCCGGTCCCCGGGTACGAGGCGCAGGTCGTCGACGACGAGCTCCGGCCCGTCGCGCCGGGCGAGATCGGTCGGCTCGCGGGCCGCGGACCGACGGGCTGCCGCTACCTCGACGACCCCCGCCAGCGCGACTACGTCCGCGGCGGCTGGAACCTCACCGGCGACACGTTCGAGGTCGACGACGAGGGGTACTTCCACTACCGGGCGCGCAACGACGACATGATCGTCACCTCCGGCTACAACGTCGGCGGCCCCGAGGTCGAGGACGCGCTCCTCGAGCACGCGGCGGTCGCGGAGTGCGCGGTCGTCGGCGTCCCCGACGACGAGCGAGGCCAGGTCATCAAGGCGGGCGTCGTGCTCCGGACGGGGTTCGAGGGCGGCGACGCGATGGTCCGCCCGCTCCAGGACCACGTGAAGGCGACGATCGCCCCGTACAAGTACCCGCGGGTCGTGGAGTTCGTCTCGGCGCTGCCGCGCACCGAGACCGGCAAGGTCCAGCGGTACGTGCTCCGCGGTGAGACGCGCTAGCGCGAACGCGAGCCGCGCACGTTGCCGAGCCACGACGCGTAGAGCGTCGCGTACCGTCCGCCCGCCGCGACGAGGTCCGCGTGCCGTCCGCGTTCGACGATGCGACCGGCGTCCAAGACGAAGATCGTGTCCGCGGTCTCCGCGGTCGAGAGCCGGTGGGCGATCGTGACCGTCGTGCGCCCCGCGGAGAGCCGCCGGAGCGCCTCGGAGATGCGGCGCTCGGTCGCGGGATCGACCGCGCTCGTCGCCTCGTCGAGGATGAGGATGCCGGGGTTGCCGATCTGCGCGCGCGCGAGCGAGACGAGCTGGCGTTCGCCGACCGAGAGCGAATCCCCGCGCTCGCCGACCCGCGTCTCGAGGCCGTCGGGGAGCGTCGCGAGCCACCCGGCGAGGCCGAGCTCCTCGAACGACGCCTCCACCTCGCGGTCGCTCGCGCCCTCGCGGCCCGCGCGGACGTTCTCGCGGATCGTCGTGTCGAAGAGGAAGCCGTCCTGCGGGACCATCCGGATCGCGTGCTGGCGCGACGTCCGCGCGATCTCGCGGAGGTCGGTGCCCGCCACCTCGATGCGGCCCGCGGTCGGGTCCGCGAGGCGGGTGAGGAGCTTCACGAACGTGGACTTCCCCGAGCCGGTCTCGCCGACGATGACGACGTGCGCGCCGGCGGGGACGTCGACGGAGACGCCGTGGAGCACCGGGTCGCCGTCGCCGTAGCCGTACGTCACGTCCTCGGCGCGGAGCGGCAGCGCGGTGTCGGCCGGCAGCGCGACGCCGGGGTCGGGTTCGACGATCTCGACGGGGATCGCGAGGAGCGAGAGGATCTTCCGCCAACCGGAGATCGCGCTCTGCGTCTCGCCGTAGATCTCCGGGAGGTCGGTGAA
>JBJTIF010000012.1:0-3997 GCA_046094825.1 Actinomycetota bacterium
CCGGATCCGCGCGCCGCGGCGACCGAGGGGGGCGTCGACGACGAAGCGGTCGTGCGCCGGCACTCCCCGGACGAGCGCGAGGTAGCGACGATCGACCGTGTGGTCGCGGAACATCGCCTGGAGCGCGACGAAGGCGGCGTCGTCGCACGCGACGACCATGAGGCCCGAGGTGCCCGCGTCGAGGCGGTGGACGATCCCGGGTCGCAGCGGTCCGCCGGCCGGCGCGAGCGGCACCCCCATCGCGAGGAGGCGGTTCACGAGCGTGCCCTCACGCCGGCCGGCGGTCGGGTGGGTTACGACGCCGGCCGGCTTGTCGACGACGACGAGGTGGTCGTCGCGGAAGCGGATCTCGATCGGCGCACCACCCGCAGCGACGCCCGCGTCGGCGAGCTCGACGTCGATGCGCTCGCCGCCCGAGAGCCGGTGCGACTTCGCGCGAGGCTCGCCGTCCACCCGGATCCCACCCGCGGTGATCGCGCGCTGCACGTCCGCTCGTGCGACCCCGAGCTCCGCGGCGACGACGGCGTCGAGACGTCCGGGACCGGGGGCGACGAACGAGGGCACGCGGCTCAGCGCCCGTCGGCGGGCTCGCGGAGCGAGGCGAGGACGAGCGCGATCGCGCCGAGGACGATGCCGCAGTCGGCGACGTTGAACACCGGGATGATGCGGATGTCGAGGAAGTCCGTGACGGCGCCGGACAGGGCGGGGCCGTTCGCGACGCGATCGGTGAAGTTCCCGAAGGCGCCCCCGAGGATCGAGCCGAGCGGGATCGCGACGGCGGGCGCGTGGCCGCGGAGGGAGACCGCGACGATCACGAGCCCGATCGCGAGCGTCGCGAGGGCGAAGAAGGCGGGGACGTCCTGCCCGAGGCTGAACGCCCCCCCGGTGTTCCGGGTGAGGTTGAAGGTGAGGAGCCCCGGGAGGACCTCGATCGGCCCTCGGTCGACGAGGACGCGCTCCGCCCAGGCCTTCGAGCCGCGGTCCGCGAGGTAGACGGCGGCGGCGGTCGCGTAGAGGAGGCCGGCGCCCCGACCGCGCACTAGCGGGTCCGGGATTCGGCCTGCGCGTCCGTGATGCAGAGCTCGACGTACGGGATCGCCTTCACCCGCTGCTTCTCGATCATCTTGCCGCAGCGCAGGCAGGCGCCGAACGTCCCGTCGTCGAGGCGAGCGAGCGCGCCCGCGATCTTCGCGAGGATGTCCCGGAGGTTGTTCTCGAGCGAGAGGTCGCGCTCGCGCTCGAACGTGAACGTCCCCGCATCGGCCGTCTCGTCCCCGTAGGCCGAGATGTCGCCCGAGTACTCGGTCTGGTCCATGCCGAACGTCGTCTCCTGGATCGTCGCGACCTGCTCCTCGAGGCGCGTGCGCTCCTCGAGGAGTCCGTCGCGGATCGCGGAGAGTTCCTTCGCCGACCAGGTGACCTTCGCCATAGGGCGCGGAACCTAGCACCGGCTCCGGATGCGCGGCAACGCATCGCGTCGCCCGACGTGCCCTCGCACCCCCCGGAGCCCCTGGCCCGCAGGCACGTCGGCGGTAGCATGGGCCGCCCGACGCCAGGAGGCTCCCGCACGCATGGAACGGTTCGAGCCGGTCGATCCACGCGTGCGTTTCCCCGACCTCGAGACCGAGGTCCTCGCCTTCTGGCGGGAGGCCGACGTCTTCGCCCGCTCCCTCGAGCAGCGCAAGGACGGCCCCCTCTGGGTGTTCTACGAGGGCCCGCCCACCGCGAACGGGCGCCCCGGCATCCACCACGTGGAGTCGCGGACGTTCAAGGACGTCTACCCGCGCTTCCGCACGATGACCGGCCACTACGTGCCGCGCAAGGGGGGCTGGGACTGCCACGGCCTCCCCGTCGAGCTCGAGGTCGAGAAGGAGATCGGGACGCGCACGAAGAAGGACATCGAGGCGTTCGGCATCGCGGAGTTCAACGCCCGGTGCCGGGCCTCGGTCACCCGCTACGTCGAGCAGTGGGAACGCCTCACGGAGCGGATCGGCTTCTGGATCGACCTCTCCGACGCGTACTGGACGATGCAGCGCGAGTACATCGAGAGCGTGTGGTGGTCGCTCCAGCGACTCCACCGGCGCGACCTGCTCGTCGAGGCCGATCGGATCACGAACTACTGCCCCCGCTGCGGCACCGCGCTCTCCGACGCCGAGACCGCGCTCGGGTACCGGCAGGTCGAGGACCCGAGCGTCGCGATCGGGTTCCCGATCGTCGAGGCGGCGGATCCCGAGCTCGTCGGCGCACGGCTCGTCGGGTGGACGACGACGCCCTGGACGCTCATCTCGAACGCCGGCGTCGGCGTCGACGCCGCGGCGACGTACGCCGTCGTGCGGGTCGGGGCCGACCGCCTCATCGTCGCGGACGCCGCGCGCGAGCGCACGTTCGGCGAGGGCGTGGCCGTCGAACGGATGCTGCCGGGAAGCGCCCTCGTCGGCGCCCGCTACGAGCCGCCGTACGCGAACGTCGAGGGTGCGCATCGTGTCGTCGCCGTCGACTTCGTCTCGCTCGAGGACGGGACGGGGCTCGTCCACATGGCGCCGGCGTTCGGCGCCGAGGACCTCGAGGTCGGTCGCCGCGAGGGCTGGCCGGTCTTCAAGCCGGTCGACGGCGAAGGGCGCTTCACCGACGAGGCGCCGGCGTGCGTCCGCGGGGCGTTCTTCAAGGACGCGGACCCGGCGGTCCTCGACGACCTCGCGACCCGCGGGCTCCTCGTCCGACGGGACACGATCGAGCACACGTACCCCTTCTGTTGGCGGTGCGGGACACCCCTCCTCTACCTCGCGCGCACCTCCTGGTACATCCGGACGACTGCGGTCCGCGACCGGCTCCTCGCGGTGAACGACGACGTCCGGTGGTTCCCCGAGCACATCCGGGAGGGCCGCTACGGGGACTGGCTCGAGAACAACGTCGACTGGGCGCTCTCGCGCGAGCGCTACTGGGGGACGCCGCTCCCGATCTGGCGCTGCGCGGAACGTCACGAGACCGCGGTCGGCTCGCTCACCGAACTCTCCGGGCTCGCGGGGCGCGACGTGACCGACATCGATCCGCACCGACCGTGGATCGATGACGTGACGTTCCCGTGCCCGACGTGCGCCGGCGTCGCGACGCGGGTCCCCGAGGTCATCGACACCTGGTACGACTCCGGCGCCATGCCCTTCGCCCAGTGGGGCTACCACCCCGATCTCGGGCGGGGCGAGGATCGCTTCGCGGAACGCTTCCCCGCGGACTTCATCTCCGAGGCGATCGACCAGACGCGCGGCTGGTTCTACACGCTCATGGCCGAGGGGGTCCTCCACTTCGACGGACCCGCCTACCGCAACGTCGTCTGTCTCGGCCACCTCGTCGACGTCGATGGCCGGAAGATGTCGAAGTCGGTCGGCAACGTCATCGATCCCTTCGAGGTCCTCGATCGGCAGGGGGCCGACGCGCTCCGCTGGTACCTCCTCACCTCGGGATCCCCGTGGGCGTCGCGACGGATCGGGGCCGACATCCTCGACGAGGTCGTCCGGCAGTTCCTCCTCACCCTGTGGAACGTCTACGCGTTCTTCGTGACGTACGCGAACGCGGGGGACGCGGACCCGCTCGCCGGTGCGCCCGCGCCCGCCGACCGCCCGACCCTCGACCGCTGGATCCTCTCGCGCCTCGCCCGCACGGTCGACCTAGCGCGTTCCGGCCTCGACGCGTACGACGCGACCGGGGCAGGGCGGGCGATCGCGGAGTTCGTCGACGATCTGTCGAACTGGTACGTGCGGCGCGCGCGTCGGCGGTTCTGGGACGTCGGAGGGGACGGGGGCGCCGACGCGCGCGCCGCGTTCGCGACGCTCCACACGGCGCTCGTGACCGTCGCGCAGCTCCTCGCGCCCTTCACGCCGTTCGTCGCCGAGGCGCTCTGGCGGAACCTCGCCGCGGGGCGCGACGGTGCGCCGGACTCCGTCCACCTCTCCGACTACCCCGCCGCCGACGTCGCGCTCCTCGACGACGCGCTCGAGGGGGC
>JBJTIF010000013.1:0-6990 GCA_046094825.1 Actinomycetota bacterium
ACGCGATCGCGACGGCGTGGGAACGCTTCGACGCCCTGTGGTTCCTGCGGATCGCCGACGCCGGCTACCGCGCCGCGGACGGCAGCGCGGCGTTCTTCCCCGGCTTCCCCCTCGCCGTCCGCGCGGTCGCGTGGGTCCTCGGCGGGCGACCGCTCGCCGCGGGGCTCCTCGTCGCGAACCTCGCGTTCCTCGGCGCGCTCGTCGCGCTCCACGCCCTCACGAGCGCCGAACGGGGCGGGGGCACCGCGCGCGCGACCGTCGTCCTGCTCTGCTGGTTCCCGACGTCGCTCTTCTTCCTCATGCCGTACAGCGAGTCGCTCTTCCTCGCGGCGGTCGCGGTCGCGTTCCTCGCGTGGCGCCGGGAGCGGTGGTGGCTCGCGTGCGCGGCGGCGCTCGTCGCAGCGCTCACCCGCAACGTCGGGATCCTCCTCGTGCCGGCCTTCCTCGCGGAAGCGGCGGCGGCGCTGCGTCGCGGCGGTCCCCGCGCCGCGCTCCGACCCCTCGGCGTCGCCGCATCCGCCGCGGTCGGGTTCGGCGCCTACCTCCTGTGGTGGCGCGGACGGGGCGACCTCCTCGCGCCGTTCTCCGCCCAGGCGAACTGGCAGCGCGAGCTCACGGCACCCTGGACGACGATCGCCGATGCGGTCGGCGTCGCGGTGTCGCGGTTCGGGACGGCGAACGGCGGCTACTGGATGTTCGACCTCGTCGTGTTCGTCGTCGTGGTCGTCGGGGCCGTCTGGGCGACGCGTCGGCTCTCCCCGGGCCTCGTCGTCTACCTCTGGGGCGGGCTGCTCCTCCCGTTGCTCGTGCCGTTCCCCGGTCGTCCGCTCATGTCCGTGCCGCGGCTCGTCCTGCCGCTGTTCCCCGCCGTCTGGGGGCTCGCCGACCTCGGCCACCGGCTGCGGTTGCCCCCGTGGGGTGCACCGGTCGTCGGCGCGGTCGGGCTCGGCGCGGTCACGCTCCTCGTCGTGAACGGCTACTACATCTTCTGAGCGCTCGGGCCGATACCGCCTCCGGAGGATCGCTGCGCTCGATCAGGCTCGGAGGGGAGAACGCGATGCGCACCGCCGTCCTGACGGCGCGGGAGGAGGAGATCCTGCGCCTCGTCGCGCAGGGCTGCACGAACATCGAGATCGGGCGGCAGCTGTTCATCTCGCCCGACACCGTGAAGACCCACGTCACGCACGCGTGCTGGAAGCTCGGCGCGGCGGATCGCACCTCGGCCGTCGCCGAAGCGATCCGTCGGGGCGTCATCCCCTGACGCGGGCCGCTACGTCGGCGAGGGCAGGAGGTCGGACTTCGACTGCGGCGACGGCGACTCCGGTGGCTTCGTGGACGGCATCGGCGTGGGTGACGGTACGGGCGTCTGACCGGGGCTCGTCGTCGGCGTCGGGGTCACGGGCGCGGCCGGCGATGCGGTGGGCGAGGCGGACGGCAGTCCCCCCGGCGACGTCGAGACCGAGGGCGTGACGACCGGCGTCGGCGAGACGGGTCCGAGCGTGTAGCCGTCGAAGCTCGGCCGCACGAACTCCTCGATCGGGAGATCCGCCATCGCCGCGCTCATGAACTCCTGCCAGATGAGCGCCGGGATCGTCCCGCCGTAGACCGCGGGGAAGCCCCCGATGTCGGTGAGCGATCGCTCGGCGTCCGGGTAGCCCACCCACACGCACGTCGCGAGCTGCGGCGTGTATCCGCAGAACCACGCGTCCGCGTAGTCCTGCGCGGTGCCGGTCTTGCCCGCGACGGGCCGACCGATCCGCGCCCGGAACCCCGTGCCCTCGGAGAGCACGCTCTGGAGCGCGTACGTCACGAGGTCGGCGTCGTTCTCGTCCATCGCCTGCACGGGCCGTGGGTCGCGCGACTCGAGCTCGCGGCCCGCGGCATCCGCCACCTCGAGCACGGCCGCCGGGTCGTTGCGGATGCCGCGGGCCGCGAGCGTCGCGTACGCCGTCGTCATCTCGAGCGGATTCACCGCTTCGGTCCCGAGCGTGATCGCGCAGTACGGCGCGAGGTCGGAGCGGATCCCGAGCCGGTGCGCGATGTCGACGACCCGCTCGGGACCGACGCGCGTCACGAGCTGCGCGTAGATCGTGTTCACGGAGTGCGCGGTCGCCTGGCGGAGGGTGAACACGCCCGCCTCCTCGTCGCTCGCGTTCGAGAGCGTCCAGGGACGGCCGTCCGTGTAGCACTCCTCGTCGGGGATCGTGATCGTCGCGGGGCCGTCCCAGACCGAGGAGAGCGCGTAGCCGTCCTCCATCGCCGCCGCGAGCGTGAAGACCTTGAACGCCGAGCCGGCCTGCCGGCCGCTCCCGCCCTGGCCGGTCGCGAGGTTCACCCGCGAGACGCCGAAGTCCCTGCCGCCGACCATCGCGCGGATCGCGCCGGTCGCGGGGTCGATCGCGACGAGCGCCGCCTCGGGGCCGGTCGCATCCGGGAGCCGGTCCGCGACCGCGGTCTCCGCCGCGCGCTGCCACGCGAGGTCGAGCGTCGTCGTGATCCGCATCCCGCCGCTGTACACCTGGCCCTCGCCGTAGCGCTCCATGAGCCCGCGCCGCGTGTAGTCGAGGAAGTACCCGAGGCGCGGAGCGAACCCGCTGTCGGGCGCGGGGTTCGTCTTCACCGGACGGCGGTAGAGGTCCTCCGCCTCGGCGGCGGCGAGCGCGCCGGTGTCGACCATGCGCGAGAGCACCCAGTCGCGGCGGACCCGCGAGTCCTCGGGGTTCAGCGCGGGATCGAAGGTGCTCGGGCTGCGGATCGCCGCGGCGAGCGTCGCGGACTGGAGGACCGTGAGCGCGCGGGCGGGCTTGCGCCAGTACGTCTGCGCCGCGGCCTCGACGCCGTACGCGCCGTGGCCGAAGTAGATCGTGTTCAGGTAGCGCCGGAGGATCTCGTCCTTCGAGAGCTCGCGTTCGAGTTTGATCGCGAGGAGCGCTTCGCGGACCTTCTCGGTCACCGTGCGCTCCGGGACGACGTAGATGCGTTCCCCGGTCTCCGGGTCGTCCTCGTAGTGGCCCGCGTACACGCTCTTCACGAGCTGCTGGGTGATCGTCGAACCGCCCTGGACCGCGCTCCCCGCCCGGAGGTCGGCCCACAGCGCCCGGAGGATCCCGATCGGGTCGATCCCGCGGTGCTCGTAGAAGTTCGCATCCTCGGTGGCGAGCACCGCCTCGCGGAGGTGGACCGGCATGTCGTCGAACGCGATCACCGTGCGGTCGATCGTCGCGTGGTAGTTGCCGATGAGCTTGCCGTGGACGTCGAAGACACGCGTCGTCTGCAGGGGCGGCGGCGTCGCGGGGATCTCGAGCTCGGAGTACGCGGCCGCGAGGACGGTCGCCGCGGCGGCGGTGCCGAGGATGCCGGCGACGACGACCCACCGCACGAAGCGGCGGACGAGCGACCGGGAGCGGGCCTTCTTCTTCGGCGAGCGAGCGGGGGAAGGCGATCGCCCCGATGGCCGCGTGCGCGAGGAGCGCGTCGGGGAACCCATCGGAGCCGCGAGTCTACCCCGGGCACCCTGCGCGACCGTGGAGGCGCGCGTTGCGGAACCGTGGAGATGCGCCGCGGTGGAGGACGGTCAGCCCGCGAAGCGGGCGACGTACGCCTCGGAGAGGTGGTTCCACTTGCAGTCGATGCAGACCTCGACGACGTAGCACCACGAGCCGCGCCGCTCGGCGGCCAGACGGAGGCCCTGGGCGAGCGACCACGCGCGTCCGTTGTCCTGCTTCAGCGAGTCGCCGTACACGTACGCGAGGAGCCGGAGCTTCGCCTCCCCGCACACCGGACAGGGTCGGTGCGACGGTTCGCCGACGTTGCGGCCGGCACGCAGGAGCTCCGGGTGCGCGTCGCAGATCTCCGCGCGCGACAGGAGCCCCGTCCCGGCCTGGAGCAGGAGCGCGCGCTTCGCGAGGGAGTAGTCGACGTTCGCGAGTCGCGCGCGGGCCTCGGGCGCCGGCGCGGGCTTCTTCCGCGCGCCCTTCGTCGGCGCCTTCGCGGGCCGGGTCGGCTTCGGCATCCGCGCATCTTACGCCGTCGCCCGGACCGCACGCGCGGTCCCCGGGGGCGCTAGCCGACGTCCCGGCGCTCGAAGGCGAGGAGTCCGAGGACCGTCGCCCCGGCCGCGACCGCGAGCAGGACGAGCACGGAGGCCGCGTGGAGTCCGGTCGTGAGCGGATCGGGGTCGAGGTACCACCGGAACAGCGACAGCGGCCGCCCGGGGCCGAGGGCGTCGACGACCGGACCGAAGAGGTTCACGAGGTACGACGCCGCCGCGAGGACGCTCGTCACGACGAGCGCGGTCGAGCGGCGACCGGTCGCCGCGCCGACGGCGAGGGCGATGGCGCCGAACGCGAGGCCGAGGAGCCAGAGCATGACGATCCCCGCCGCGAGATCGCCGAGCGGGACGTCGAGATCGAAGACCGGACCGACGATCGCGAGCCCCGCCCACAGGACGAACGCCACGGCGACGGACGACGCGGCGAGCGCGGCGAGCTTCGTGAGGAGCACGGCGCGGCGACGGACCGGGAACGCGAGGAGGAGTTCGAGCGTCCCGGCCTCCTCCTCGCCCCCGATCGCGCGCGCGCCGGCGCCGATCGACAGGAGGAGGAACACGAGGACCCCGAGCGCGGAGAAGAACTCCGCGCGGAGGTAGCCGGCCGGCGAGGAGTAGTCCGTCCCGAAGAGCTCACGGAACGCCTCCGGCAGGCTCCGCATGTACGAATCGAGCGCCGACTGGCTCTCGACGATGCTCGGGAAGATCGCCGCGTAGAGGAGGGCGAGCCCGAGGGATCCGACGCCCCAGCCGAGCGCCGACCGACGCTGCTCGCGGAGCGCCTTGCGCAGGAGCGCCGTCATCGCGCGCCTCCGTAGAACGCGAGGAACACGTCCTCGAGGCTCGGCTCGCGGGTGTGGACGCCGACGACGGTGCAACGCGCCGCGGCCTTCACGACCGCGTCCATCGTCCCCTCGACGGTGAGCGTGACGACGTCGCCGCGCACGCGGACGTCACGGACGCCGGGGAGCCCCTCGAACACCGAGGCCTCGACCGGCGAGGCGAAGTGGAACTCCACCGCGCGCACCGCCCGCGCCTTCAGCGACCCGACGTCCTCGATCGCGGCGAGCGATCCCTCGCGGATGATCGCGACGCGGTCGCACGTCCGCTCGACCTCCGGCATGATGTGCGAGCTGAGGAGGATCGACGCTCCGCGCGCCTTCGCCTCCGCGACGAGCGCGTAGAACTCCTGCTGGACGAGCGGATCGAGCCCCTGCGTCGGCTCGTCGAGGACGAGGAGGTCCGGCTCGTACGCGAACGCCTGGACGAGACCGAGCTTCTGCTTGTTGCCGTGCGAGAGGTCGGCGATGCGGCGCGTGAGGTCGAGGTCGAGCTGCGCGGCGAGCCGCGCGGCTCGCCCGTCCCGCTCGTCGCGGAGGGCGTCGATCATCCGGAGGTACGCCGCGCCGGTCATCCGCTCGTAGAGCGCGAGTTCGCCGGGGAGGTAGCCGACCCGCCGGTGCACCGCGACGAGGTCGTCGTGCGGATCGAGCCCGAAGATGCGCACCCGGCCCCGCGTCGGTCGCAGGAGGTCGAGGAGGAGCCGGATCGTCGTCGTCTTGCCCGCGCCGTTCGGTCCGAGGAACCCGAAGACCTCGCCCGCCCCCACCGAGAACGACAGGTCCTCGATCCCACGGGTCGCGCCGTAGAACTTCGTGAGCCCCTCGGCCTCGATGACGGTCGGCATGGGCACATCCTTCCAGAGCCGTCGGGCCGGGTGCCGTGCCGAGGGTCCGTGCTCCCTCGGGACCCGGACGGGGGATCGGGCGGGGCGCGCTACGGGGCCGCGTCGCGCTCCGCGAGCACGACGGCGACCTCCGAACCCATCCGGGCGAGGCGTTCGATCTGCTCCGGCCCGTAGACGAACGAGGCCTGCGGGTCCCAGTCGCCGCCGTCGGACGCCGTCTCCTCGACCATGCTGTCGGTGATGACGGCGATCGCGCCGGCGCGCAGGCCCCACTGCCGCGCGAGGACGAAGATCACGCTCGCCTCCATCTCGACCGCGAGCACGCCCCGTCGCGCGACGTCCTCGTACCACTGCGCCCAGTTCGACTGGACGACGCCGCCGACGGTCGACCCGGCCCGCGGAACGTAGAAGAGGTCGGTCGAGTGCGTCGTGCCGACGTGCGCGGGGAGCCCCGTGCGCTTCGCCGCCTCGATCGCCGCGGCCACGACCTCGTGGTGCGCGGCGGCGGGGAACTCGATCGGCGCGTAGAGCCGCGACGCGCCGTCGAAGCGCTCGGCCGCGTCGAAGATGCCGATGTCGCCGAGCGCGACGTCGCGGCGGAAGGTCCCGCACGTCCCGATCCGCAGGAACCCCTTGGCGCCGACGCGCGCGAGTTCCTCGACGGCGATCGCGGTCGAGGGCGCCCCGATGCCGGTCGACGTGCACGAGATCGGCACGCCCTTGTACGTGCCCGTGTAGGTCACGTACTCGCGGTTGCGGGCGACCTCGTGCGCCTCGTCCCAGAAGGACGCGACGATCGGCACCCGCCCGGGGTCCCCGGGGAGCAGGACGAACGGCGCGACGTCCCCGTCGTCGACCTTGAGGTGGTACTGGAGCGCCATGTCAGGAACCTTCTACCGCATCCGCGAGCGCGCCGACGAGGTCGTCCTGGAGCCACGTGAGGTAGCCGTACATCGCGTACGTCGCCCGCTCGCCCTCGTCGGGGTAGTCCGCCGGGGTCGTCTCCTCCGTCACGCCGAGCCGGACACCGAGCGTGAGCCGCACGTCGTTCAGGACCCCGACCCATGCCCCGAGCTCGTCGTCGGTGAGCCGGTCCGCGTCGATCGTCCGCTCGACCGCCTCGAGGTTCGCGAGGCGCTGGCGGCGGAGTTGGGCGCGCGGCAGCGCGGCGCACGCCGCCGCGCGCTCGGCGGCGTCGGGCGGGGCCGCGGGGGCGAGCCGCGGCAGCCCCGGGGCGGGCGGGGGACCCGCCGCG
>JBJTIF010000014.1:0-7030 GCA_046094825.1 Actinomycetota bacterium
CGCCCCCCGCCCCCGCGCGCCCCCCCCCCGCCCCCCGCCCCCCGCCCCGCCCCCCCCCGCGCCTCGAGTTCGGCTGCGGTGCGCGCGGGGTCGGCCCAGATCGTGATCGCCGATCCGTCCGCCTGCGGCGCGAAGACCCGCGCCCCGGGGACGACCGGACGGAAGCCGTGACCCGCGAGCCCGAGCCGCTCGGCGAGCGCGGTGCGGAACCGACCGACGGTGAGGAACGGGCCGGGGACGCGGACGCCGGGGACGAGTTCCTCGGTGTCGACGAGTCCGCCGACGCGGTCGCGGCGCTCGACGACGAGGACCTTCCGTCCGGCCTTCGCGAGCAGGGCGGCGGTGACGAGCCCGTTGTGGCCCGCGCCGATCACGACGACGTCGTACGCGCGGGTCACGAGCGGCCCCTCGACGCCCGCGCGCGGAGCGCGGCGGTCCCGAGGACCTCCATCGCGGCGATGCGCCCGGGCGCGCCCATGATGCCGCCGCCCGGGTGCGTCGCGGATCCGCACATCCACAGGCCGCGGACCGGGGTCTGGTACCGGGCCCATCCGGGGACGGGCCGGTTGAAGAAGAGCTGCTCGAGCGAGAGCTCGCCCGCGAAGATGTTGCCCTCGGTGAGGCCGGTGATCCGCTCGACGTCGGCGGGCGAGAGCACCTGCATGTGGAGGATCTTCGAGCGGATGTCCGGGAAGCGCTCCTCGAGCGTCGACACGACCGCCTCGCCGAACGCGTCGCGCATCGCGTCGTCCCACACCGCGCCGTCCGCGAGGTGGTACGGCGCGTACTGGACGAAGCACGACATCGTGTGCTTGCCCGCGGGGGCCATCGAGGGATCGACGAGGGTCGGGATGATGCAGTCGATGTAGGGCCGGCGGGAGAATCGCCCGTACTTCGCGTCGTCGTACGCGCGCTCCATGTAGTCGATCGACGGCGAGAAGCTGATGGCGCCGCGGAGCCACTCCCCGACCCCCGGCTTGCACGCGAGTTCGGGGAGCGCGTCGAGGGCGAGGTTCACCTTCCCGGAGGATCCCCGGTAGCGGTACCGGCGGACCTCCTCGAGGAACGTCGCATCGAGGTCCCCCTCGTCCATGAAGCGGAGGAACGTGAGGTTCGGGTCGACGCTCGACAGGACCGTGTCGGCCTCGATCTCCTCGCCGGACTCGAGGACGACCCCGGTCGCCCGGCCGTTGCGGACCGCGATGCGGGCGACCGGCGCCTCCATCCGGATCTCGACCCCGGCGGCGACCGCCGCGCGTCCGATCGACTCGGAGATCGCGCCCGTGCCGCCGCGGGGGATGCCCCACGCGCGGAAGGCGCCGTCGATCTCGCCCATGTAGTGGTGGAGGAGGACGTACGCCGTCCCGGGCGAGCGCACGCCCTGGAACGTCCCGATGATGCCCGACGCGGACATCGTCGCGATGAGGGGGTCGGTCTCGAACCACTGCTCGAGGAACTCCGTCGCGCTCATCGTCATGAGCTGCACGAACGTCGACTGGAGGCGCTCGGGGAGGTCGCGGAACGTCTTCGCGAGCCCGAGGACCTCGGTCCACTCCCAGGGGTTGATGCGACCGACGTCGGGCGGCACCGCGGAGAGGATCGGCTTGATGAAGCGCGCCATCTCGGCCATGAGCTGGCCGTACTCCTCGTACGCCTCGGCGTCGCGGATCGACCAGCGGCGGAGCTCGCGGATCGTCTCGCCGTGATCGTTGCGGCGCCAGAGGTAGTCGTCGTCGAGCGGGGTGATCGTGCCGTCGAGCGGGAGGATCTCGAGGCCGTGCTTCGGGAGCTCGAGCTCGCGGATGATCTCCGGACGCAGGAGCGAGACGACGTAGGAGAACTCGCTGAAGCGGAACCCGGGGAAGATCTCCTCGGTGACGGCCGCGCCGCCGAGGACGTGACGGCGCTCGAGGACGAGGACCGAGCGGCCCGCGCGCGCGAGGTACGCGGCGGCCGTGAGCCCGTTGTGGCCACCGCCGATCACGACCGCGTCGTAGCGCTTGCCCATCCGCTCCCCTTCCGGCCTCCGGCCGGCTCCCCGTCGGCGCGGCGGACCCGGACGGGTCGCGCGCGCGCTCATGCTAGACCGCCCACCGGGACCACCGCGGCCCCCTCCTGACGGCGAGTCAGGAGGGCGTGGCTGCGCCGCCGCGCCGCTTCCCGTACGCTCCGCGGACGGACGCGCCACCCCCGGCGCGCGCGCGATGGAGGCCTCGTGAGCGTCGGCACCGCGTTCCACCCCCGGACCTCGGCCCTGAACCACGCGATGGCGTGGGGCGAGTGGTCGGGGTACTTCGCCGCGCAGGTGTACGCGGACTTCCACGACATCGAGTACAACGCGATCCGCGAACAGGCCGCCCTCATCGACGTGTCCCCGCTGTGGAAGTACCGGGTGACCGGACGCGACGCGACCGCCCTCGTCGACCGGGTCATCACGCGCGACGCGTCGCGCATGGCCGTCGGGCAGGTCGCCTACACGCCCTGGTGCGACGAGGAGGGTCACGTCCTCGACGACGGGACCGTCGCACGCCGCGGGGAGCAGGAGTGGTTCTGGACCGCCGCGGACGCCACGTTCCGCTGGCTCGAGCTGAACGCCTCCGGCCTCGACGTCGCGATCGACGACGTCTCCGACCGCATCGCCGGCCTCGCCGTCCAGGGGCCGCGCTCGCGCGCGGTGCTCGAGGCCGCGACCGGGGTCGACCTGGCCGACCTCCGTCCGTTCCGCACACGCGCGATCCGCGTCGGCGGCCTCGACGCGTGGGTGTCGCGCACCGGCTACACCGGCGACCTCGGCTACGAGCTGTGGGTCGCGACGGACGACGCGGTCGCGCTCTGGGACGCCGTCTGGACCGCGGGGACGGCCCACGGGGTCCGACCCGCCGGCATCCGCGCGCTCGACGTCGCGCGCGTCGAGGCCGGACTCATCCTCGCCGACGTCGAGTTCGTCGGCGCGCGCCACGCGATCAGCGAGGAGCAGCGCTACTCCCCCGCGGAGATCGGTCTCGAGCGGTTCGTCGACCTCGACAAGGCGTCGTTCGTCGGACGACGCGCCCTCCTCGCGGAGCGCGCGTCGGGCGGTCCGGCGCGGCGGCTCGTCGGGCTCGAGCTCGACTGGGCCGACATCGAGGCGGCCTACGCGAAGCACGGCCTGCCGCCGGGCATCTCCGCGATGGTGCAGCGCGCCGCGGTCCCCGTCGCCCGCGGCGGCGAGCGGATCGGCCTCGCGACGAGCCTCGCGTGGGGGCCGACGATCAAGAAGCTCGTCGGGTTCGGCTCCGTGCCGAAGACCGCGACCACGCTCGGGACGCGCCTCGAGGTCGAGTGGACGGTCGAAGGCGAACGCAGCTGGGTCGGGGCGTCGGTCGTCGGGATGCCGTTCCTCGACCTCCCCCGCCGCACCGCCTGACGCGCCGCACTCCACCGACGCGCGCCCGAGGGGTGCGTCGCGCCCGCCCTGCGAGAATCCCCCCGTGAGCACCCGCACGCGGACCGCCCTCCTCGCCGCCCCCGTCCTCCTCGCGCTCGCGATCGCCGCGACGCGGAGCATCCTCGGCGCGGCGATCCTCGGGCTCCTCGGCCTCGCGATCGGCGTCCTCGCGGCGCGCGGCGAGGCGTCGGGTCCCGGCGGCGGACCGCGGGACCCGGGCCGCCGCCGCGCGCTCGCCGCGATCGCGGGGCTCGGCGCGCTCGGCGTCGTCCTCGCCTCCGGCGCCGGCGCCGCGCTCCGACGGGCGTTGCGCGCCGACCCCGCTCCCACGCTCGACGCGATGGCGCGGGCCCTCGGAGCCGAGAACCTCGAACTCGTGGTCCGCCAGCACCTCCCCGGCCGTTCCGGCGACCTCCAACTCGTCCTCGCGCCGTGGAACAGCAGCAACTACCCCCAGGAGTCGCGCGCGCTCGTCCCGGACGACCCGCGAACGAGCCACGCCTCCGTGTGGATGTACCTCCAGCGCGTCCCGATCGTCGTCCACGCGCCGGGGCTCGTCCCCGCCCTCGACAGCGTCGACCGCGTGACGCTCGCGGACCTCGCGCCGACGACCGCGCGGTTGCTCGGCATGCCGTTCGTCGCGGCGGACGGCCGCGTCCTGCCGGGCATCCCCGAGCCGGCAACCCGGCCGAAGGTCATCGTGACGTTCGTGATCGACGGGGGCGGGTGGAACGTCCTGCAGCACTGGGACGGCGACGGGGACGCGACCGCGTGGCCCGAGCTCAAGCGCCTCATGCGCGAGGGTGCGACGTACCGCAATGCGATCGTCGGGTCGTTCCCCGCCGTCACCGCGTGCGCCCACGCGACGATCGGGACCGGCGCGTTCCCGCGGACCCACGGGATCACCGGGCACAACCTGCGCTCCGACGGCCGACCGCGGAAGGCCTGGGGTGAAGCGGGCGACGCCGACCCGTCGTTCCTCCGCGTCCCGACGATCGCGGACGCGTGGAGCGAGGCGACCGATCGACGCGCGTGGATCGGCGAGCTCGGCTACCAGATCTGGCACCTCGGGATGATCGGACGGGGAGGGACGTCGCCCCTCGGCCGCCCGCCCGTCGCGGTGCTCTGGGACGAGGCGGGCGGCGGCGGCTGGATCCCGCAGCACCCGACGCGCTACCGGCTGCCGGATGCGGTGCCCGGCGACGACGCCTTCGACGCGCTCCTCGCGGCCTACGTCGACCCGGGCGTCGACGACGTCTACACGCTCCGCGGCGCGAAGGCGAACTGCTGCACGCCGCCGATCATCGAGCACCAGGGCGACCTCATCGAGATGGCGTTCGAGAGCGAACCGATCGGTACCGGCGACGCGACGTCGCTCCTCTACATCAACGTGAAGGCACCGGACTACGCCGGTCACGTCTACAACTACCTCTCGCTCCGGGAGCGCTTCGCGATCGAGGAGGTCGACCGGCAGCTCGGTCGCCTGCGGCGGCTCCTCGAGGAACGCTTCGCGCCGGGTGAGGCCGTGCTCATCGTGACGGCCGACCACGGACAGGCACCGACCGTGAACCTCGCGGGCGGTGTCCGGCTCGATCCGATCCAGCTCGAGGCGCACCTCGCCGCGACCTTCGGGCCGTCGATCCTCGGCGTCGTCGAGCTCGTCGCCCCCTCCGAGGTCTACCTCGACCGGCGTGCGCTCGCGGAGGTCGGCGTGACGGAGGACGACGTCGCGGCGTCGCTCGCCGACTACCGCTACGGGCAGAACCTCGGCTCCTACGTCCCCGAGGCGGTCATCGACCGCGATCGCCTCGACCGCCGGATCTTCACCGCGGTCCTGTCCTCGACGCACCTCGATCGGCTCCACGGCGAGGACCTCGCGGCGTACGGTCCCGGCGTCGAGGACGGCGACCCCGAGGGCATCCCGCCGGTCACGTGGTGAGCGGTCCCGCGCTCTCCGCGACCGACCGCGAGGTCCTCGACGGCGCGGCCGGCGAGGGGGCCGCGCTCGCGATGCGGATCGTCGTTCGACTCGCGCGCGCGATGGGGGCGCCGCGTCTCCTCGATGTCTCCGCGGCGCACATCGACGGCTGCCTGTACCTCGGCCGCGCGACCCTCGACCTCGTGCGGCGCCTCACCGAGGGCGCCGCGACGGTCCGCGTGCCCACGACCCTGAACGTCGGATCGCTCGACCTCCTCCACCCCGACCTCTACCGGGGCGACGCCGAGACGCGCGAGCTCGCGCGTGAGCTCATGGACCGCTACGTCGCGCTCGGGTGCCAGCCGACGTGGACCTGCGCCCCGTACCAGCTCCCCCGACGCCCCGGGCTCGGGGACCAGATCGCCTGGGCCGAATCGAACGCGATCGCGTTCGCGAACTCCGTCCTCGGTGCGAGGACGAACCGCTACGGGGACTTCATCGACATCGCGGCGGCGATCACGGGTCGCGTCCCCGACGCCGGCCTCCACACCGACGCGGGACGACGCGCGACCCTCGTCCTGCGGGTCGAGGGCGTCGGGGACGCGGCGCTCCGCGACCCGCTCGTCGGCGCGGCCCTCGGCATCGTGCTCGGCGAGACCGCCGGCACCCGCATCGCGGCGATCACGGGCCTGCCGGGCGACCTCCCCGAGGACACGCTGAAGGCGATCGCCGCCGCGGCCGCCTCATCGGGCTCGGTCGCCCTCTTCCACGTCGTCGGGCGGACCCCCGAGGCGCCGAGCCTCGACGCCGTCGCGGCCGGACCGAACCTCCCCGAGGTCGTCGTCGACGCGACGCGCCTGCGCGCCGCCCGCCGGACGCTCTCGACGACGCGCGGCGATCGGCTCGCGGCCGTGAGCGTCGGGACGCCGCACTTCTCCCTCGCGGAGTTCGCGGAGCTCGTGCCGCTCCTGCCGGAGCGACCGTTCGCCGTGCCCTTCTACGTGTCGACGGGTCGTGACGTCCTCGCCCGCGTCCGCGAGGCCGGCTGGGAGCCCGCCCTCGCGGCCGCCGGCATCACCGTCGTGACGGACACGTGCACGTACGTCACGCCGATCCTCCGCGAACCCGTCGAGGGCGCGGTCATGACGAACTCCGGGAAGTGGGCCTGGTACGCGCCCGCGAACCTCGGGGTCGAGGTCGCGTTCGGGTCGCTCGCGGAGTGCGTCGCCTCCGCCGCGGCAGGACTCGTCGTCCGCGATGAGGGGGGGTGGCTCGGTGGCTGACGCGCGGACGCTCGCCCCGGGCCGTGCCGTCGGCACCGCGCTCGTCCTCGACGCGCCGCTCTCGTTCTGGGGGGGGATCGAGACCGCGACCGGTCGGATCACCGACGTCCACCACCCGCAGCTCGACGCGGTCGTGACGGGATGCATCCTCGTGCTGCCCTCGGGGCGAGGGTCGTCCTCCTCGTCCGCGGTCCTCGCCGAGACGATACGGCTCGGGACGGGACCCGCGGCGATCGTCCTCGCCGAACCCGATCCGATCCTCGCGCTCGCGGCGATCGTCGCGGGCGAGCTCTACGGCGCGACGATCCCCGTCGTCGTCGCGGATGCCGCGACGTACCGGGCGATCGCCGACGGCGGGGGCGGGGGCGGGGAGGGGCACCAACACCCGCCCCCCCGCGACGG
>JBJTIF010000015.1:0-12545 GCA_046094825.1 Actinomycetota bacterium
GGGGGGCTGTTTTTGCCCCCCGCGGTCTCGGGGGGGTGGGGGGGGGCCGGGCGCCCTCCGCCGCCCGGCCCCCCCCCGGCGATCTCGGGGTCCTCGCGGGCGAGGAGGTCCCAGTCCGCGACGAAGTCCCTCACAGGACGCCGTCCTCGAGGTCGCCGAGCTGCGCGACGCGGCGCGCGTGCCGTCCGCCGAGGAACGGCGTGTCGAGGTACACCGTGACGATCTCGCGGGCGAGCGCCGGGGCGACGATGCGCCCACCCATCGCGAGGACGTTCGCGTCGTTGTGCTCGCGCGCCATCCGCGCCGTGTAGAGGTCGTTGCAGAGCGCCGCCCGCGCGCCGCGAACCTTGTTCGCGGCGATCTGCTCCCCCTGGCCCGACCGGACGACGCCGACGCGACGGAGCGACTCTTCGTCGCGAAGGCGCGCCCGCCGCGGGCGGGCGCCCCCCCCCCCCCACCACGCTCCGGCTCATCGCGTCGGAGAACTACACGAGCCCCGCGGTGCTCGCCGCGATGGCCTCGACCTTGAACAACAAGTACGCCGAGGGCTACCCCGGGCGTCGGTACTACGGCGGGTGCGTGAACGCGGACGTCGTCGAGCAGCTCGCGATCGACCGCACGAAGGCGCTCCTCGGTGCGGAGCACGCGAACGTGCAGCCGCACGCGGGCGCACAGGCGAACCTCGCGGTCATGGGGGCGTTCCTCGACCCGCGTGATGACGACGCGAAGGTGCTCGGGCTGCGGCTCACCCACGGTGGTCACCTCACGCATGGGTCGCCGGTGAACGTCTCGGGCAGGTGGTTCCGGTTCCTCCCGTACGAGGTCGCGCGGGAGACCGAGCGCCTCGACATGGACCACGTCCGCGATCTCGCGATCGAGCACCGACCGCGGATCCTCCTCGCGGGCTACACCGCGTACCCGCGGACGATCGACTTCGCGGCGTTCCGCGCGATCGCCGACGAGGTGGGGGCGATCCTGTGGGTCGACGCCTCGCACTTCATCGGGCTCTCCGCGGGCGGTGCGTACCCGAACCCCGTCCCGCACGCCGACGTCGTCACGTTCACGACCCACAAGACGCTCCGCGGTCCCCGCGGGGGTGCGATCGTCTGCCGCGCCGAGCACGCGGACGCGATCGACCGAGCCGTGTTCCCGATGCTCCAGGGCGGTCCGATCGAGAACGTGATCGCCGCGAAGGCGGTCGCGATGCGCGAGGCGGCCCGTCCGGAGTTCCGCGACTACAGCGCGCGGGTCGTCCGCACGGCGCGGGCGCTCGCCGCCGGGCTCGCGGAGGAGGGGCTGCGGATCGTCTCCGGGGGCACGGACTCCCACCTCGCCCTCGTCGACCTCTCGGCCTTCGGGATCACCGGAGCAGAGGCCGAGCGGCTCGCCGACACGATCGGCGTGACGCTCAACAAGAACGGGATCCCGTTCGACCCCCGGCCCCCGCTCGACCCCTCGGGGATCCGGGTCGGGACGCCGGCTCCCGCGACCGCCGGGATGGACGAGCCCGAGATGCGTGAGATCGCCGCGATCCTCGCCGGTGCCCTCCGGGCCCCGCGGGACGAGCACGTCCTCGCGTCCTGTCGCGACCGCGTCGCCGCGCTCACCGCGCGGTTCCCCGTCTACCCCTGACGCGCCCCGCGCGGCACCCCGCCGGTAGGATGCGCCCGACGTGTCCTACCTCCTCGTCTTCCTCACGAGCCTCGTCGTCACGCTCGTGACGACCCCCCTCGTGCGCCGCGTCTCCCTGCGGCTCGGGTGGATCGACCGACCCTCCGACCGCAAGGTGCACCCGAACCCCACCCCGACCGCGGGCGGCCTCGCGATCCTCGCCGGTGTCCTCGGGGGCGTCGCCGTCTCGAGCCAACTGCCGTTCCTCCGAGGGCTCACGGCGGACGGCGGGAGCGATGTCCGCGCGGCGCTCGCCGCCGGCGCCGCGATCGTCGTCCTCGGCCTCGTCGACGACGCGAAGGGGGTGACGCCGCTCACGAAGCTCGTCGGGCAGATCTTCTGCGCGGGTGTCGCGGTACTCCTCGGCGTCCAGCTCCTCTTCTTCTACGTGCCCGGTCAGGGCATCGTGTCGCTCGATCCGACCCTCGCGATCCCGCTCACCGTGCTCTGGATCGTCGTCATGGTGAACGCCCTGAACCTCATCGACGGCCTCGACGGCCTCGCCGCGGGCATCGCGACGATCGGCGCGCTCGCCTTCTTCCTCTACATGCGCTCGGCGGGCGGCGACCCCGCCCCGTCGTCGGCCGCGCTCCTGTCGGCGGTCGTCGGCGGCGCGGCGATCGGCTTCCTCCCGTGGAACTTCCACCCCGCTCGCATCTTCATGGGGGACGTCGGCTCGATGCTCCTCGGCCTGCTGCTCGGGGTCGCGACGATCTCCGGGGTGGGCCGCAACCCGTACCCACCCGCGGGCGGCGACCTCGCCGCGATCGCGATCCCGATCGCGCTCCCGCTCTTCGTCCTGTTCGTCCCGCTCGCCGACGTCGTCCTCGCGATCATCCGCCGGGTCCGCAAGGGGCGCGGCCTCGCGCACGCCGACAAGGAGCACATCCACCACCGGCTCCTCGACCTCGGTCACACGCACCGGCGGGCTGTGTTCATCCTCTACCTGTGGAGCGGCCTCATCTCCGGGTGCGCGCTCGCCGTCGCGTTCCTCGAGGGGTGGCGGATGGTCGGGGTCGTCGTCGCGGCAGCGGCCGTCATCGGCGTCGTCGTACCGTGGTGGCTGCTCCGCGGCGTCCCGCGGGTGACGGAGGGGTCCTGATGGAGGTCGGTCGTCCAGGGGAGCCGTCGTACGCGGGTGGCGGCACGTTCTCGAAACTCCCGCTCGTCCTCGACGTCGCCGAGCTCGCGGGCGTCGACGTCGCGATCGTCGGCGCCCCGGTCGACGAGGCGGTGTCGCACCGACCCGGCGCGCGCTTCGGGCCCCGCGCGATCCGCCTCGTCGATCCGAACGCGAACCGGCCGACGTCCGCGTACAACATGGACGTCGGCCTCGATCCCTTCGAGGTCCTGCGCGTCGTCGATCACGGCGACGCACCCGTCGGGCCCGCCGACGCGGTGCGCAACCACGCCGCGATCCGGGCCACGGTAGCGGGAGTCGTCGCTGCCGGCGCGGTCCCGATCGTGCTCGGCGGCGATCACTCGATCGCGCACCCCGACGTCGGCGCGGTGGCCGACGGGCATCCGGGGGAGCGCGTCGCCCTGATCCACTTCGACGCGCACGCGGACGACGCCGACGAGATCTACGGCGTGCGCCACTCGCACGGCACGCCTCTGCGGCGCCTCGTCGAGGAGGGGTCGGTCCGCGGGTCCGACATCGTCCAGGTGGGGCTCCGCGGGTACTGGCCGGACCCCGCCGAGTTCGCGTGGGCCCGCGACCAGGGGTTCCGCTGGTACTTGATGGACGAGATCGTCGAGCGGGGGATCGGGCCGGTCGTCGATGACGTCCTCGCCGACCTCGTCGACGTCCCGCACGTCTTCCTGTCGGTGGACATCGACGTCTGCGACCCCGCGGTCGCGCCCGGCACCGGGGTGCCGGAGCCCGGGGGCCTCGACGCCCGCGAGCTCCTGCGTGCGGTGCGCCGTATCGCGACCGAGCTCCCCCTCGCCGGCATGGAGGTCGTCGAGGTGTCGCCGCCGTTCGACCACTCCGAGGTGACCGCGCTCCTCGGCCACCGCGTCGTCCTCGAGGCGCTCTCGGGCATGGCGCTGCGCAGGCTCGGTCGCGCCCCCGAACCCGAAACCGATGCACGGGGACCCGCTCGCCGCCGCCGCGGCGGACGGGCATAATGCGCGTGGCCCGGGCGAACGGAGCGGGGGGAAGAAGCCACGGTGGGTGAGGACGACGTCCGGCTCGACCGGGTCACGAAGGAGTTCGACGGCACGCTCGCCGTCGACGACCTGTCCCTCGACATCCCGGCCGGGGAGTTCTTCAGCCTCCTCGGGCCGTCGGGCTGCGGGAAGACGACGACCCTGCGGATGATCGGCGGGTTCGAGGAGCCGACCCGCGGCACGATCTCCCTCGGCGGTCAACCCGTGACCGACCTCCCGCCGTACCGGCGGGACGTGAACACCGTCTTCCAGTCGTACGCGCTCTTCCCGCACCTCGACGTCGCCGACAACGTCGCCTTCGGCCTCCGCCGGAAGAAGGTCGCGAGCGCCGAGATCGCCTCCCGCGTCACAGAGGCCCTGCGGCTCGTCGACCTCGAGGGGTTCGGCCCCCGACGCATCACGCAGATGTCCGGCGGCCAGCAGCAGCGCGTCGCGCTCGCGCGCGCGCTCGTGAACCGCCCGAAGGTCCTCCTCCTCGACGAGCCCCTCGGGGCGCTCGACCTGAAGCTCCGCAAGCAGATGCAGCTCGAACTGAAGCGGATCCAGGCCGAGGTCGGGATCACGTTCGTCTACGTCACGCACGACCAGGAGGAGGCGATGACGATGTCCGATCGCCTCGCGGTCATGCGCCACGGCAGGATCGAGCAGATCGGCGCGCCTGAGGACGTCTACGAGTCGCCGGCGACGGAGTTCGTCGCCGGCTTCCTCGGTGCGTCGAACCTCCTCGACGGCGAGGTCCAGCAGCCCGAGGGCGACACGACGGTCGTGCGGCTGAGCGGCGGAGACGTCGTCCGCCTGCCGGTCGCGCGCGCGTCCTTCGCGGTCGGCACGAAGGTCCGCGTCGGGGTCCGTCCCGAGAAGGTGACGATCGGCCCGGCGGCCGACGCCGCGCCCGCGGGCTGGAACAGCATCCCCGGGCTCCTCACGATGGCGACGTACGTCGGGGTCGGGCACCAGTACGCGGTCGAGGGACCGGGCGGTGCCGACCTCATGGTGTGGGTGCAGAACCTCGGCGCGGCGCCGGTGCCGACGCCGGGCGAGTCGGTGCGGTTGTCCTGGCAGCGTGACCACACGTTCGCGGTCGTGCCGCAGGGACTCGCGGAGGGGGAGGCGGACGGCGTATGACGGACCACATCGGAGAAGACGCGATCCGTCGGGCGCTGCGCGCCCGGCTCACGCGGCGCGCCGTGCTCCGCGGTGCGGGGACGGGCGTCGCGGCGTTCAGCCTCGCGTCGTTCCTCGCGGCGTGCGGCGGCGGCGCGGCGACCCCGGGGGGCGGGAGCGATCTCGACCCCGCGGCGCTCTTCGGGGGCGAGGCCGGCCCGACCGTGAACTTCGCGAACTGGCCGCTCTACATCGACCAGGAGAAGGTGAACGGGGAGGTCCGGCACCCGTCGCTCGAGGCCTTCACGGCGCAGACCGGCATCACGGTGAACTACGAGGCCGTGATCCAGAGCAACCAGGAGTTCTACGGGAAGATCCAACCGCAGCTCGCGGCCGGCGATCCGACCGGCTGGGACATCATCGTCATCACCGAGGGTCGGCAGTTCACCCTCCTCACGCGCAACGGGTGGGTGCTCCCGCTCGACCACGAGCGGACCCCGAACTTCAACGCGAACGCGGCGGACTACGCGCGCGATCCCTACTACGACCCGCAGAACCGCTACTCGATGCCATGGCAGTCCGGCCTCACGGGCTTCGCGGTGAACCGCGACCTCGTGAACGGCGAACTCACGACGCTCGACGACTTCGCGAACCCCGCGAAGGTGGGGACGAACAGCGTCGGGATGATCACCGCGGAGATGGCCGACGTCGTGATGATCAACCTCGGGATCGATCCCGAGCGGTCGGGGCCCGACGAGTGGCGGGAGGCTGCGGCGTGGCTCATGATGCAGCGCGAGTCCGGCGTCGTCCGCAAGTACTACGACCAGGGGTACGTGGACGACTTCACCGCCGGCAACGTCGCGGCGACGATGGCCTGGTCCGGCGACATCCTCTACTACAAGCTCTGGGCGGGCTACGAGAACCTCGACTTCGTGTTCCCCGAGGGCGGCGCGCTCCTGTGGGCAGACAACATGATGGTCCCGGCGGGCGCCGCGAACCCCGCGGGGGCGCTCCAGGTCATGGACTGGGTGTACCGACCGGAGATCGCCCAGCTCATCACCGAGTGGGTGCTCTACCTCTCCCCGGTGAACGGCGTGAAGGAGCGCATCCTCGTCCACGTCGACGAGGCGCGAGCCGCGGGGGAGGAGAAGTTCGCGGCGAAGCTCGAGTCGACGGCGACGAACCCGTACGCGTTCCCCGACGCCTCGCTGCTCGCCCGGACGTCGTACCGCTACCAGATCGAGTCCGACGAGGCGGCGGAGGAGTGGGACCGCATCTTCCTCCCGATCTCGCAGGCCTGATGCGGGGACGCCGGTGAGCGAGGCGGTGGGGGCGCCGGCCGCGGGCGGCCGGCGCGGGGGTCTCGGGTTCCGCCGACGGCTCGCACCCTACGGGCTCCTCGCCCCGAGCGGGCTCGTGCTCGGCTTCCTCCTCGTCCTGCCGCTCGGCCTCCTGCTCTACACGTCGCTCGAGAGCGGCGGCGCCTTCTCCGGCGGCTACCGGTTCACGTGGGACTTCGCGAACTACACGGAGCAGCTCGCCCGCTACGAGCCCCAGCTCCTGCGCTCCGTCCTCTACGCGGTCCTCGTCACTGCCTCGGCGCTCGTCCTCGCGTACCCGATGACGTACTGGATCGCGTTCTACGGCGGCCGCTGGAAGGCCTCGATCCTCCTCGCGATCCTGCTCCCGTTCTTCGTCTCGTTCGTGATCCGGACGATCCAGTGGAAGTTCCTGCTCGGCGACAACGGCCTCCTCTTCGGGCCGTTGAAGGACCTCGGGCTCCTGCCGGACGGCTTCCGGGTCCTCGCGACGCCGTTCGCGGTCATCGCGGGCATGGTCTACAACTACCTCCCGTTCACCGCCCTCCCGCTCTACGTCGCGCTCGAACGCATCGACTGGCGGCTCGTCGAGGCCGCCCGCGACCTCTACGCGTCTCGGTGGGAGGCCTTCCGCCACGTCGTGTTCCCGCTGTCGATCCCCGGGGTGTTCGCGGCGATCCTCCTCACCTTCGTGCCGGCCACCGGCGACTACGTGAACGCCGCGGTGCTCGGTGGTCCCGGCACGACGATGATCGGCAACATCATCCAGCAGAAGTTCCTCGAGGAGCTCAACTACCCGGAGGCGGCGGCGCTCTCCGTCGTCCTCATGCTCGCGATGCTCGTCCTCGCGACCCTCTACGCGCGCGTCCTCGGCACCGAGGACGAGACGATCACCGCGGGGGCGACCGCGTGAGCGCGGTCCTCGAAGCGCGGGGGAGCGACCTCCCGCCCCGCAACGCGCCGACCGGGCGCTGGACGCGGTTCATCCTGCCGGCCTACACGGCGGCGATGATCCTCTACCTCTCGAGCCCCGTGCTCGTGATGATCCTCTACGGCTTCAACGACATCCCCGGCGAGCGGAACACGCCGCGCTTCTGGGGCTTCACCCTCGACGCCTGGCGCGATCCGCTCGGCGCTGCGGGGCTCCCCGACGCGGTGCGGACCTCGCTCATCGTGGCGCCGCTCGCGGCGCTCGTCGCGACCGCCATCGGCACGCTCCTCGGCCTCGCGCTCGGGCGGTACCGCTTCTCGGGGAAGGCGCCGGTGAACTTCCTCATCTTCCTCGCGATCTCCGTGCCGGAGATCGTCCTCGGGTCCTCGCTCCTCGCGATGTTCATCCAGCTCCGCGCGATCCCGATCGGGCTGCCGACGATCCTCCTGTCCCACGTCGGCTTCGCGATCCCGTTCGTCGCGGTCACCGTGCGCGCGCGGGTCGCGGGGCTCGATCGCTCGCTCGAGGACGCCGCGCAGGACCTCTTCGCGAGCCCGGTCGTCGCGTTCTTCCGGGTGACGCTCCCGCTCATCGCACCGGCGATCCTCGCCGGGTTCCTCCTCGCGTTCGTGCTGTCGCTCGACGACTTCGTGATCACGAACTTCGTCTCGGGCGCGACCGAGACGTTCCCGATCTGGGTCTACGGGGCGACCCGGATCGGCCTGCCCCCGCAGGTGAACGTCATCGGGACGCTCCTGTTCGGCGCGGGCGCGCTCACCGCGGTCGTGAACGTCCTCGTCCAGCGGCGCCGCGACCGCGCGGGTTCGTGAAGCCGTTCACAAGCGGCATCCGACGGGCCCTCTGACCTGCGGAAACGCGCTCCGTCCGTTTTGACGCGTTCTGCGCGCCGTGCCTATACTCCGGCGTCCCATGACGGTCTCCGGCGATGGCGGGTGGAGCGGCATGGGGACCGCGTGGGGGATCACCGGGACGCTCGTGTCGGGGATGCTCACGTGGGGAGGAGTCGGCTTCCTGATCGACCGCTGGCTCGACCTCCGGTGGTTGTTCCTGCCGGTGGGTCTGCTCGTGGGGATGGGAGCCTCCATCTACCTGGTGTACCGGAGACATGGCCGAGACGACGCGTCCTGAACTCGAACTCGTGCGGCGGGCTCTCCCGCCCGGTGCCCTCGCCGTCCCGGTGGCCGCGTCGATCGCGTGGGCGCTCGGCGGTGCCGACGCCGCCCTCTCCGCCGCGCTCGGGGTCGTCGTCGGCCTCGTGAACTTCGCGCTGAACGGCTTCTCGCTCGCCTGGGCGGCGGGCGTCTCCGTGACCGCGGTCCACGCGGTCGCGCTCGGCGGCGTCGTCGTGCGCCTCGGTGCGATCGTCGCGCTCCTGTTCGTCCTGTCGGGCACCGCGTGGTTCTCGCCGACGGCGTTCGGGCTCACCGTCGTGCCGGGGACGCTCCTGCTGCTCGGGTTCGAGGCGCGCCTCGTGGCGCGGGGCCTGGGCGGCACGCTCCAGGTGCCCGCCGACCCCGTGATGGTGCGTGCCGCTGAGGCGCTGCGCTCCGCGGAGGCCACCCGATGATCGCGGCCCTCGGCGCGGCGACGGGGGTCCTCGGCGCGATCCTCGGCTTCGAGGGTCCTCCCGCCCCGTTCAAGCCCCCCGGAACCGAGATCTTCGTGACGCCCTGCCTCATCGGGGAGGGCGACATGTGCTTCAACCGCGTGTCGTTCCTCATCGTCCTCGCGGGGCTCATCGTCATCACGCTGTTCCTCGTGGCGTTCCGCAAGCCGAAGCTCGTCCCGCGCGGCGTGCAGAACGTCCTCGAGATGGTCGTGGATTTCGTCCGCAACGAGATCGTGCTCCAGGTCATGGGCCCCTCGGGCCTGCCGTGGGTTCCGCTGTTCACGGCGCTCTTCTCGTTCATCCTCGTGAACAACCTCTTCGGGATCCTGCCCGGGGTGAACTTCCCGACGACGTCCCGGATGGCGATCCCGGCCTTCCTCGCGATCCTCGTCTACGTCATCTTCAACGTGATGGGGGTGCGCGCGCACGGCCTGCGCTACTTCAAGGACGCGGTCGTCCTCCCCGGGGTGCCGAAGGCGCTCCACATCCTGCTCGTGCCCATCGAGTTCGTCTCGACGTTCCTCGTCCGACCGCTCACGCTCTCGGTCCGGTTGGCCGCGAACATGATCGCCGGCCACCTCATCCTCACGCTCTTCTTCACCGGAACGGCGTACTTCGCGCTCCAGCCGAGCACGATCCCGGTCGCGATCCCCACGTTCGCGCTCTCGCTCGGTCTCGTCGGCTTCGAGCTCCTCGTCGCGGTGCTCCAGGCGTACATCTTCACGATCCTCGCCGCCGTCTACATCGGTGGCGCGATCCATCAGGAACACTAGGTCCAGGACCACCAAGGAAGGGGTAGAGAGATGCCACAGTTGATCGGACTCCTCGCCGAGATCGAGGGCAGCGTCACCGCGATCGGCAAGGGCCTCGTGTTCGGTCTCGGCGCCATCGGCCCCGGGATCGGCATCGGGTTCCTCGTCGGGAAGTCGGTCGAGGCCATGGCCCGGCAGCCGGAAGCGGCAGGCATGGTGCGCACGACCATGTTCCTCGGGATCGCGTTCACCGAAGCGCTCGCGCTCTTCGGATTCGTCCTCGCGTTCATCATCTCGTAGGGGAGTCGTCGATGATCCAGTTCATCATCGCGGCGACCGAGGAAGCCGCCCCGAACCCGATCCTGCCGGAGCCCGTCGAGCTCATCGTCGGCGCGATCGTGTTCTTCGTCGTGTTCGGCGTGATCGCGAAGTTCGCGTTCCCGCCGCTCAACGCGATGCTCGCGGGGCGGACGGACAAGATCCAGGGCGAGCTCGAGCGCGCCGAGCAGGTTCGGCGCGAGGCCCAGTCGGAGCTCTCCGCGTACCAGAAGCAGCTCGCGGGTGCCCGCGAGGAGGCGAACCGCATCATCGAGGACGCGCGGAAGGCGGGGGAGCAGCTCCGCCGCGAGATCCAGGACCGCGCGAACCGCGAGGCGTCGGAGACGGTCGCTCGCGCGCAGGACGAGATCCGCGCCGAGCGCGACCGCGCCTTCCAGGAGCTCCGCGGCCAGGTGGGCGACCTCGCCGTGGAGATCGCCGGGCGGGTCGTCGGCGAGAGCCTCGACAAGGGCCGGCACGCGAAGCTCATCGACGCGTTCATCGACGAGGTCGGGAAGGCGAAGCGGTGACGAAGCGCGAGGAACTGATCCAGGGGTACGCCGAGGCGCTCTTCTCCGCCGCTCGGGCGGAGGGCGACACGGCGCGTCTCGAGGAGCAGTTCTTCGCGCTCGCGAAGGCGCTCGCGACGGAGACGAAGGTCCGGGACGCCCTGGGCGACTCCGGGCTGCCGGTCGCGAACAAGCGCCGGCTCCTCGATGACCTCCTCGGGGCCCGCGCGGCGGCGAAGGCCGGCCCGCTCCTCGGGTTCGTCCTCGAGCAGGGCCGCGCGCGCGAGCTGCCGGCGATCCTCGAGCGGTTCGTCGAGGTCGCCGCGGCGAGCCGCGACGAGGTCCTCGCGGAGGTGCGCAGCGCCGTGCCGCTCGACGCGAAGCAGCAGTCGCGGCTCGCCGCGGCGCTCGGCAAGGCGACCGGCCGCGCCGTCGAGGTCCGGGTGGTCGTCGACCCCACGGTGCTCGGCGGCGTCGTCGCGAAGGTGGGCGATCAGGTGTTCGACAGCAGCGTGCGGGCGCGCCTCCAGGAGGTCCGCGACCGGGTATCGGGTCGGTAGAGGAAGGGCGGAGGACGACGTGGCCGTGACCGAAGGGTTCGATCCGAAGGCGATCGCCGAGGCGATCCGCAAGAACGTCACCACGTACAAGCCGAAGGTCGAGCGCGGGGAGGTCGGGCGGGTCATCGAGACCGGCGACGGCATCGCCCGCGTCGCCGGCCTTCCCCGTGCGATGGCGAACGAACTGCTCGAGTTCTCGGGCGGCATCCTCGGCGTGGCCTTCAACCTCGACGAGGATGAGATCGGGTGCATCGTGCTCGGGGACGCCTCCCGTATCGAGGAGGGCGACCTCGTGAAGCAGACGGGCCGGATCCTCTCGATCCCGGTCGGCGACGCGTTCCTCGGTCGGGTTGTCGACGCCCTCGGGCGTCCGCTCGACGGTCGCGGCGCGATCGCCTCCGAGGGCAGCCGCAACCTCGAGGTCCAGGCGCCGAACGTCGTGTCGCGCCAGCCGGTGAAGGAGCCCCTCTACACGGGCATCACCGCGATCGACGCGATGACGGCCATCGGGCGCGGGCAGCGCCAGCTCATCATCGGCGACCGGCAGACGGGCAAGACCGCCGTCGCGATCGACGCGATCATCGCCCAGAAGCAGTACTGGGGCACCCCGCAGGCCGTGAAGTGCATCTACGTCGCCGTCGGCCAGAAGGCGTCGACGGTCGCCGAGGTCGTCGAGACGCTCCGGGAGAACGGAGCCCTCGACTACACGGTCGTCGTGAACGCGCCCGCCTCCGATCCCGCGCCGTTCCAGTACATCGCGCCCTACGCGGGCGCCGCGCTCGGCTCGCACTGGATGTACGACGGGGACGCTGTCCTCATCGTGTACGACGACCTCTCGAAGCAGGCCGTCGCCTACCGCGAGATCTCGCTCCTGCTGCGCCGCCCGCCGGGTCGCGAGGCGTACCCGGGCGACGTCTTCTACCTCCACTCGCGCCTCCTCGAGCGCGCGGCGAAGCTCTCCGCGGAGCTCGGGGGCGGCTCGATGACGGCGCTCCCGATCATCGAGACGAAGGGTGGCGACATCTCGGCGTACATCCCGACGAACGTCATCTCGATCACCGACGGCCAGATCTTCCTCGAGTCGGAGCTGTTCTTCTCCGGCGTCCGTCCCGCGATCAACGTCGGTGTCTCCGTCTCCCGCGTCGGCGGGTCGGCGCAGATCAAGGCGATGAAGAAGGTCGCGGGGCGCCTGCGCCTCGACCTCGCGCAGTTCCGCGCGCTCGAGGCGTTCGCGCAGTTCGGCTCCGAGCTCGACAAGGCCTCGCAGCAGCAGCTCGCGCGCGGGGCCCGCGTCGTCGAGATCCTGAAGCAGCCCCAGTACGACCCGCAGCCGGTCGAGCGCCAGGTCGTCTCGATCTACGCGGTCACCGGCGGCTACCTCGACCGCTTCCCGGTCGAGGACGCGAAGCGCTTCGTCGCCGACCTCCTCGCCTTCATCGACGGCCGGAACCCCGACCTTCTGAAGGGGATCCGCGAGACCGGCGACCTCCTCGGGCGCGATCGGGAGGAACCGCTTCACCGTCGCGCGGAGCGTGAACGCCGAGCGGAAGTCCGTGTAGGCGCAGTGGAGCTCGTCGAT
>JBJTIF010000016.1:0-15779 GCA_046094825.1 Actinomycetota bacterium
GCCCCCCCCCCCCCCCCCCCGCCGCCCCCGCCCCCCCCCCCCCCCGGCGCCCGCCCGCCTCGGCCCCGACCGAGCACCCCTCGAGCAGGACGCTCCCCTCGACCTCTGCCCGGGGGCCGACGCGCGCGTCCGCCCCCACCACGGCGCCGTGACCGATCCGCGACGACGGGTCGACGACGGCGCCGGTCGCGACCGCGGGGCCGGCCGGCGCGGGGATGCTCGCGACCCGACCGTCGAGGATGTCCGCGTGCGCGCGGAGGTACTGCGCGGGGGTCCCGAGGTCGAGCCAGTACGCGTCGGAGCGGAATCCGTACACGGGTCGTCCCGTCGCGATGAGCGACGGGAAGATGTCGCGCTCGATCGAGCGGGGCTCGCCGACCGGCCAGTCGCGGAGCGCGGTCGGATCGAGGACGTACGTCCCCGCGTTCACGTCGCCGGGGATCGCCTCGGTCGGCTTCTCGCGGAACTCGACGACGCGCCCGTCGGCCTCGGTCGGGACGAGCCCGAACGGACGGGCGTCGACGACGGTCGTGAGCGCGATCGTCGCCGCCGCTCCGCGTGCCCGGTGGAAGGCCACCATCGCGGTGAGGTCGAGGTCGGTGAGGATGTCGCCGTTCAGCGCGAGGAAGGGCTCGTCGTCCCCGAGCGCCGCGAGCGCGTGGACGATCGCGCCGCCGGTGCCGAGCGGCTGCTCCTCGGTGATCCACCGGACGCGCGGGTGCCCGTGGCGCCCGTCGAGGAACGCGTGGAACGTCGACTCGAGGTACGGCGAGGACAAGACGACGTCCGTGACCCCGTGCCGCTCGAGGTGGTCGAGCACCCGGTCGAGCTGCGGGCGACCGAGGATCGGCACGAGCGGTTTCGGGATCGTCTCGGTGAGCGGACGCAGGCGCGTCCCCGCGCCGCCGACGAGGACGACGGCCTTCACGAGCGGAACCCCTCGAGCTCGGCGCGCAGCCGCAGGAACGCCCAGGCGAGCGGGAGCGTCGCGCGGCGCCACCCGGTCGCTCGGTGGAGGCGGTAGTACCGGTAGATGCTCGCCGCGTGCATCCGGAGCATCCGGCGTGAGCGCCCCGTCGAGACGCCGCCGACGTGGAGGACCTCGATCGAGGGCTCGAAACGGACGACCCATCCCGCCGCGCGGAGGCGGGTCGCGACGTCGAGCTCCTCCCCGTAGAGGAGGAAGCCCTCGTCGAAGCCCCCGACGGCGTCGTAGGCGGCCCGCGGCATGAGCATGCAGGCGCCGGAGACCCAGTCGACGGTGCGGGCCGTACGACGGTCCCATCCCCCGAGGTGGTACCGCGCCGTGAACCGGTTCGACGGTCGGACCGTGCCGAGGAGCGCGTGGCCGACGGCGTCGCGGATCCGCGGGAACGCTCGCCCCGTCGGGTACACGGTGCCGTCACCGGCGCGGAGCATCGGGCCGAGGATGCCGGCGGACGGCGATGCCTGCCCGAGGGCGACGTACTCCGCGAGCGTGCCGTGGAGGAGCTCCGTGTCCGGGTTCAGGAACAGCAGCCAGGGGGCGCGCGCGAGGCGGGCCGCCTGGTTCCACGCGGGCGACAGGAAGACGTTCGACGGGTTCTCGACGAGGATCGTGCCGTCGCGACCGCGCGCGGCCTCCTGGCTCCCGTCGTCCGAGGCGTTGTCGACGACGATCGTCTCGACCGCGAGCGGACCGCGGTGCCGCTCGAGGGCGTCGAGGCACCGACCGAGGTACGCCCCGGTGCGGTAGTTCACGATGCAGACCGAGAGGTCGGGCGTCGTCATCCGTCCGTCGAGGTGCGCGCGACCGCGAGGATCCCCGCGATGATGAGGAGCACGCCCGCCCACCGGAGCGGCGGCACCTCCTCCGAGAGGACGAACCGGTCGACGACGACGATGAGCACGTACGTGAGGGACGCGAACGGGTAGGCGAACGACAGGCTCGTCCGCGACAGCACCGCGAGCCACACGACGGCGGAGAGCCCGAAGAGGAGGAGCCCGAACCACACGAGCGGCGTCGTCGCGACCGCCCGGAGCGACTCGGTGTCCGCACCGACGATCCCGTACGCGTCGCGGACGCGGCTCATGCCCGCCTTCAGCGTGATCTGCGCCACCGCGGCGAGGGTGACCGAGAAGAGGATGAGCGGGATCGGCATCGTGCGTCCTTTCGTCGGGGTCGTCGGGGTCGTCTGCGGACGGGGTCCGTTCGGGCGGCTCATCGGATCTCCACGTCGATCTCCACGGGGACGTCGCGCCGGGCCTGCACCGCAGGAGGATCGGCGACCTCGAGCCGGTACCGCTGCGTCTGGACGTGGTACGCGTCGCGGGTCGCACGGCCGCGCAGTCCCACGGTCACCCAGTACGTCCCGGTGCGGTACGGGAAGGCCGCGGTGCGGAACGTGAGGCGGCGCTTGCCATCGACCCGTCCGAGATCGAGGCCACGCTCGGCGGTCGAGGCCCGCAGGACCGGGTGGTTCGTGACGCCGTCGATGACCTCGACGTTCGCGTCGAGGTCATCGACGGCCCGGTGCGCGACGACGTCGACGGCGACGACGAAGGGGTCGCCCCGGTGGAGCGGGGCTCCGCGCTCGGCGCCCTCGTGGCGGAACTCCACCGCATCGATCTCGACCTCGCGGGTGCCCTCCTCCGGGACGTAGTCCGGATCGAGGAGCGCGTGCCGCATCTCGCGGACGACCTCGAGCGGGCGGCCGGTCGCGTGCACACGTCCGTGGTGGAGCATGACCGCGGTGTCGCACATCTCGACGACGGTGTCGAGCGCGTGCGTGACGAGGACGATCGTCCCCCCCGCCGCGCGCACCCCACGGATCCGATCGACGCACTTCGCCTGGAACGCCTCGTCGCCGACGGCGAGGACCTCGTCGACGAGGAGCACCTCGGGGTCGACGTGGATCGCGACCGCGAACCCGAGCCGCACGAGCATCCCCGAGGAGTAGAACTTCACCTGGTTGTCCATGAAGTCGTGGAGCTCGGCGAAGTCGACGATCGCGTCGTACGCGGCGTCGGTCCGCGCCCGCGAGAGCCCGAGGAACGACGCGTTCAGGTAGACGTTCTCCCGTCCGGTGAGCTCCGGATGGAACCCCGCGCCGAGCTCGAGGAGCGCGGCGAGCCGCCCGCGCTGGACGATCGTGCCGGCGGTCGGACGGAGGATCCCCGCGATGACCTTCAGCAGGGTGGTCTTCCCCGACCCGTTGTGGCCGATGAGGCCGAGCATCGACCCCGCCTCGACGTCGAACGTCACGTCGCGGAGGGCCGCGAAGTCCTCGGCCCGGGCGCGTCCCGCCAGCAGGCGCGCCTTCAGGGACGACGGGCGTTCGCGGTAGAGACGGAAGACCTTCGCGACATCGCGGATCTCGATCGCGGCGCTCACAGGTCCTCCGCGAAGTCGCCGGAGCGGTCGAAGAAGCGACCCCAGGTCCATCGGAGCGCGACGAGGCCGAGGACGACGACGGCCGCGAGGACTCCCGCGAGCCATCCGACCGAGACCTCGGGCAGCACCGCGCCGGACCCCGGGGGCGCGACGTCGCCGTAGAGCGCGCGCTGGAACCCGAGGACGACCGGGGTCATCGGGTTCAGCAGGAACAGGTCCCAGAGCGGGATGCCGAGCACCCTCCGGCCGGCGAGCGCGCCCGAGACGAGCGCGCCCGCGTAGACGATCGGCGTGAACCAGAACCACACGAGGAGGCCGATCCCGAGGAGGTGCTGCACGTCGCGGTAGCGGACGTTCGCGGCGGCGAGCCACAGGACGATCGCCGTCGTCACGACGAGGAGCGCGAGGACCGCGAGCGGGTAGAGCGCGAGCTCCGGCCAGCGGACCCCGTGCCCCGACACGAGGATCGCGACGAGGAGCACCGCGCTCTGGAGGACGAAGTCCACGAGGGCGACGCCGATCGTCGCGAGCGGCAGGATCTCGTGCGGGAACGCGACCTTCTTCACGAGGCTCGCGTTGTCGATGACCGAGCGCGCTCCGTTGTTCACCGCCGCGGAGAAGAGGTTCCAGGGCAAGAGCCCCGCGAGCAGGTAGATCGGGAAGTCGGGGAACCCGTTGCCCGTGACGCGCACGACGAACGAGAAGACCGCGAGGAAGACGATCGGGTTCAGCACCGACCAGACCGCGCCGAGCACGGAGGCCGTGTACTTCACCTGGAGCTCCTTGCGGACGAGGTTCGTGAGGACCTCGCGGTGCGCGAGGAGCAGCCGGAGTCGTCCGCGCACGGACAGGCGCGGGGGCTGGGACGTGCGTTCGACGGTCCCGGTCAGCGCGGCCACGGGGCGGCTCCTTGCGGGGGACGGGGGAAGGGCATCCGGACGCGCGTCAGTCTAGCGGCGGGGTCTCCGACGGCTCGGGAGCGCGCTCGAGCTCATCGAGGGCCGCCGCGTAGCGCGCCCCGACGCCGGACGCGAGGTCGGTCTCCGTGGCGCCGAGGTCGGCGAGGGCCCGCGCCCACCGGGCGAGGGCCCGTCGGCCCGGGTCGGCGACGAGCGCGAGCGTCTCGGAGATCGCCGCGACGTAGCCGCGGGTCGTCGCGCCTGCGTCGGCGCGGACCGCGCGGGCGGCCCGCTCCCCCATCGCCGCGCCGACGGAGGGCGCAGCGAGTTCGACGATCGCCGCGCCGAGCCCATCGGGGTCGGCCGGCCCGGCGGGGACGCGGACGACGAGGTCGGCGGGGACGTCGAGGTACGTCCCGGTCGCGCTCACGATCGTCGGTCGCCCGACCTGCATCGCGCGCGCGAGGGCGCCGCTCACCTCGCCGCGGTGCGGGTGCCGGAGGTCGACGACGACGTCGCTCGCGGCCATCCACGCGAGGAACGCCGCGTCGGTGACGTCGTGGTGGACGCGGACGCGATCCGCGATCCCGCTCGAGGCGACGAACGCCTCGACGTCGTACGACGGGATGCGCCGACCGACGAGGACGAGGTGGAACGACGCGTCGAGCCGCGCGACGGCGGCGACGACGGCCTCGACCTGCTTCGCCTCGTTCAGGTCGCCGAACACGCCGACGAGCGTGCGCATCCCCGCGGCCCCGAGCGGGGCGCGGCGCTCCCACCGCTCCGTCGCGGCGCGCGCGACCGCGGCCTCGGACTCGGCGAGCGGGTGCGGGACGACGTGGACCGGGGTGCGGTTGCCGAGCGCCTCGAGGTAGCGTCGCCCGAACGGCGCGTGGACGACGATCCCGCGCGCGTGACGGACGACGTCGGCGACCCAGGGGACGACGAGCGGGCCCTCGTCGAGGACCTCCCCGTCGACCCGGAACCGCGGGGCGAGCCGCATCGCCTCGCGGGCGGCGCGGTAGCCGAGCGCGTCGCCGTGGGCGACGAGGCCGCGGACGAAGTCGTCGAGCGCGAGGTCGTGGAGCACGACGAGACCCGGCGTCGCCATCGCATGCCGGTAGATGTCGCGGTGGAACGCGACGTTGTTGCCGAGGTGGTACACGGCGAGCGCGTGCTCGGCGACCTGACCCTCGTGGAGCCGATCCACGGGCCACAGCGTGCGGATCGGGCGGTCGAGCGCCTCGCGGAGCGCCGGGAGCACCGCCGCGGCGTAGCTCGCGATCCCCGTCGGCGCGGGGGGCATCGGCGAGAGCCACGCGATACGGGGATCGGATCCCGGACCCCCGCGCCGACGGGGACGCCTGCCCCGGGCGCGCGCCGCGCGGCCGCCGCCGGATCCGCTCACGCGAGGAGGCGCTCGACGACGTGGGCCCAGTCCGGCACCTCGTCGCGGAGCCGCTCGTGGCCGGCGGCGCCGAGCCGCGCGGCGAGCGCGCGGTCTCGGTGGAGCTCGTCGAACGCCGCGGCGATCGCCTCCGGCTCCGGCGCGGTCACCACGCCGGTGATCCCGTCCTCGACGAACTCGAGCGGTCCGCCCGCATCGGTCGTCGTGACGACGGGGCGGCGAGCCGCGAACCCCTCGAGCGTCACGTAGCCGTAGTCCTCGTCGAACGGTCCGTAGTGGACCGCGAGCGCCGACGCGTAGAGCTCGTGGAGACGATCCTCGGGGACCCGGCCCTCGAACGTCACGCGGTCGCCCACGCGGAGCTCCTCGACGAGCGCGCGGAGCGCGGGTTCCTCCGGACCCGACCCGGCGAGGACGAGCCGCACGCCCGAGGTGACGTGGCGCATCGCGCGGATCGCGAGCGACTGCCGCTTCATCGCCTCCATGCGCCCGGGGAGGAACACGTGGTCACCGAGCGCGGCCGCCGGCCGCGCGAGGAGGGCTTCGGTCGTCGGCGACCGGTGGTAGAGCACCTCGCTCTCGAGCGCCTGCGTGCGCCAGAGGCGGCGGGCGACGTTCCGCGAGTTCGCGAAGAGCCGGCGGGCCTCGCCGAGGGCGAGCGCGTCCGCGCGCCGGATCATGTCGCGGACGGCCGGTCCCTCGTCCTGCCGGGCGAGGTCGGCGAACTCCGGGTGGTCCCAGAGCTCGTACGCCGTCCGGTGCTGGTGGATGAGCCAGACGATCTTCCGCTCGTGCGGCACGAGGTAGGCGGGGAACTTCAGCGCGATGACCGCGTCGACCTCGAGGCGGTTCGATTCCGCGAGCTCCATGCTCCGCCAGAACGCCATCTGGTGGACGAGCATGTTGCCCGGGAACCACGCACCGGCGACCTGGACGAGTTCGGCCTCGTGGCCGGCCGCACGGAGCGCCGCGACGAGCCCCTCGGCGTGGACCTCCGCACCCCCGCGAGCGAACGGGGTCTGCGGGTGGCAGACCGCGATCCGCATCAGCCGCGCCGGGCGTCGCCGCGGAGGTGCTCGACCTCCGCTTCGAGTCGGGCGATCCGGTCGGCGAGCCCCGCGGCGAGCTCCCCGAGGTCGCCGAGCAGGCGGTCGTAGCGACGGGACATCGGGCGGAAGGCGCGGAACTGCACGACCTTCAGGCGCCGGCGCCACGTCGACGGTGACGCGAGGTTCGGCTCGGACCGCGGCACGTGCTGGCGCTCGTCCCCGCGCATCCGGGCCGCGAAGTCGTGGAGGGCGTCACGGAGCTCCGCCATGTCCATCGAGGAGACCGACGCGGCCTCCTGCGCCCAGAAGAGCTCCCGCGCGAGCGCGTCGGGCACGCCGGGCCGGGGATCGCGCGCGGGGGTCGACATCGCGGCGAGCCTAGCACCGCCCCCGAGCCCGACCGGGGATGCCGCTAGCCGCCGGGCTTCGGTGGCGGCGAGAACGCGTCGCCCTCGCAGTCCGTGCGCAGCGGCAGCGGGTCCGGCGCGCGGGGTTCCTGCTCGAAGTCGAACGCCGACAGGAGCGGCGTCGCGTTGCGGTCGCGATCGGTGAGGTAGCGGTCGAGGTAGTAGTTGTCCTCCATGAACCGCAGGACGCTCGAGAGCTCGCCGAGCTCGCTCGAGACGACGCCCTGGCGCGCGTACGGGCTGATGACGATCATCGGCACCCGGAACCCGAAGCCCATGTCGTCGACCTGCGGCGGCGGCACGTGGTCGTAGAAGCCGCCGTAGTCGTCCCACACGAGGAAGATCGCCGTCTCCTTCCAGATCGGGCTCGCCATGATCGCGTTGATGACCTCGGTGGACCAGTTCTCCCCGTGGCAGAAGTTGTACTCAGGGTGCTCGGAGAGTTCGAAGCGCGGCGTGATCCACGACACCGGCGGCAGCTGGCCCTCCTCGATGTCCTCGAGCACGCGATCGACCGGTCGCATGTACCGCGCCCACATCTCCGGGTTCTCCCGGTAGCGACGGATCGCCGCGTAGGCCGACCAGATGTAGCCGCGCTGCGTCTCGGTCGCCGAGTAGTGCGCCCAGAGGATGCCCGCCCGATTCAGGAGATCGCCCTCGGTGAGGAAGTCGAAACACGGGGGCACGAACTCGCTGTCGCCCTCCGCGTCGAAGACCTCGACGAGCTGCTGCTCCGGCGCGTCGCATCCGAAGGTGTTCGAGAAGAACCCCTTGCGGCGGGGGTTGTCCTTCGCGCCCCCCGACTGCGCGGCGATCGTGTAGAGGTGGTTCGGGAACGACGGACCGTGCGCCGAGGCGAACACGTTGTCGAAGAGGACGTTCTGCTCGGCCCAGTGCCAGTAGTTCGGCAGCATGTCCTCGGTGAGGTACGTGTACGCCCAGTCGCCGAGCGGGCCCTGGTCGAACTGGTCCATCTGACCGCCGTTCCACGCGACGATCGCGCAGTTGTAGCAGTGCGGGATGTCGCCGGGGACGCGCTGGTCGGTCCCGATCCGCAGCGGGCGCGGCTGGCCGCGGTCCATGCCCATCGTCGACCCGTTGCCGCCCGGGAACGTCGCGAAGAGGTTGTCGTAGGTCCGGTTCTCCTTGATGAGGTACACGACGTACTTGATCGGCCAGCGCGTCTCGATGCCGCCCGCGTCGACGGCCGTCGGCGGCGACGGTGAGACCGTCGGCGGGTACGAGCGGGTGTCGATGCCGGGGGGCCGCTCGTCGCTCGAGCACGCGACGAGGACGGTGAGCGCGGCGCCGAGGAACGCCGTCGCGCGCCGGGAGCCCCTCCGGGAACGTGCCACGGGCAGGGAGTCTACGGGCTCCCCGTGGTGCGGGAGCGGACGTCGGTCAGCAGGCGCGTGAGCGCGTCGTCGAGCGGTGGGAAGCCCGGGACGTCGGCCGTCGCGAGGCGGCTGCTCGTGAGCGCGGCGTTCGCGGGCCGCGGCGCGCGCAGGTCGAGGTCGGCGGCGCGCTGCGCGACGACGCGGCCCGCGAGCCCCCCGATGCGTACGACGCGATCGAGGACGTCGAACCACGTCGTCGCCTCGGGGCCGCCGAGGTGGTACGTGCCCCAGCGTCGCGCCGCGAGGAGCGCGAGGAGCCGCGGCGCGAGATCCGGCACGTACGTCGGCGAGACGACGCGGTCGGCGATCGCGCCGACCTCGGCACCGCCCGCGAGCGCGATCGCGGCCCGCGTCGCGAAGTCCTGCCCGGTCCCGAAGAACGAGCCGGCACGCACGACGAGGTGCTCGGCGACCTCGCGCGCGCGGGTCTCCCCCGCGAGCTTCGTACGCCCGTACACCGACACCGGGGCGGGGACGTCGGCCTCGTCGTAGGGCGTCGCCTTCGCGCCGTCGAACACGTAGTCGGTCGAGACGTGGAGGAGCGCCGCGCCGCACGCGGCCGCGGCCGCCGCGACGTGCCCGACGGCGTCGGCGTTGTCCCGTTGCGCCCGCGCCGGGTCGCGCTCGCACCCGTCGACGTCGGTGAACGCGGCGAGGTGGACGATCGCGTCGCAGGCGGGGATCGTCGCGGCGACCGCCACCGGATCACCGACGTCGAGGTCGGCGTGGGTGAGGGCGACGACCTCGTGGCCGCCGGCGACCGCGAGGACGGCACGCGCGAGGGCGCCGCCCGCACCGGTGACGACGAGCTTCACGGGGTCCGGGCCACGATCGCGTCGAGGTGGTCGCGGTACCACGCGACCGTCTCGGCGAGCCCCTCGTCGAAGGCCACCTCGGGCACCCATCCGAGCGCCCGGAGCCGGTCGTCGGCGACGCCGTAGCGGAAGTCGTGCCCCGGGCGATCCGGCACGAACGCGATGCGGTCCTCGGGGAGGCCGACGATCGCGAGGATCCTGCGCGCGAGGTCGACGTTCGCGATCTCCGTCCCGCTCCCGATGTTGTACACGGCGCCCGCTGCGCCGCGCTCGAGGACCGCGAGGAGGCCGCGGACCCAGTCGCGCACGTGGAGGAACTCCCTCCGCTGCTCGCCCGTGCCGTACACGGGCAGGGGCAGGCCGCGGAGCGCCGCGAGAGCGAACGTCGGGACGACGCGCTCGAGCTGCCGCGGGCCGTACGCGTTCGTCCCGCGGACGACCGTCACGTCGAGGCCGTACGTCGTCCGCCATGCGGAGCACAGGAGATCGGCCGCCGCCTTGCTCGCGGCGTACGGGCTCCGCGGGCGGAGCGGCGCGTCCTCGGGGAACCGCTCGGTCCCGGCGTCGTGGGCGCCGTAGACCTCGTCGGTCGAGACCATGAGCAGCCGGCGCTCGGCCTCGCGGCACGCCTCGAGGACGACGAGCGTCCCCATCGCGTTCACGTCGAGGAACCCCGCGGGGCTCGCGATGCTCCGGTCGACGTGCGACTCGGCGGCGGCGTGGATCACGACGTCGGCGGAGGCGACGAGCGGGCGCACGGCCTCCGCGTCGCGCACATCGCGCACCTCGAGGCGCATCCGCGCGTCGCCGTGATGGCGACGGAGGTTCCCACGCGATCCGCCGGTCGAGATGCGGTCGAGGACGGTGACGTTCGTGCCCGGATCGTCGAGGAGCGCATCGACGAGGTGCGAGCCGATGAAGCCCGCGCCGCCCGTCACGAGCACGTGGCGGTCCATGCGGGGCATGCTACCGGGCCTGCCCCGCCGAACGGAGGACGGCCGCGGTCGCGCGCGCGGTCGCGGACCACGGGAACGCGGCGGCGCGCGCGCGACCGCGGCGCGCGAGGTCGGTCCGGAGCGCATCGTCCCCGAGCAACCGCGCGAGGCCGCCCGCGATCGCGTCGACGTCGAACGGATCGACGAGGACGGCGTCGTCACCGGCGACCTCGGGGAGCGCCGAGCGATCCGACGTGAGGACCGGCACCCCCGCCGCCATCGCCTCGAGGACCGGGAGCCCGAATCCCTCCGCGAGCGAGGGGTACGCGAGGAGTGCCGCGCCGTCGAGGAGCGCGCGTCGGTCGTCGTCGCCGACGTAGCCGACGCGGACGATCCGCGCGCGGGCCTCCGGAGCGAGCGCGGCGATCGCGTCGTCGAGCGCGCGGTCCGCGGCGGGGAACCACCGCACGGCGCCCCCCGCGACGACGAGCCGCGCGCCGGGAACCGCGGCGACCGCGGCGACGAGCCGCACGAGGTTCTTCCGGGGTTCGATCCCGCCGACGAAGAGCGCGTAGGGGCCGGAGGCACCGAGGCGCGACCGGCGCGCGGCGGCGTCGGTGGGCGGGCGCGCCGCCGCGTCGACCCCGTGCGGCACGACCGCGATCCGGTCCTCCCCGACCCCGCCGAACGCGAGGAGGTCGGTGCGGACGCTCCGCGACGGGACGATCGCGGATGCGCAGGCCGCGAGCGACGCACGGAAACGCCGGAGGAACCGCGCGTCCATCTGGGGGGCCGTCTCCGGATGCGCGACGAAGGCGAGGTCGTGGACGACGAGGACGGTGCCGCGCGACCGGGTGGGCGGCGGCACGAAGTTCGTCGCGAGGAGCGCATCGAAGGCGACCGAGCGGTCGATCCTCGGCACGCCGAGTCGCATCGCGAGCGGCTGGAAGACGCGTGCCGGGACGCGGCTCGCGCGCTCCTCGAGGCCCGCGATGCCGGCGAAGAACCGGCGCGGGTGCAGGAGCCCGCGCGCGTGGAGGTACCAGGCGACGACGGTGTCGTCGGGCGCGGCCGCCGGGAGGTGCTCGAGGAGCCGCGCGGTGTAGGTCCCGACGCCCGTCCGGCGCGGATCGAGCGCCGGACGGGCGTCGACGAGGAACCGCACTCAGTCCACCTCGACGCGGCTCTGGTCGCCGAGGACGAGGCGATGGATTGCCGGCGAGCCGTTGCCGACGACCTCGACGCCGCGCCCGAGGAGCGACCCCCGCAGTCGCGCCCCCTCGAGGACGCAGCCCTCCATGACGATCGAGTCGGCGACCTCGCCGCCGCGCACCGTGCAGCCGGCCGAGATCGCGACGTCGGGACCGAGCCGCGCGTCCTCGACGACCGCGTCACGGCCGATCACGAGCGGGCCGACGAGCGTCGAGCGCGCGACACGGGCACCCGGCTCGACGACGACGACCCCCGCGGTCGTCGTCGCCGCATCCACGGCGCCCTCGATCCGCGGGGCGAGCCGCGAGAGGAGCATCCGGTTCGCGTCGAGGAGGTCCTCGGGACGGCCGGTGTCCTTCCACCAGCCGCCGACGAGCTCGGCACGGACGTTCATCCCGCGGTCGATGAGCCACTGGATCGCCTCGGTGATCTCGTACTCGCCGCGGGCCGACGGTGCGAGCGTCGCGATCGCATCGAAGATCGCATCGCGGAAGAGGTAGACGCCGACGAGCGCGACGTCGGAGACGAACGTCGTCGGCTTCTCGACGAGCCGCACGACGCGCTCGTCCTCGAGGACCGCGACGCCGAAGTGCTCGGGTTCGGGGACCTGCGTGAGGAGGATCTGCGCGTCGGGCTGCGCCTCCTCGAACTGCCGGACGAACCGCGACACGCCCTCGAGGAGGAGGTTGTCACCGAGGAACAGGAGGAACGGCTCGCCGCGGAGCAACCCCTCGGCCGTCCGCACCGCGTGCGCGATCCCGAGCGGCGCCTCCTGGTCGACGTAGGTCACCCGCACGCCGAACGCGGCGCCGTCCCCGACCGCCGCGCGCACCTCCGCACCGGTCGCCCCGACCCCGACGACGAGCCCGACATCCGTGATCCCCGCCTCGGCGATCGTCCGCAGGACGTGGAAGAGGATCGGGACGTTCGCGACGGGGATGAGCTGCTTCGCGTTCGTGTGCGTGATCGGGCGGAGCCGCGAGCCCGACCCGCCCGCGAGGACGAGCGCCCGCACCGCTACACGCACCCCTCGGCGCCCGACGGCGGGCCCTGCCGGAACCGCGGACCGGCGACGACCGCGACGTCGACGCCGTCGGGGAGCATCCCCGGGAGCGCGGCGAGCACCGTCCCGGTCCGAAGGAACTTCCGGACGACCCGCGCGGCGAGCTCGCCGAGCGGGTCGTCCGGGTCGAAGAGCACGATCGCACCGTTCGCCGGGACATCCTTCAGGAGGTCGCCCCCGGGGAACAGCGCGAGCGTCGACGGCGCGGTGTTGAACCCCGAGCGCGTGCGGAGCTCGAGGGCGACGGCGCGGTGAACTCGGAGAGACGGCCGAGGTCCCCGAGGGGCTTGCCGCGCCGGAGCTTCGCGAACAGCTTCGACGCCTCGGGTTCGGTCGTCTTCACGACCGCGCGGTCGCCCTCCCACGCCGGGTACGTCGGCACGACGCGGAAGTCGACGTTGCCCGCACCGACGCCCTGCAACCGGCTCGCGAGGTACGCGAGCTCCGCGGGGTTCAGGCCGTCGTTCACGACGAGGTTGCCGAGGACGTCCGGCACGAGCGTCGGGAGCTTCAGCACCTCCGCGGGCTCGAGCATCTTCGCGACGACCGCGCGGAGGAACTGCTGCTGCCGCGCGATCCGCGCGAAGTCCGGGATCCGGTCGCACGGCTGGTGCCGGGTCCGCACGTACGCGAGCGACGCCGCGCCGTCGAGCGTCTGGCAGCCGGCAGGGAGATCGAGCTTCGTGAGCGGGTCCACCATCGGTTCGGGCAGGCAGAGTTCGACGCCACCGAGCGCGTCGACGACGTGCTGGAACCCCGCGAGGCTCACGTAGAGGACGTGGTCGACGGGGATGCCGGTGAGGGCGGTCACCGTCGCCGCGACGAGCTGCGCGCCGCCGCCCTCGAGCCCGCCCTCGAACGCGGCGTTGATCCGGTCCTCGCCGTGCCCGGGGATCTCGACCCAGAGGTCGCGCGGGAACGACAGGAACGTCGCCCGCTTGGCGTCGGGCTCGGTCCGCACGAGGATGATCGTGTCCGAGCGGGTGTCGCCGCCGATCGCGAGGTCGTCCCCGAACCGCTCCTGGTCCTCCGCGGAGAGGCCCTCGCGGCTGTCGCTGCCGAGGAGGAGGTACGTGCAGGATTCGGCTGCGCACGTGCCCGTGATGTCGAAGCCCTCGCCCGAGCCCGCGGCGTCGGGGATCGTCGTGCGGCTGGACTCGGCGAGCGCGTAGAGCCCGAGCCCGACCGCCGAACCCACGGAGACGAAGGTCGCCACGAGGGCGGTGACGGCGAGGAGGATCCGGGAGCGGCGGCCCACGGGCGAAGCGTACCCTCGTGCCTGCGGCGGGGCGGTCGGGGCCGATGGCGTTCCTGTGGAACGTCGCTAGGCTCGTGCCGTGGACCGGCGCGATCGGCTCATCGAGGCGGGGCTCGACCTCGCCCGCGAACGCTCGACCGAGGCGGTCCTCCGGCGGATCGTCGAGCTCGGCGTCGACCTCACGGGCGCGACCTACGGCGCGCTCGGCGTGCTCGAACCCGGCGCGAAGTTCCTCTCGCGGTTCCTCACCGTCGGGATCGAGCCGGAGGGCGTCGCCGCGATCGGCGACCTCCCCGTCGGCCACGGGCTCCTCGGGGTCCTCATCGAGCGGCCCGAGCCGCTCCGCGTCCCCGACATCGCCGCCCACGAGCGCTCGGTCGGCTTCCCCCCGAACCACCCGCCGATGACGACGATGCTCGGCGCGCCGATCGTGGCGCACGGCGTCGTGCTCGGCGACCTCTACCTCACCGACAAGCGGGGCGGCACGCCGTTCACCGACGAGGACGAGTCGGCCGTCGTGATCCTCGCGGCCCAGGCCGCGGTCGCGATCGAGAACGCGCGGCTCAACGAGTCCGCGCGCGGGAGGGCCCGGCTCCTCGAGGCGTTCCGCGCCATCGCGATCGACATCCTCGACGGCGCCGACCCGGACGCGACGCTCGAGCAGATCGCGGCCCACGCCGCCGAGCTCGTCGGCGCGACGCACGCCATCGTCACCGCCGACGGCGCGGAGGCCGCGACGGCCGAGAGACCGAGCATCGCCGCGTCGCTGCGGAGCGGCGATGCGGCGTTCGGCGCGCTCGTCGCGACCCGAGCGACCGGCGCCGCGCCGTTCGACGACGAGGACGCCGAGGTGCTCGCGTCGTTCGCCGACCAGGCCGCCATCGCCCTCGCGCACGCGCAGGCGCTCGCCGAGGCACGGCGCGCGCTCGTCCTCGAGGACCGCGAGCGGATCGCGAAGGAGCTCCACGACGGCGTGATCCAGTCGCTGTTCGCCGTCGGGATGGGCCTCCAGGGGAGCGCGCTCCTCACCGCCGAACCCGAGCTCGCGGCGCGCATCGAGGGCGCGGTCGGCGAGATCGACCGCGCGATCCGCGACCTCCGCAACTACATCTTCGGGCTGCGGCCCGGCGCGCTCGCGGACCGACAGTTCGACGAGGCGCTCCGCGCGCTCGCGACGGAGTTCGAGGAGCGCTCCGGCGTCGTCACCGCGGTCGAGGTGGACGCGCAGGTGGCCGCCGAGCTCGCCTCGGTCGCGACCGACGTCCTCCAGATCGCCCGCGAGGGGCTCTCGAACGTCGGCAAGCACGCGCGGGCCGCGACGTGCCGGCTCGCGCTCCGACGCGAGGAGGACGCCGTCGTCCTCGAGATCGACGATGACGGCGAGGGGTTCGACCCCGCGCGCCGCGGCACGGGTATGGGGTTGCCGAACCTGCGCGACCGCGCCCGGGCGCTCGGCGGCGAGCTCTCGCTCGACGCGGCGCCCGGGCGCGGCACGCTCCTGCGGGTCACCCTCCCCCGCTAGGAACCCCCGTCCGCCGTCCTACTGGACGACGAGCGCCGTCACCATCCCGTACATGCCCTGCGGCCCCTCGACGTGGGGAAGGATGTGGCAGTGGAACGCCCACACGCCGGGTTGGTCCGCGTGGACGAGCACGTCGAACCGCTGCCCCGGCGCGACGACGAGCGTGTCCGCCATGTACGGCTCCTGGACCGCGAAGCCGTCCTCACCCACGACCGCGAAGTGGAACCCGTGGAGGTGCATCGGGTGGAGCATGCTCCCGTCGTTCGCGATGTGGATGAGCACCCACTCCCCCGTCGCCGCGACGATCGGGGTCGTCGCCGGGAACTCCTTGCCGTTCAACGTGTAGCCGAGCGGGCCGTCGCCGAGGAAGAGCGTGTACTCCGTGCCGATCCTCGGCGAGGCACCGAACGTGAGCTTCCCGTTCGCGTCCCAGGTCACCGA
>JBJTIF010000017.1:0-10594 GCA_046094825.1 Actinomycetota bacterium
CGCCCGCCCGCGAGGTCGAGGGCGATCGCCTCGGCGTGTCGCTCACCCGCACGACGGTGGAAGGCTTCGCCGACGACCTCGCCCGCGACGTCGACGACGACCGCGCCCACGAGGGGGTTCGGGGACACGAGTCCCGCGCCCTGCCCCGCGAGCTCGATCGCCCGCCGCATGTGCCCTTCGTCCACGCGCTCCCCTTCCCGGGGGCGGCGGTGGGCAACGGCAGGCGCGGACCGGGACGGGCACGCGCCCGCCGGTCCGAACCGTCCTCTCCCATCCCGACTGTCACGGTCGGTCCCGGAATCGCACCGGGTCCACCCCCGACTGGCGGCCGGGGGGTCGCGGACTCTCACCGCCGGTGGGGATTCGCACCCCGCCCCGAAGACGGATCTCGGTCGCCAGTATAGGGGCCGTCCCGCGGCCCCCGCGGCGTGCTGGGAGGCAGCGGATCCGACCGCTCGCCCCCGGCGGCGGTCAGGCGGAGGCGACGATCGCCCGGAGTTCGGCGGCGGCCGCGGCGGGCTCCGGCGCCTGGAAGATCGCGGACGCGGCGACGAGGACCGTCGCCCCGGCCTCGACGCAGCGGCGGGCGTTGTCGAGCTTCACGCCCCCGTCGATCTCGAGGTCGGCTCGGCCGCCGCGGCGGTCGAGTTCGGCGCGGATCGCCGCGAGGCGCTCGAGGGATCCCGGGATGAAGGACTGCCCTGCCCAGCCCGGCCGGACGCTCATGACCATGACGTCGTCGACCTCCTCGAGGAACGGGAACACGGCCTCGACCGGCGTCTCCGGGCTCACGGTGATGCCGACGCGCATCCCGACCTCCCGTGCGGCGGCGAACGCGGGACGCGGGTCGGGCTCGGCTTCGATGTGGAACGACGCGACCTCCATCCCGGCCTCGGCGAGCTGTGGGAAGAGCATCGCGGGCGACTCGACCATGAGGTGCCCGTGGAGCGTCCGGCGCGTGACGGGACGGAGCGCAGCGACGATCGGTGCACCGAACGTGAGCGGCGGGACGAACCGGCCGTCCATGACGTCGATGTGGAGGACGTCGATCTCCGCATCCACGACGGCGATCGCATCGCCGAGCCGCGAGAAGTCGGCGGACAGGATCGAGGCGGAGAGCTTCCCCACGCGGCGCATCCTAGCCGTCGTGCGCGCTCAGGCGAAGCGTTCGTCCGGTGCCGGCCGGGCGCCGCGCACGAATGCCGCTGCCGACATCGCGCGGCGACCGGCCGGCACCACGCGCACGAGGCGGACCGTCCCCCGTGCGGCGGCGACCACCACGTCATCGCCCTCGATCGCGATGACCGCACCCGGGGCTCCCCGCATCCCCGCCGGCTCGCCGACGCGCGCGGCCGCGACGCGCAGTGGCGATCCGCGGAACGTCGTCGTCGCCCCCGGATTGGGTGCGAGCGCGCGCACGCGGGCGACTGTCGCGGCGGCGTCCTCGCTCGCCCATCGGAGCGGTCGGTCCTGCGGCCCGAGCTTCCCGCACCAGGTCGCGCGCGTCGCGTCCTGCGGTGTCGCCGACGCGGTGCCGAGCGCGAGCGCGTCGACGACCTCGACGAGCAGATCGGCCCCGAGCCCCGCGAGCCGCGCGCCGAGCGACCCCGCGTCCTCGTCCTCCCCGATCGCGACCTCGTGCTGCGCGTACACCGGACCGGCGTCGAGCGCGGCGACGATCCGCATCACGCTCACGCCGGTCGACCGATCACCGCGGAGGATCGCGGACTGCACGGGCGAGGCGCCGCGGAGGTCGGGGAGGAGGGAGAAGTGGAGGTTGAGCGGGGCGACCGCGGCGAGGTCGAGCACCGGCGGCGGCAGGAGGCGTCCGTACGCGACGACCGCGAGCACGTCCGGCGCGAGGCCCGCGAGGACCGGCGCGAGCGGACCGTCCCCGTGCTCGACGACCGGGACGCCGAGCTCGCGCGATGCGGCCGCGACCGCGGTGTCGCGGAGGGCGCGTCCGCGACCGGAGGGCTTCGGCGGCTCGGTGACGGCGGCCACGAGCTCGTGCGACGACCCGCGGAGGGCCACGAGCGTCGGGACCGACCAGGGGCTGTTGCCGAGGAGGACGACGCGCACCCGGAGAGGGTACGCCCGATCAGTCGCGGTACGGACCCGCGCCGAGTTCGCGGAGCTGCCGCAGGACCTCTCGGCGCCCCTCGGCGTCGAGGCGGTCGATGTAGAGGCGCCCGTTCAGGTGATCGGTCTCGTGCTGGAAGATCCGGGCGAGCAGCCCCTCCGCGACGATGTCGAGCGGCGCACCGGTGAGGTCGCGACCGCGCAGGCGGACCCGGAGGGCGCGCGTCGTCGGATGCGACGGGCCCGGGATCGACAGGCACCCCTCGTCGATCGCCTCCTCGTTCGCGTGGTCGGAGAGCTCGGGGTTCGCGACGAAGCCGCGGTGGCCGTCGCCGTCGTCGTAGACGAAGCACCGCGTCGCGAGGCCGATCTGGTTCGCCGCGAGCCCCACCCCGGGGGCGTCCTCCATCGTCTCGAACAGGTCCTCGGCGAGCGCCGCGAGCGCGGCGTCGAAGCGTTCCACCGGGCGCGTCGTCTCGCGCAGGACGGGATCACCGAGCGTGCGGATCGGGATGATGGCCACGGCTTCTCGACCTCGTTGCGTCGGCGTCAGAGGTGGGGTGATGCCTCCACGCGGCGGAGGATCCCCTTGCCCGCGAGGTCCCGGGCGAGCCGTCCGAAGGCCGGCACCGTCTCGGGGTCGAGGACGGCCAAGCATACCGTCGTGCCCTCGGGGTCCCCGGCCCGGGTGACGAGGAGCGACCGGTGCGGGAGCGCCGCGATCGCGTCCGCGATGGCGGCGGCGCCCTCGACGCGGAACACGGCCGCACCGGGCGGGAACCCCGCCTCCGCGAGCCTCGGGGCCTCGGCGCGCGCGAAGCGCTCCGGGCTCGCGCCGACGAGCGCCTGGATCGCCGGATCGCCCGGGGCGGTGGTCTGGACGATGACGCGCCCGGCGGGCGCCGCGCGCGCCGCCGCCTCCGCCCACGCGATGAGCGCGCGTTCGCGGGCGTCGATGCCCGCTCGCCGGAGCACCGCGTCCGCGCTCAGGATCCCGACGAGGTCCGCGTGCATCGGCGGTTCGTCCTTCAGCGCCTCGAGGCCACCGACGACGATCGCGGACTCGCCCGCGGCGAGCGGCCCCACGGTCGCCGGCCGCACGGGCGCGCCGCGGAGCCCCTGCGCCCATTCCTCGACGCGTTCGACGCCGCCGCGCGCGACGCCGAACGTCGTCCCGCCGCAGCTCGGACACCGCCCCGGCGCGCCGCACACGGTGCACACGATCGTCCCGCGCGACTGGCGCAGCGTCCCGCGGCACGCACCGCATGCGGCCGCCTCGCCGCATCCACGGCACACCCGCGCGACGCCGTAGCCGCGGAGCGGCTCGTAGAGGAAGGTCCGACGCGCATCGAGGATCGCGCGGACGAGCCGCGGCGCGCGGCCCTCCGGCCCCGGCGCGACGATCTCGACGGGCGGCCACGCACGGTCGCGCGGCGTGACGGTCGCGTCGGCGAGCGCCGACGCCTCGAGGGTCGGGACGTACGCGGAGAGGATCGCCGTCGCACCGCTGAGCCTCGCCCGGGCGGACGCGAGATCGCGGACCTGCGTGTGCGGTGAGCGTTCCTCCCGGTGCTGCCCGTGGCCCTCGCGGGCGACGTAGAGGAGGCCGAGGTCGCGCAGCGGGGCGAAGACCGCGGGCTGGGTCCCGACGACGATCGGGAACCGCCCCGCGCGGATCTCAACCCACATCCGGTAGCGCTCGCGGCGGTCTCCCCCGAGGAAGACGGCGACGGCGTCGCCGTACGCCCGACGGAGCGCCGCGGTCGTCGCCGCGTCGGGATCGGCTTCGGGGACGACGACGATCGCGGTCCGCCCCGCGGCGACGGCGATGCCGACCGCCTCGACGGCGAGCGCCGGGTCGTCGTTGGGCGCCGGACGCAGGGCGACGGTCGCGCCGTCGCCGGCGCGGATCGTCGCGGAGAGTTCTGCGCCGCCGGCGTAGCGGTCAAACGTTCCCGTGCCGACCGCCGGGGGAAACGTCGGCCGCACGCGGAGGGGGCCGCGTCGCTCCTCCCCCGCGACGCGCGGCGGGACCGCGCGATCGATGACGGCGGCGAGCGGCGCGACGTAGCGCTCGGCGATCCACCGCAGGAACGCGAGCAGCTCACCGTCGAACGCGGGGATCGGCGAGAGGAGGCCGCGCACCGCCTCCATGCGCGGTACCGGAGCGGTCGGCCCGAGCCCCCACCCGTGGACGCGCCGCCCGTGGAACAGCACCTGGACGATCGAGCCGACCGTGGCGCCGAGATCGGCGGGGAGGTCGTACGTGAAGGGACGGTCGAGGGACAGGACGGGTCGATCGATGCAGACCTCGACCGGACCCGCGAGGGTCGGGTCAGGCGAGGGCGCGGCGGAGGTCATCCGCGCGGTCCGTGGCCTCCCACGGGAACTCCTTGCGCCCGAAGTGTCCGTACGCCGCCGAATCGCGGTAGATCGGTCGCCGCAGATCGAGGTCGCGGATGATCGCGGCGGGTCGGAAGTCGAACGCCTCGACGACGGCGGCACGGATCCGCGAGGGATCGACGCGCTCGGTGCCGAACGTGTCGACGAGGAGGGAGACCGGGTGCGCCGTCCCGATCGCGTAGGCGACCTGGAGCTGCGCGCGGTCCGCGAGGCCGGCCGCGACGACGTTCTTCGCGACGTAGCGGGCCATGTAGGCGGCGGAGCGGTCGACCTTCGTCGGGTCCTTGCCCGAGAAGGCGCCCCCGCCGTGCGGCGCCATGCCCCCGTACGTGTCGACGATGATCTTGCGGCCCGTGAGCCCGGTGTCGGCGCGCGGACCACCGATCTCGAACCGCCCCGTCGGGTTCACGAGCCTGCGGACCCCTGTCGCGTCGAGGTCGAACTCGTGGAGGACGGGTTCGATCACGTGCTGCTCGACGTCGGTGCGGAGCATCCCGTCGACGTCGACGTCGGCCGCGTGCTGGGTGGAGATGAGGACGGTCGCGACGCGCACCGGTCGCCCGCCCTCGTACTCGATCGAGACCTGGCTCTTGCCGTCCGGGCGGAGGTACGGCAGGACGCTCGCCTTGCGCACGTCGGCGAGGCGCCGCGCGAGCCGGTGCGCCATCGCGATCGGGAGCGGCATGAGGTCGTCGGTCTCGCGGCAGGCGTAGCCGAACATCATCCCCTGGTCGCCCGCGCCCAGCGCATCGAATGCATCGCGCCCCTCGCCGGTGCGGTGCTCGAGGGCCGCGTCGACGCCCATCGCGATGTCGGGCGACTGCCCCTGGATCGCCGTGACGACGCCGCAGGTGGCACCGTCGATGCCGTAGTTCGCGTCGGTGTAGCCGACCTCGGTCACCGCCTCCCGCACCACGGAGGGGATGTCGACGTAGCCGGTCGTCGTGATCTCCCCCGCGACGACGACGAGCCCGGTCGTCACGAGCGTCTCGCAGGCGACGCGGCCCTGCGGGTCCTCCGCGAGGATCGCATCGAGGACGCTGTCAGAGATCCGGTCGGCGAGCTTGTCGGGGTGACCCTCGGTGACGGACTCCGAGGAGAAGAGGCTCGACGTCATGGTCCGCGGAGTATAGCCGGGGCCTCCGTCACGGCCGGACGGGACGCGACCGCCGCGGCCTCCGCACGTCAGTGCGGTGCGTCAGCCCGCGAGCGCCTTCGCGATGCGGTCGCAGAGCGCGGTCGCGAGGGCGGTCTTCGTCCACGTGCGGAGCGCGTCGTCGTCGCCGTCGGCCGCGAGGATCGCCGCGTCGTTCGTCTCGGACCCGAACCCGGTGCCGGCGCGGCCGACGCGGTTCGCGACGAGGAGGTCGACGCCCTTCGCGACGAGCTTCCGACGGCCCGCGCCCATCGGATCCTCCGTCTCGGCGGCGAACCCGACGAGCAGCGGTCGGTCGGCGCGGCCCGCGACCTCACGGAGCACGTCGGGCGTCGGCTCGAGGACGAGCTCGGGGACGCCGGCCTCGCGACGGACCTTCTCGGCGGCGCGGCGCGCCGGCCGGAAGTCGGCGACGGCCGCCGCCATCACGAGGACATCGGTGCCGGGCAGGTGCTCGAGGACCGCGTCGCGGAGGTCCTCCGCGGTCTCGATGCGCACGATCCGCGGTCCGGGCGGCTCGGTCGCCGTCGTCGGTCCGGCGATGACGACGACGTCGGCACCGCGCGCCCACGCCTCCGCCGCGATCGCGAACCCCATGCGACCGCTCGAGCGGTTGCCGAGGAACCGGACGGGATCGATCGGCTCGTACGTCGGTCCGGCGGTGACGATGATCCGACGGCCGGCGAGATCGCGACCGTGTGCCGCGAGGTCCTCCGCCGCGCGGACGATGTCCTCGGGTTCGGCGAGCCGCCCCGGCCCCGCGTCGCCGTGGGCGAGCGGTCCGGAGACGGGACCGATGAGGCGCACCCCGCGGTCGACGAGGAGTCCGATGTTCGCCTGGGTCGCCGGGTGCTCCCACATGCCGGTGTGCATCGCCGGGGCGAGGAGGATCGGTGCGCGCGTCTCGAGGAGAGGGTGGCGCTCAGGAGGTCGTCGGCGAGTCCGCCGGCGATCCGGGCGATCGTGTTCGCCGTCGCCGGCGCGACGATCGCGAGGTCGCACCCGTGCGCGAGCTCGAGGTGCGGCGCCCGGTCCGGGCGATCCCAGAGCGAGGTGTGGACCGGACCGCCGGTGAGGCCCGCGAACGTGGCCGCACCGACGAACCGCTCGGCGGATGCCGTGAGGATCGTGGAGACGCGTGCGCCCGCGGCGACGAGGAGGCGGGCGAGGACCGCGGCCTTGTAGGCGGCGACCCCCCCGGAGACCCCGAGGAGGACGCGGCGCCCGGCGAGCGGGCTGCTACTCCGCGTCGTCGGCGTCGTCGGCGGGCTGCTCGGCAACGACCTTGCCCTCCGCGATCTCCCGGAGCGCGATCGTGAGCGGCTTGCTCTGCAGGCCCGACTCGACGAGCGGCGGGATGAACTCCGCGCGACCCTCGCCGAGCTGCTGGTAGTACGAGTTGATCTCCCGGGCGCGCCGCGCCGACAGGATCACGAGCGTGTAGCGCGAGTCGGTCTGCGCGAGCAGGTCGTCGATCTTCGGTTCGATCATGGACGCGTGCCTCCGGTGGGGTCGGCCTCGAGTATAGCCACGACCTCCGCCGTCGCCCGGTCGAGGTCGTCGTTCACGACGACGTGGTCGAAGCGGCCCCGCTCGGCGAGTTCGTGCTCGGCGGTGGCGATCCGGCGGCGGAGGGATGCCTCGTCCTCGGTCCCGCGGCTCCGCAGGCGTCGCTCGAGCTCCTCGAGCGAGGGAGGGGCCAGGAAGATGAGCACCGCCTCGGGGATCCGGCGCCGGACCCAGCTCGCGCCCTGGACGTCGATCTCGAGGAGGACATCGTGCCCGTCCTCGATCGCCTCGACGACGGGCCCCGCGGGGGTGCCGGAGCGGTGGCCGACGATGTCGGCCCACTCGAGGAGTTCCCCGTCGGCGATGAGCCGGTCGAACTCCGCATCGGAGACGAAGCGGTAGTCGACGCCGTCGCGCTCCCCCGGTCGCGGCGCCCTGGTCGTCGCGGACACGGAGAGGGAGACGCCGGGGACGCGTTCGAGCGCTCGGCGGACGATCGTCCCCTTCCCCGTCCCCGACGGACCCGCGAGGACGAAGAGCCGGCCGCGCCGCGCGCCCAGGACGGCCCCCGGGCTACTTCGGGAACTCGGCGAGGAGCGCATCGCGCTGCTTCGCCCCGAGGCCGCGGACGCGGCGCGTCGCGGAGATGTCGAGCCGCTCCATGAGCTTGCGCGCGCGGACCTTGCCGACACCCGGCAGCGCCTCGAGGACGGAGGCGACCTTCATCTTCGCCACGGTCTCGTCCGACGCGCCGAGCAGGACGTCGCGGAGCGAACGGCGTCCGGACTTCAGCTCCGCCTTGATCGCGGCGCGCTTGCGACGCGCCTCCGCGGCCTTCTCGAGGGCCTGTCGGCGCTGCTCGTCGGTGAGCACGGGAAGGGCCATGCGGCCGCACCTCCTGTCCGGTGGAGCCCGGAGTATAGGCGAGCGTCAGCGGACGGCGGAACGGATCCCGCGTGCCGCGGCCGCGGGGTCGGTCGCGCCGGTGATCGGTCGGCCGACGACGAGGTAGTCCGCGCCCGCCTCGACCGCCTCGGCCGGGGTGAGGACCCGGACCTGGTCGTCGCCGTTGCCACCGGAGGGTCGCACCCCCGGCACGACGAGGACGGCCTCCTCCCCGAGCGCCGTGCGGACGACCGCGACGTCGCGACCGGAGACCACGACCGCGTCGGCCCCCGCCGCCGTCGCCTCGAACGCGAGCGACGCGGAGGACGCACCGACCCAGTCGTCCTCGAGGGAGGAGAGGATCGTGACCGCGAGGAGCATGGGCGGCGGCGCGCCGACCTCCTCCGCCCCCGCGGTGACCCCGCGGGCCGCCGCCGCCACCATCGCCGCGCCTCCCGACGCGTGGACCGTGAGCATCCGGACGCCGAGCGCGCCGCATCGGCGCGCCGCCCCCTCGACGGTGTTCGGGATGTAGTGGAGCTTCAGGTCGAGGAACACCGGACCGTGCGCCGCGATCCGCCGCACGGCCTCGGGTCCCGCCGCGCAGAAGAGTTCGAGCCCGACCTTCAGCACCCCGACCTCCGGGGCGAGGACCGTCGCGAGCTCCTCCGCGCGATCGAGCGTCGGCACATCGAGGGCGACGATGAGCGGGTTCGCGGGCCGGGGGATCATCGCCGCGGGGGCTCCTCCGCACGCGCGTCCGCGTCGACCTCCGCGCGGAGGGCGCCACGGAGGTCGCGGACCGACGACGCTCCCTGCACCTCGAGTTCGTCGACGAGCTCGCGGACGATCCGCACGGGGGCGGCGGGGTCGACGAGCATCGCGGTGCCGACCTGGACGGCCCACGCCCCCGCGAGGAGGAACTCGATCGCGTCGGTGCCCGACGTGATGCCGCCGACGCCGATCACCGGGACATGCGGGAGCGCAGACGCGACGCGGTGGACCGCCGCGAGCGCCATCGGGCGGAGCGACGGTCCGGAGACGAGGCCGTACGTGGAGGCGAGGGCCGGACGGTGCGACCGCGCGTCGATCGCGAGCCCCGGTGCGCCGTCGATGAGCGTGAGGCCGTGCGCCCCGGCGCGGACGCACGCGTGCGCCGTGTCGACGAGCTCGAACCCGAGGAGCGGGAGCTTCGCGAAGACGGGGAGACGGGTGAGGCGCGACACCGCGCCGACGAGCTCGATCGTGCGGTCCATCCGCGACGCGAACGTCCCGTGGCGCTCCTCGTCGGGCGAGGAGAGGTAGATCTCGAGGGCGACGATCCCGGGCACCTCGTGGACGGCGTGCGCGATCCGCAGGAACTCCTCGATCCGCCGGCCACCGATCGACAGCACGATCGGAGGACCGAGCGCCGCGAGCGCCGGTAGGTCCGCATCGAGGAACGAGTCGATGCCGGGATTCTGGAGCCCGATCGCGGTGAGGAGCCCCGACGGGGTGGAGGCGAGGCGCGGGGGGGCGGCCCCGACCGACGCCTCGAGCGTGATCGTCCGCGTCACGATGCCCCCGAGGCGTCGCGCGTCGACGAGGCCCGTGCCCTCGCGTCCGTACCCGAGACACCCCGAGGCAGCCATGACCGGGTGCGGGAGGACGATCCCGGCGCCGAGGTCGACGGAGAGGTCCGGGCGCATCAGGGCGCGCCCTCGTCGGCGTCGACCGCGTCGCCCTCCGCCTCGACCGGCTCGTCCTCCGGCATCCACCGGTCCCAGAGGATCCGCGCGGGGTTGAACACCGGCCCCTCGGTGCAGGCGCGCAGGTGCTCGAAGCCCGCGCCGTCGCGACGCAGGACGGGGACCGCGCACGTGAAGCAGAGCCCCATCCCGCAGGCCATCGCCTCCTCGACGGCGACCTGCGCGGGGAGTTCCGCGGACGCGCAGAACCCGGCGATCCGACGCAGGAGCGCCCGCGGCCCCGCCGCGTAGAGCACCTGCGACCCCGACGCGCGCGCGGCCTCCGGGAGGACGTCGAGGACGGTGCCCCGCTCCCCGGCCGATCCGTCCTCCGTCGCGATCGTGATCGCCGACGAGAGGCGCTTGCCCTCGATGATCTTGAAGATGTCGTCCTGCGTCCGCGCGCCGAGGACCATGTCGACGCGCTTGCCGCGGGTCCGGAGTTCCTGCGCGAGGAAGTAGAGCGCCGCCGCACCGAGCCCCTCCGCGACGAGGAGGCAGTTCGTGTGGCGCGCGGGGTACGAGAAGGGGTTGCCGAGCGGCCCGATCACGTCGAGGAACTGGTGCGCGCGGAGGTTCGCGAGCCACGCGGTGTCGGGGTCGCGCGGATCGATCGCGAACTCGAGCGTCCCCGCCCACCCGCCGCGCCGCGCGGCCTGCGAGATCGTGAACGGCTGCCGCAGGAGCGACGCGCGGTCCGCGGGGACGGCGATCGAGACGAACTGCCCGGGGAGCGCGTGCTCCGCGATCTCCGGCGCGACGAGGGCGATCGAGAGGTACGACCCCGTGCGGCGGGCGTTCAGGACCTCCGCACGGACCCGCCTCACGCGGA
>JBJTIF010000018.1:0-20089 GCA_046094825.1 Actinomycetota bacterium
GGGTGCACCCGCTGACGAGCACGCCGACGGCGACCCCGCCGGCCAGCCGCGTCGCGCGCGGCCCGAGGGCGGCGATCCAGATCGGCGGCGCATCGACGCGCAGCGACAGGCGATCGCCGTGTACGTCCGCGCGTGCGTCGACCAGGACGCGGCCGCCGCATACGCCTCGTACCCCGCCTACGCCCGTCAGTTCGCGGCGTGGGGGCTGGGGGACGCCGCGCCGACGGATCTCGCCCGGGCCCTCTGCCTCGCCGGGGAGCCCGCCTCCCCGGAAGCGCGCCGGCGGGCGGTGGCGGTGGGGGGGGGGGGGCGCCCCGTGGTGTCCCCCCGGCCGGCGGGGCGCCGGGCTCCCCGGCGAGGCAGAGGGCCCGGGCGAGCTCCGTCGGCGCGGCGTCCCCCAGCCCCCACGCCGCGAACTGACGGGCGTAGGCGGGGTACGAGGCGTAGGCGGCGGCCGCGTCAGCGTGGGCCGCCGACGCGGCCGCCGCGTCCTGGTCGACGCACGCGCGGACGTACACGGCGATCGTCACGGCGTCGGGGTCGCGCCCGGCCGCCTCCGCGCCGGCCCGCACCTCCGCGCGCGCCGCGGCGACGCGTTCCGGGGTGCACCAGTTGAGGAGCACGCCGTCGGCGACCTCGCCGGCCAGCCGCGTCGCGCGCGGCCCGAGGGCGGCGATCCAGATCGGCGGCGCATCCACGCGCAGCGACAGGCGATCGCGGTCCACCGGTTCCCCCGCGAGGAGGCCGCGCAGCGCGAGGACCTCCGCGCGGAGCCGCTCGAGCGCGCCCGGCGTCGCCGGTCCGGTGCCGAGGCCGAGCACGTGGCGACCGCCGGAGCGTTCCTGCACCGTCGCGGCGCCCATCGCGGTGACGACGGTGCGACGCGCGACGATGGTCACGACGCCGGTGCCCAGCAGCAGCGACCGCGTCTCCCCCGCGAGCGCGGTGAGCGCCGCGAACGCGTCGCGCGCGGCGATCTCGGGGAGGAACACGCCGGCGTACCCGAGCTCCTCGCCGAGGCGCGCGAGCGCGGCGTACGCCGGGAACGGGAGCGGGTCGCGGAGCGTGAAGCCGGTGCCGGTCAGCCGCGCCACGGACCGCGACCGCCCGCGCCGCGGCCCGGTCCGCGCGACCACAGGAACGGCAGGAGCAGGAACGTGATGCCGAGAAGGCGCGGCGCGACGAAGGCGCCGACCGCGAGCACGATCACCGACACCACGGCGAAGCCCGCCGGGGAGGTCCAGAAGGGGCGTGGCGGCGCACCGCCGTCGAGCACCGCCTCGCGCGCGACCCGCGCCCGCAGGTAGGCCGCCATCGCCGCGATCACGAGGAGTGCCGGGAACAGGATCAGCGTGAGGGTCATGGAACCAGCCTACCCGCCGCCTAGAGGGGGACGTTCGAGAAGACCATGATGCGCGGTTCCGTCATCTCCTCCATCGCGTAGCGCAGGCCCTCGCGCCCGACGCCGGATTCCTTGGCGCCGCCGTAGGGCATCTGGTCCGCGCGGAACGCGGAGACGTCGTTCAGGATGACCCCGCCCATCTCGAGGTCGCGATGCGCCTGGAACGCGCGCGTCACGTCGTTGGTGAACACGCCAGCCTGCAGCCCGTAGCGCGGGTCGTTCACGCGCTCGATCGCCTCCTCGAACGTGGCGTAGGGCGCGATCGTGACGACGGGGCCGAAGATCTCCTCCGCGCACACCTTCATCGTGGGGTCCACGGTCGAGAGCACCGTCGGGGCGTAGAAGGCGCCGTCGGCGCGACCGCGCGCGAGGACGGTCGCGCCGCCGGCGACCGCCTCCGTGACCCAGGCGTCGATCCGCTCGCCGTTGCGGCGATCGATCACCGGTCCGACGTCCGTCGCGGGGTCGAGCGGATCGCCGACCTTCAGGTTCCCGACCTCCTGCACGAGGCGCGCGGCGAAGGCGTCGAAGACCGGTTCCTGGACGAAGACGCGCTGGACGCTGATGCAGCTCTGGCCCGCCTGGTAGTACCCGCCGAACGCCACGCGGCGCGCGGCGAGGTCGAGGTCGGCGTCGCCGTGGACGATGACGCCCGCGTTCCCGCCGAGCTCGAGCGTGATCCGCTTCTTCGGGTCGAGGCCCTTGAGGTACCAGCCGACGCCGCCGGAACCGGTGAAGGAGATCTTCCGGTAGCGCGCGTCGCGCGCCATCCCGTCGGCCACCTCGTTGCCGACCGGGAGCACCTGCAGCATGCCCTTGGGCAGGTCGGTCTCGTCGAAGAGTTCGGCCAGGCGCAGCGCACCGAGCGGCGTGGCCGGCGCGGGCTTGATGACGATCGGCGCCCCCACGGCGAGGGCCGGCGCGACCTTGTGCGCGACGAGGTTGAGCGGGAAGTTGAACGGCGTGATGCCGAGGACCGGCCCGTAGGGGAACCGCCGCACGATGCCCAGGCGCGACCCGAGCGCCTGCTCGGTGTCCAGGCGCATCACCTCGTCGTCGCCGCGGCGCACCTCCTCGGCGGCCCAGCGGAACGTCGACACCGCGCGCGCTGCCTCCGAGCGCGCCCACTTGAGGGGCTTGCCGCCCTCGAGGGCGATCGAGCGGGCGTTGTCCTCGAGGGTCTCCGCGAGGCGGCGCGAGATGTGGTCGAGCGCGTCGGCCCGCTTCCACACCGGCAGGGTCCGCGACTCGCGGAACGTCGAGGCGGCGGCGGCCGCCGCCGCCTCGACGGCGGCGTCGGTCGGCACCCCGACCTCGGGGGCGGGGGCGGCAACCCCTTTATGGGGGCGCGCGTGGCGGCGCCGCGCCCCGTCTCCACGTTCCGGTGGGCGAGCGAGGTCCTGCGCCACGGGGACGACGAGGTGATGCGGCTCGATACCGAGCAGTCGCTCGGATCGCGGATCGGGCTCATCCGCCGGTTCCCGATCGGGCCGGTGCTCGGCATCACGCCGTTCAACTTCCCGCTGAACCTCGTCGCCCACAAGGTCGCGCCCGCCCTCGCCGTCGGGGCACCGATCGTCATCAAGCCGGCCCGCGCGACGCCGATCGGCGCGCTGCGACTCGCGGAGCTCTTCGCGGAGACCGATCTCCCGAGCGGCATGCTCCAGGTCCTGCCCGTCGCCTCCTCGGTCGCTGATGGCATGGCGCGCGACGACCGCTACCGGAAGATCTCGTTCACCGGTTCGGTCGATATCGGCTGGTACCTGAAGGGGATCGATCCGCGGAAGCGCGTGACGCTCGAGCTCGGCGGCAACGCCGGGGTCATCGTCCACTCGGATGCCGACCTCGACCTCGCCGCGAAGCGCATCGCGTTCGGTGGCTACTACCAGGCCGGGCAGAGCTGCATCAGCGTCCAGCGGGTCCTCGTGCAGTCGGAGATCTACGACGAGTTCGCGCGCCGCCTGGTGAAGGAGATCGAGTCGCTGAAAGTGGGCGACCCCATGGACCCGACGGTCGACGTCGGACCGGTCATCGATCGCGGCAACGTCGAGCGGATCGACGCGTGGGTGCGTGAGGCCGTCACCGAGGGCGCTGAGGTGCTCACCGGCGGGACCGCCGACGGGCCGTTCTTCGCGCCGACGCTCCTGTCGAGGGTCGATCCCGAGATGAAGGTCTGCCGCGAGGAGGTCTTCGGACCCGTCGTGACGATCTCGCCGTACGAGACGTTCGAGGAGGCGCTCGAGCGCGTGAGCGCCTCGAGGTTCGGGCTCCAGGCGGGAGTGTTCACGAACGACGTGCAGCGTGCGTTCCAGGCGCACCGCGATCTCGAGGTCGGGGGCGTGATCCTGAACGACGTCTCGGCGTTCCGCGCCGATCAGATGCCGTACGGCGGGTCGAAAGACTCCGGGTTCGGACGGGAGGGCCTGCGGTTCGCGATGGAGGAGATGACCGAGCCGCGGATCATGGTCTTCTCCCACGTCCCGCTCTAGGGGCGCGGTAGGCTGTCTTGATGGGGAACCTCCTCCTCATCCTCGTCCCCGCCGCGTTCGTGGTGCTCGGGACGGCCGCCTACCTCACGCGTTCGGTCGCCCGCGAGGCCGCGACCGCCGGCGGCGTGCCGCCGGAGCCGATCTGGATGCACCCCCTGGGCTTCGCCGTCCTCGCGGCGCTCGGGCTCATCGCGGTCCTCGTGATCGCGCCGCGGCTCCTGGGCATCACGTTCCTGTTCATCCCGTTCCTGTGGTCGCGGGGTCCGGGCCGACGCCGCGACGGCGGCGACCGGGGCCGTCCCGACCGTCCCGGCCCGTTCGACTGACCGCAGGTCCGAACCGCGGGTCCGCCCGCGGGGTCTGCCCGCCGGTATACACTCCCGCCGTTCGGAGGCTCCCGGAACACCGGAACCGCAACACCGGAAGGGGAAGACGGAGATGACGTACACGATCGCCGAGCCGTGCATCGACGTGAAGGACAAGGCCTGCGTCGACGAGTGCCCCGTCGACTGCATCTACGAGGGCAACCGGATGCTCTACATCCAGCCCGACGAGTGCGTCGACTGCGGCGCCTGCGAGCCCGTCTGTCCCGTGACGGCCATCTTCTACGAGGACGACGTGCCGGCGGAGTGGAAGCAGTTCACCCCGATCAACGCGGAGTTCTTCACCGACGCGGTGAGCGGCCTCGGGTCCCCGGGTGGCGCGGCGCAGGTCGGCGCGAAGGGCGTCGACCACCCGACCGTCGCGAACTGGGCGACCGCCTGACCGACGTTCCCTGATCCACTCGCTCCGCGCGACCCGCCCCGCCCGGGCGGGTCGCTCCGTTTCCGGGGTCGGGGCTACGCGGGGGGCGCGGCCGGGACGACCCCCGGGCCGCGGTGCGCGTCCGGCACCGCGTCGGACGGCCACCGCTCGCGGGACTTCACCGACAGCCGGCGCATGAGCTCGATCGCCCCGGGATCCTCCGACCCCGGTCGCTGCTCGACGATCCCCGCCGCGAGCGCGCGCGCCCAGATGTCGCGCCCGCGGTCCGTGCGGATCACCGTGAGCGTCCACCCGTCGCTCTGCCCGATCCCGCCGAACGAGATGTCGGCGTGCTCGGCGGCGAAGTCGGGGCAGTGGAGGCAGCCCGGTCGCGTGTGGACGTGGGACTGCTTCAGGGAGTACGTCGTCTCCTGCCCGTCGGTCGTGTAGAAGAGGAGCTTGCCCTTGATGTTCACGCGGGCGAGGTCGTCGAGCGACAGGCCGAGCTGCGTCTGCGCGATGTCGACCATGAGCCCCTCGTACGTGAACGTCTTCGAGCACAGGAGCCCGAACGTCCACGCGATCTTCCGACGCCACTTGTTCACGCGTCGTGCCTCGAGCGACCCGGTGACGCTCGCCTGGCAGGACATCCCGACGAGCGCGACCCGCGAGAGCCCCATCTCGGCGGCCTTCGTGAGCGCGAGCGGGTTCGCGGAGTACGTGTAGCGCGAGCCCGCGGTCGCGAGGACGCCCTCGGCGTCGGTCACGACGGTCGGCTCGGCGTCCCACGGGCGCTCCTCCGAGAGCTTCGACGTGAGGGCGCCGTCGATCTCCCCGGTCGCGAGGCCCCAGACGAGGAGCGCGGACACGACACCGCCGTCCTGGCCGTGGAGGAGCTGCACCGGGTCGGTCGCGCGCGGGTTGCGCATCTTCAGGCCGCCGTCCAGGAGCGAGGTGTCGAAGTCGAGCGTCGACCCCTCGACGATCGGGGCGCTCGCGGGGTCGATGAGGACCCGGATGCCGTCGGCGTCGATCACGTGGTCGTCGTCGGCGGGCGCGTCGTCGAACCCGAGCCGGTACGAGAACCCGGAGCAGCCGCCGGCGATGACGCGGACCCGCAGGCAGGCACCGGCGCGACCCTCCCGTTCGGCGAGCGCGCGCGCCTTCATCGCGGCGCGATCGGTGACGGTGATGAGGGTGCGGGTCTCCTCCACCGGGGAAGGATACCCCCGGGCCCGGGGCGGCTCCCCGTACGATGTGCGCATGTCCCTCGGTGGCGATCTCCGCACGCGGCTCCGCGACGCCCTCGGCCCCGACCCGCTCGCGGCGCTGCCGCCCGACACCGTCGCCGCCGGCGTCCTCGTGCCCGTCATCGACGTCGGGGAGCCGACGCTCGTGCTCACGCGGCGCAGCCCGCACCTCACCCGACACCCCGGCGAGATCTCGTTCCCCGGTGGCCTCGCGGATGCGGTCGACGGATCGCTCGAGGCGACGGCGCTCCGCGAGCTCGAGGAGGAACTCGGGGTCCCGGCCGACGCCGTCGAGGTCCTCGGCGCCCTGCCCCCGGTCCACACGGTCGTGAGCGGCGTCCTCATCACCCCGTTCGTCGGGTGGCTCCGCGCTCGCCCGGCGTACCGGCCCGACGCCGTCGAGATCGCGGAGGTGCTCGAGTTCGCGCTCGCCGACCTCATCGCCGCGGAGCGTCCGATCGACCTCACCCGCGGTGCGCGGGTCCACCGCGGGTGGGCCTACCCGATGGGCGACGACGTCGTCTGGGGCGCGACCGGCCAGGTGCTCCACTCGCTCCTCGAGGCCGTCGCGGGAGCGCGCGTGTGAGCGACGAGGCGATCCGACGCATCCTCGGCGCGACGCGGACGATCGCGGTCGTCGGCCTCTCGTCGAAGCCCGACCGTCCCTCCCACGACGTCGCCGCCTACCTCCAGCGCGCGGGCTACCGGATCGTCCCGGTGAACCCGCGCGAGACCGAGGTCCTCGGCGAGCCCGCCTACGCGACGCTCCGGGACATCCCCGCCGATGTGCCGATCGACCTCGTCGACGTGTTCCGGCGCGCGGAGGAGACGCCGGAGGTCGCGCGCGACGCGGTCGCGATCGGCGCGAAGGCGCTCTGGCTCCAGCTCGGTATCGCGAACGACGAGGCCCGCGCGATCGCCGAGGAGGCCGGCCTCGCCGTGATCATGGACCGCTGTCTGAAGGTCGACCACCGACGACTCCAGGAGGACGCATCGTGAAGTGGGAGTACTTCGTCGCACCGCTCCTCGAGCACAACCCCGGCGAGATCCTCAACACGTTCGGCGAGGACGGCTGGGAGCTCGTGTCCGTCGTGCAGCTCGAGAACCCGATGGGGGGCCGCTCGACGGTCGCGTTCCTGAAGCGTCCGAAGGGCTAGGCGCCGAGGGCGCGGTCGAGATCCCCGACGAGATCGTCGGGGTGCTCGATGCCGACCGACAACCGGACGAGCGTGTCCGGGACGGCGTTCGGCGAATCCGCGACGCTCGCGTGGGTCATCGGCGCGGGCACCTCGATGAGGGACTCGACGCCGCCGAGGGACTCGGCGAGGAAGAAGATCTCCGTGGACTCGGCGACCGCGATGGCCTCGTCCCGCGAGCCCATCTCGAACGAGACCATCCCGCCGAAGTCGGCCCTCTGCCGCGCGGCGAGCTCGTGACCCGGGTGGGAGGCGAGTCCGGGGTAGTGGACCCGCCGGACGCGCGGGTGGCCCTCGAGGAACGCCGCGACCTGTCGGGCTCCCTCGCAGTGGGCGCGCATCCGGACCGCGAGCGTCTTCATCCCGCGGAGCGCGAGGTAGCAGTCCATCGGGCCGGGCACCGCCCCCGCGGCGTTCTGGAGGAACGCGAGCCGCTCGAGCAGGACCTCGTCGCTCGAGGCGATCGCACCGCCGATCAGGTCGGAGTGCCCACCGAGGTACTTCGTGACGGAGTGGAGCACGACGTCGGCACCGAGCGCGAGCGGTCGCTGGAGGTACGGCGAGGCGAACGTGTTGTCGACGACGCAGCGGGCGCCCGCCGCGTGCGCGATGCGTGCGGCTGCCTCGATGTCGACGATCTTCAGGAAGGGGTTCGACGGGGTCTCGACCCACACGGCCTTCGTCTCGGGGCGCATCCCCGCCTCGATCGCCGCGGGGTCGGTCATGTCGACGGTCGAGAAGCTGAGCCCCCAGTCCTCGAAGACCCGCGAGAGGAGCCGGTACGTCCCGCCGTACACGTCGTCGGCGAGGAGCACGTGATCGCCGGGCGAGAGCGTGAGCAGGAGCGTCGTCTGCGCGGCGAGCCCGGAGGAGAACGCGAGCGCGCGGTTCGCGCCCTCGAGCGACGCGAGCGCGACCTGGAACGCCTCACGGGTCGGGTTGCCGCTCCGCGCGTAGTCGTAGGCCTTCGGCTTGCCGACCGCGGGCTGCGCGTACGTCGAGGTCTGGTAGATCGGGACGTTCACCGCACCGAACGCCGCGTCGGGGTCCTGCCCGACGTGGATCGCCCGTGTCTCGAACCTCATCGCATCTCGGGTGGGATCGCCCATCCTCGCCTCCGGAGCTCGTCGACCGCGTCCTGCCCCGAGCGGGCCTTCGCCCACAGGGCCGCCTTCAGCTTGCTGTCGTGCCCCGGCGCGAACTCCCGCGAGGTCATCGCGCGACACGCCGGGTCGCCGCACCCGCATCGTCCCATGCCGGGGAGCGGGGGCTGCGGGTCGACGGGGATCGTCCTGCGCGCCCGGCGGTAGGGGTGCGCGGGGAGCGAGATCGCGGGGACGACGATCTGCCCCTCCTTCGGGTCGCCCGGGGCGCTGAAGCGACGCTCGAGGGCGAGGAGGCCGGTGAGCGCGGCGAGCGCGGCGTCGACCTGATCGGCGGAGCGGAGCGGTGCGGGATCGACGCCGCGCTCGCGGAGCACCGCGCGACGCCAGCGGGCGACCGGGACGTCCTTCGGTGGGAGGACGCCGGCGAGGACGACCGCGGACGCGTGCGGGAAGACCTCGAACGCCGTGCCGCGGGCCTTCCCGCCGCGGTACCGGGGGAACCACTCCGCGATCGCCTCGTACACCGCGAAGCCGACGGTCATCCACTCGTAGAAGGGGTGCTCGGCCATCGCGGGGTCGCTCGGGGTGTTGAAGCACTGGATGCCGAACCACCGGAGCTCGCGCTCCGTCCGTCGCGACTTGCCCGTCGCGGCCCACCCCGGCGGCGCGTCGATCGCGACGCAGTCCGCGCCGAGGTCGGGGACGATCTTCCGCAGGTCCGCGACGGCGACGCGCCGGAGCTGCTCGACGACGGAGCGGTCCTCGTCGAGGAGGACGAGGTCGAGTCCCTTGCGGACCCCGACGTCGATCCCGAGGGCGCGCACGTCAGGCGCGAGGACGGTGCGCGAGGAACTCGAGGAGGTCGCTCCGCGTGAGGATGCCGAGCGCCTGCTCGCCCTTCGCGACGAGGACCGCGGGTTCGCGCTGGAGCGTCTGGTACGCGTCCTCGACCGGGGCGTCGAAGGCGACGATCGGGATCGGCGCCCCCATGACCTGCGCGACGTCGGCCTGGAGGGCGTCGGGGTCGCGGGCTTCGTCGGGTCGATCCAGGACCGTGCGCTCCTCGACCGCATCTTCCGCGACCCCGACGCCCTCCTCGCGGACGACCGGCGCCTGGGAGATCGAGTGCTCGCGCAGGAGGTCGATCGCCTGGCGGACCTTGCCGTGCGCGGGGACGGTGACGAGCGCGGGCACCTCCCCGGCCTTCGCGGCGAGCACCTGCTCGACGCGGACCGGCTCCGGCCGGTCGAGCATGCCCGTCTGGAGCATCCACGTGTCGGAGTAGAGCTTCGAGAGGTAGTTGCGGCCGGTGTCCGGCAGCAGGACGACGATCGTCGCGTCCTCGCCGTAGTCCCGGGCGACCTCGAGCGCGGCGACCATCGCCGTGCCGCAGGACTCGCCGACGAGGATGCCCTCGCTCCGCGTGACGAGCCGCGCCATCCGGAACGCGTCGCGGTCCGAGACGCGCACCCATCGGTCGACGACCGTCGGATCGAACGTCTCGGGCCAGAAGTCCTCGCCGATGCCCTCGGTGAGGTACGGATGCACGTCGCCGCCGGACAGGAGCGAACCCTCGGGGTCGGCGCCGACGATCGTGATGTCGGGCTTCACCGACTTCAGGTAGCGACCGACGCCGGTGATCGTGCCGCCCGTTCCGACGCCGGCGACGAACACGTCGATCCGCCCGTCGGTCTGCTCCCAGATCTCCGGCCCGGTCGTGCGCTCGTGGGCGTTCGGGTTCTCCTGGTTGAAGTACTGGTTCGGTTGCCAGGCGCCGGGGATCTCCTCGGCGAGCCGGTCCGCGACGCGGTAGTAGGACTCGGGGGACTCGGGCGGGACCGCGGTCGGCGTCACGATGACCTCCGCGCCGTACGCGCGCAGGAGCGACATCTTCTCCTGGCTCTGCTTGTCCGGCATCACGAAGATGCACCGGTAGCCGCGGAGCGCGGCGGCGATCGCGAGCCCGTGGCCGGTGTTGCCCGAGGTCGGTTCGACGATCGTCCCACCCGGCTTCAGCAGGCCGGCGCGCTCCGCGGCCTCGATCATCGGGAGCCCGATGCGGTCCTTCACCGAGCCGCCGGGGTTCAGCATCTCGACCTTCGCGAGGATCGTCGGCTTCAGCCCGCGCGTGACGCGGGAGAGCCGAACGAGCGGCGTGCGCCCGACCGCCTCGAGGATCGACTCGTGGATCTCCACCGGCACCTCCCGGCGCCCATCATCCCACCGCGTCCCCGCGGGCGCGCTCGGGTCGGGGCGGTCTAGCATCCGCGCATGGCACGGGAGATCCGGGCACCGCGCGGCACCGACCTGACCTGCAAGGGCTGGCCGCAGGAGGCGGCGCTCCGGATGCTCATGAACAACCTCGACCCCGAGGTCGCGGAGAGCCCCCAGGACCTCGTCGTCTACGGGGGGACCGGTCGCGCGGCGCGCTCCTGGGAGGCCTTCGACGCGATCGTGGCCTCCCTGCGCGAGCTCGGCGACGACGAGACGCTCCTCGTGCAGTCCGGCAAGCCCGTCGCGGTCTTCCGGACCCATCGGCACGCGCCCCGCGTCCTCATCGCGAACTCGAACCTCGTCCCGAAGTGGGCCGACTGGGACACGTTCCGCGACCTCGAGGACCTCGGGCTCACGATGTACGGACAGATGACCGCCGGCTCGTGGATCTACATCGGGACGCAGGGCATCCTCCAGGGGACGTACGAGACGCTCGCGGAGTGCGCGGCGCAGCACTTCGACGGCACGCTCGCGGGGACGATCACGCTCACCGCGGGGCTCGGCGGGATGGGCGGCGCGCAGCCGCTCGCCGTGACGATGAACGACGGGGTCGCGCTCTGCGTCGAGATCGACCCCGACCGCGTCCGCCGCCGGATCGAGACGCGGTACCTCGATCGCTCGACGACCTCGCTCGACGAGGCGGTCGCGTGGGCCGAGACCGCGCGCGCGGAGCGCCGCGGCGAGTCGATCGCCGTGCTCGGCAACGCCGCCGAGGTGTTCCCCGAGCTCCTCGCGCGCGGGTTCCGCCCGGAGATCGTCACGGACCAGACGAGCGCGCACGACCCGCTCGCGGGCTACATCCCCGGCGGCCTCTCGCTCCCCGAGGCCGAGGCGCTCCGCCGTGAGCCCGACGCCTACGTCGCGCGGTCGCTCGCCTCGATGGCCGATCACGTCCGCGCCATGGTGGGGTTCGCGGAGCGGGGTTCGATCGTCTTCGATTACGGGAACAACCTCCGCGCCGGCGCCGAGCAGGGCGGCGTGCCGCACGACGTCGCGTTCTCCTACCCGGGGTTCGTCCCCGCGTTCGTCCGGCCGATGTTCTGCGAGGGGAAGGGGCCGTTCCGCTGGGCGGCGCTCTCCGGCGATCCCGCGGACATCGCCGTCACCGACCGCGCGATCGCGGAGCTCTTCCCGCAGGACGCGCGGCTCCACCGGTGGCTCCGGATGGCGCAGGAGCGCGTCGCGTTCCAGGGCCTGCCGGCGCGGATCTGCTGGCTCGGCTACGGCGACCGCGCGAGGGCCGGCCTGCGGTTCAACGAGCTCGTCGCGAGCGGCGCGGTATCGGCGCCGATCGTGATCGGACGCGACCACCTCGACGCGGGGAGCGTCGCGAGCCCGTACCGCGAGACCGAGGGGATGCGCGACGGGAGCGACGCGATCGCGGACTGGCCGATCCTGAACGCGCTCGTGAACACCGCGGCGGGGGCGCACTGGGTGTCGTTCCACCACGGCGGCGGTGTCGGGATCGGGTACTCGCTCCACGCCGGCATGGTCGTCGTCGCGGACGGAACCCCCGAGTCGGCGGAACGGCTCGAGCGGGTCCTCACGACCGATCCGGGCATGGGCGTCGTCCGCCACGCCGACGCGGGGTACGAGCGGGCGCTCGAGGTCGCGCGGGAGCGCGGCGTGCGGATCCCGATGGGACCGTCGCGGTGAGGCTCGAACCGCTCTACCGGCTCACGTTCACGTACCCGGAGGAGTTCGGCTGGGACGTCGTCGGCGAGGGTGGCACGCAGTCGCAGTTCTTCTTCCTGGCCGAGGGCCGCGTCGAGGGACGCATCTCCGGACGCTTCCACGGCGCGAACCACCCGCAGCGCCGCACCGACGGGACGTTCGTCCCGGACTTCCAGGGCGTCATCGAGACCGACGACGGGGCGACGATCTACGCGGACACGCACGGCTTCGGACGGGCGTACCCGGTCGGTCGGCGGCAGATCGTCGTCGCGACGACGCACGTGGCGGACGACGAGCGCTACCGCTGGCTGAACGACGTCCTGTGCGTCGGGGTCGGCGAGGTCCGCACCGGCGACGACGGCGTCGTCCTCGTCACCGAGGTCGCCGAACTCGTCTGGGAACCGATCGCCGACTGAGGTCGGGGCCGGGTCAGCCGTTCCACGCGCGGTCCGCTGCCTCCCGCTCGAGGTACGAGGGGTCGCTGCGGTACACGAGGTAGTCGATCGCGGCCCAGACCGTCTTCGAGTGGCCCCAGAGGGCGAGCGGGGCGATCGTCATGAGCGCGAGCGAGGCGATCGTGAGCCGCATCGCGTGGAGGTCGGGGAGGTCGACGATGAGCCAGCCGACGAGCAGGATGAGCCAGAGCGCCGTCGACACCGCGAAGTTGATCGTCATCGCCCCGAGGAACCCGCCCTCCTCGCGCTCGAGGCGGAAGCGACAGCGCGGGCATCGCTCGCGGATCCGCAGGAACCGGGCGAAGAGCCGTCCCGCACCGCACCGAGGGCAGCGGCGCAGGAGCCCGCGGGCGATCGCGCGACCGGCGCGGACCTGCGCCTCCGCCGCGAGCGCCGCGGGCGTCGGTTCGAGGTCGCCGTACGCGCCGCCGTCGGGTCGGGGCTCCATCGCCCCACTGTACGGTCCGCCGCGCGGGCCGCTGTACGGGCCGGGGGCGGGCGGCTAGCCTTCCCGCGATGCCGGTCCGGATCGGGGAGTCCCTCGCGCTCGAGGACGTCGTCGCGGTCGCCGACGGCGAGACGGTGTACGGCGTCACGACCGGGTTCGGGAGCCTCGCCTCGGTCGCGATCGATCCCGCGGACGCCGCGGAGCTCCAGCACGCGATCGTCCGGTCGCACGCGACCGCGGTCGGGCCGTTCCTCTCGCGCGAGGAGGCCCGCGCGATGCTCGTCCTGCGCGCGCACGGACTCGCGCTCGGTCGCTCGGGCGTCCGCACCGAGGTCATCGAGCGGATGCTCGGGTTCCTCGCGCGCGACCTCGTCCCGGCGGTGCCGCAGCAGGGATCGCTCGGCGCCTCCGGCGACCTCGCGCCGCTCGCCTGCCTCGCGCTCCCGCTCATCGGTGGCGGCAACTTCCTCGGTCCCGACGGGGCAGCGCGACCGGCCGCCGACGTGCTCGCGGCCGAGGGCCTCGCGCCGCTCACGCTCGGGGCGAAGGAGGGGCTCTCGCTCGTGAACGGCACCGAGGGGATGCTCGCGGTCGGCATCCCCGCGCTCCTGCGGCTCGCGTCGCTCGTCCGCACGGCCGACGTCGTGGCGGCGATGACGATCGAGGGGGCCTTCGGCTCGGACCGCCCGTTCGACGCGCGGCTCCACGCGCTGCGGCCGCACCCCGGCCAGGTCGCCTCGGCGGCGAACCTCCGCGCGCTCCTCGCCGGTAGCCCGATCCTCGCGTCGCACCACGACAGCCCGCACCTCATCCAGGACGCGTACTCGCTCCGGTGCGCGCCGCAGGTGCACGGCGCGACGCGCGACGCGCTCGCGTACGCGCGGCGGGTCCTCGAGATCGAGGTCGACGCGGTCGCCGACAACCCGGTCGTGTTCGCCGAGGACGGCGACGTGGTTTCCGGCGGCAACTTCCACGGGCAGCCGGTCGCGACAGCGCTCGACGCGCTCGGTATCGCGACGGTGCCGCTCGCGAGCGTGAGCGAGCGTCGGCTCTACCGGCTCCTCGACCCCTCGACGGCGAACGGGCTGCCGGCGTTCCTCGTCCGCGACGCGGGGCGCAACTCCGGGTTCATGCTCGTCCAGTACACCGCGGCCTCGCTCGTGTCGGAGAGCAAGGTGCTCGCGCACCCCGCGTCGGTCGACTCGATCCCGTCGTCGGCGGGGCAGGAGGACCACGTGAGCATGGGGATGACCTCGGCCCGCACCTTCCGCGACATCGTGACGAACGCCGAGACCGTGCTCGCGCTCGAGGCGCTTGCGGCGGCGCAGGCGATCGACCTCCGCGCGCCCGTCGCCGCGGGCGCCGCGACGGGCGCGGCGCGCGACGCGATCCGCTCGCGCATCGCGTTCCTCGACGCGGATCGCGAACTCGGGGCCGACATCGCGGCCGCGCTCGACCTCGTCCGGTCCGGCGCGCTCGTCGCGTCGGTCGAGGCGGTGACCGGCCCGCTCGCGTAGGGGGTCGGCGGGCCGCTCAGCGGGCCGCGTCGCGGCGCGCGACGGTCGCGCCGCCGACCACGGTCCGCAGGACCGGCGCGTGGCCGGGGCGGTACGGCACCTGCCGGAATCCCTCGCCCTCGAGGACGATGAGGTCGGCGCGCTTGCCGACCTCGAGGCTCCCGGTGTCGCGCGCGAGCCCGAGCGCGGCCGCGGCGTTCAGCGTCGCGGCGGTGAGCGCCTCGTGCGGCGTGAGCCGGTAGAGCGCGCACGCCGTCGCGATCGCCTCGGGCATCGACAGGACCGGCGAGGTGCCCGGGTTGCAGTCGGTCGCGAGCCCGACGATCGCGCCGGCGTCGACGAGCGCGCGGGCGGGCGCGGGTTCGGCGCGGAGCAGCAGCGTCGAGGTCGGCAGCAGGAGCGCGACGGTCTCGGACTCGCCGAGGGCGACGATCCCCTCGGGCCCCGCGTGGTTCAGGTGGTCGGCGCTCCGCGCGCCGAGCCGCGCGGACGCGGTCGCGGCGCCGCTCGGACCGAGCTGGTCGGCGTGCGATCGGAGCGCGAGCCCGGCCGCCGCGGCCGCGTCCGCGACGCGCGAGAGGTCGTCGAGCGAGAACGCGATGTCCTCGACGTAGACGTCGACGGCGTCGGCGAGTCCCTCGTCGGCGATCGCGGGGATGAGCACCTCGCTCACCTCGGTCACCCAGTCCTCGCGTGCCACGCCGTCGGGGACGGCGTGGCAAGCGAGGAGCGTGACCGTGCACCGCTGCGGCGCCTCCGCGGCGAGCGCCCGCGCGAGGCGCGCCTGGCGGAGTTCGGCCGCGACGGAGAGCCCGTACCCGGTCTTCAGCTCGAGCGTCGTCGTCCCGAGCGCCGCCATCTCCGCGACGATCGGTCGGCAGAACGCGAGGACCTCGTCGTCGGAGGCGGCCGCGAGCATGCGCGCGCTCCTCGGGATCCCGCCGCCCCGGCCGTGCTGGTCGCGGTACGTCGCCCCGGAGAGCCGCGCCTCGAACTCGTCGGCGCGCCACCCGACGAACGGCAGGTGCGTGTGTGCGTCGACGAAGCCTGGCGCGATCGTCGCGTCGACGAGTGCCTCCGGACGCGCGTCGCTCGGGAGGTCGGCCGGGTCGCCGACGAACGTGATCCGACCGTCGGCCCAGGCGATCGCGCCGGGCGCGAGCACGGATGGCTCGTCCATCGCCGGTCCGCGCACGCCCGCCGCGCCGCGCGGCGTCACGAGGACCGGCGCGACGAGGGCGCCGTTGCTCTCCACGGGCCTACCTTCCACCGCCCGGGGAAGCCCCGCAAGCGGCGCGCCCGGCGCCCGCACGGGTCTGGCAGGATGGGGCGACCCCGACCGCCGGGGCGACGAGGAGGGGAGCGCCGTGCAGGTCGAGAGCGAGGTCGTGCTCGACGCGCCGATCGGGCGCGCGTGGGAGATCCTCATGCGCTGGGAGGACCAGGCGCGCTGGATGAAGGACGCCGACTCCGTCACCGTCACGTCCCCGCACCGCGAAGGCATCGGCGTCCGGCTCGCGGTGAAGACCCGGGTGCTGAACGTCCCCCTCTTCACCGAACAGCTCGAGGTCGTCGCGTGGGAACCGCCGACGCGGCTCCTCATGGCGCACCGGAGCTTCATCGGCGGCGTCGGCGAGTGGGCGTTCGCCGAGGTGGACGCGGGCCGCACCCGCTTCACGTGGCGGGAGGACATCTCGTTGCCGGTGCCGATCCTCGGCGAGCTCGCGCTCCAGGTCTACAAGCCGTTCATGCGGTGGCTCATGCGGGGGGCGCTCGATGGCCTCCAGCGGTTCGTGCGCTCCGGCGCCGCCTGATCGCGTCGCGGTAGCATCCCCCACGCAGGGGAGCCCGCCGGACGGGCTGAGAGGTCGGCACGGGGCCGACGACCCTTGGAACCTGAACCGGATCATGCCGGCGGAGGGAGCGACGATGCTCGAGGAACGACCGAACGACGGCGCGCCGAACGCCGACGCTCCGAACGCCGACGCACCGATCGTCGCCCCCGGAGACCGGCGGCTGCGCGGTCGCGACCTCGCCGTCCTGTGGACCGATCTCTCGGTGGGCCTGCTCGTGATGGTGACCGGAGCCCTCCTCGTCCCGTCGCTCGGCCTCGCCCGCGCGACGCTCGCGATCGCGATCGGTTCGGTCCTCGGATCGGCGCTCCTCGCGATCGTCGGGCGCATCGGGCAGGTGGAGGGCGCGGCCTCGATGGCGCTCCTGCGCCCGACGCTCGGGACCCGCGGCTCCGCCGTGCCATCGCTCCTGAACCTCCTCCAGCTCGTCGGATGGACGTCCGTCGAGTTCTGGGCGATGGCCTCGGTCGCCGACGCCGCGTCCCGCGCGGCCTTCGGGTGGAGCGACCGAGGACTGTGGCTCGTCGCCGTCGCGGTCGCGTGCACCGCGCTCGCCGTCGCCGGACCGGTGACCGTCGTCCGCCGCTGGCTCGAACGCGTCGGGGGTCCGGTGCTGCTCCTCGCCGCCGCGTGGATCACCGCCCGCGTGCTCACCGCCGGAGACCTCGGCGCCCTGTGGGCGACGCCCGGCTCGGGCGGGATGCCGTTCTGGCTCGCGGTCGACCTCGTCGCCGTGATGCCGATCTCGTGGCTGCCGCTCGTCGCCGACTACACGCGGCTCGCGCGTACCGACGCGAGGGCGTTCGCCGGGACGTTCGTCGGATCGACGGTCGGCACGGCGTGGTGCTACCTCCTCGGCGTCCTCCTCGTCCTCGTCGCGGGGGCGACTCCCGACCTCGGGGGCATCGGCGGCGCGATCGTCGCGGTCGCGGGCGGCGGCGTGCTCATCGTCGCGCTCCTCGTGGGGGAGACCGACAACGCGTTCGCGAACCTCTACTCCGCCGGGATGTCGGCCCGCAACGTCCGGCCGGGCTGGTCGCAGCGGGCGACGATCATCGCGGTCGCCGCGATCGCGACCGCCCTCGCCTCGGCGTTCACCCTCGAACGCTACGAGGTGTTCCTCCTCCTCATCGGCTCGGTGTTCGTGCCACTCGCCGGGGCGTTCCTCGGCGACCGCGTCGCCGCGCGCGGTCGACGCGACGGATCGCCGCCGCCCGCATGGCGCCCGGTGGCGCTCCTGCCGTGGGCCGCGGGGTTCGTCCTGTACCACTGGAGCGTCCCGACCGGTCCGCAGGCCTGGGTGGACGCGGTCGGCGGTGTCGCGGCCGCGATCGGTGTGCCGTTCCCGCTGCTCGGGTCGGCGCTCGGCGCGAGCATCCCGAGCTTCGCGCTCGCGTTCGTCCTCGCGCTCGTGCCCTCCCTCGTCACGCGCCGCGGCCGGACGGCGCGATCGGGCTAGCCGTCGACCCGGCGCTCCGTCGGGGGCGGCGCGGCGACGAGGAGGACGACGGCGGGTTCCTCACCCGCGTTCGCGAGCGAGAGCGACGAGCCCGCGGGGACCGTCGCGACCTCCCACTGACCGAGGCGCTCGCGTCCCTTGCCGACCTGCACGACGACCCGTCCCGCGACGACGGTGCACAGGGCGTCGGAGTCGCGGTCGCCGATCGGACCGACGCGTTGGTTCGGCTCGAGGCAGACGAGTTCGGACCAGAGCCGGTCGGTCGCGGCCACCTCGCGGTGGACCGGCCCGTCCTCGGAGAAGGCGACGAGGTCGCGGAGGTCGATGCGCTCCATCCCGCGCAGCGTACCCGCGAGGGCGGCGGCGGGCCGCCCGACGCACCCTCGCTAGAATGGGCCACCCACGCGACCAGGAGCGATCCGTGACGACGTTCTCGTACTCGACCGGCAGCCCCACCGCGCAGGCCGTCGACCTGCTCGTCCTCCCGTGCTTCGAGGGCCCGGAGGCAGGACCCGGCATCAGAGACGTGCGGGGCGTCGACCTCCTCGCGATCGCGAAGGACGCGGCGTTCGCGGCGAAGCTCGGCGACACGCTCCTCGTCCCGAACGCCGGGATCGCCGACGTCGCCGCGAAGGCGATCCTCCTCGTCGGGCTCGGGCCGAAGGCGGCCGCCGACGCGGGCGCGGTCCGCCGTGCGGCCGGACGCGCCGCGAAGCGGATCGGGAACCGCCGCACGGTCGCGACGACGCTGCCGCAGGTCGGGCGCTCCGCGTCGGACGCCGTGGAGGCCGTCGTCGAGGGGAGCATCCTCGGCGCGTACCGCTTCGACCGCTACAAGTCGAAGAAGGCCGACGCGAAGGGGAAGAAGAAGGAGCCGAAGGAGGTCGCGGTCACGCTCCTCGGGCCCGCACGCCTCGAGCGGCGCGCCGCGAACGCCGCGATCCGCCGGGCGCAGGTCATCGCGGAGTCGCAGGCGTGGGCGCGCGACCTCGTGAACACCCCCGCCCTCGACCTCCCGCCGGCCGCGCTCGCGCGCGCCGCGCAGGCGATGGCGCGCGAGGTCGGCCTCACGTGCAAGGTGTGGACCGAGCCGCAACTGAAGGCGGGCGGCTTCGGCGGCATCCTCGGGGTGGGGTCGGGGAGCGCGAATCCGCCCCGCATGATCGAGCTCCGCTACGCCGGCGGCACCGGCGCGCCGATCGCGCTCTCCGGCAAGGGGATCGCCTTCGACTCGGGTGGCCTCTCGCTGAAGGACCCCTCGAGCATGGAGACGATGAAGGACGACATGGGCGGCGCGGCGTCGATCCTCGCGACGATGCGCGCGCTCGCGATCCTGAAGCCGAAGGTGCACGTCATCGCGGCGATCCCGTGCGCGGAGAACATGCCGAGCGGGACCGCGATCCGTCCCGGCGACGTCCTCACGCACCGTGGCGGCACGACCTCGGAGGTCCTGAACACCGACGCGGAGGGGCGGCTCGTCCTCGCGGACGCGCTCGCGTACCTCGCCGAGCAGGAGCCCGAGGTCATCGTGAACACCGCGACGCTCACCGGCGCGATGACGATCGCGCTCGGTGACCAGGTGTGGGGCGTCATGGGCAACGACCGGCGCGTCGTCCGCGAACTCCTCGACGCCGGCGAGGCGGTCGGCGAGCCCGGCTGGGAGCTCCCGCTCTGGCCGGGGTACCGGTCCTACATCGACTCGACGGTCGCGGACATCCGCAACACGGGCCGCAAGCCCCGGACCGCGGGGTCGATCGTCGCCGCGTGGTTCCTCGCGGAGTTCGTCGGAGACGTCCCGTGGGCGCACATGGACATCGCGGGCGTCGCGTTCGGCGACGAGACGGACCTCTCGCCCAAGGGCGCGACCGGGGTCCCCGTGCGGACGCTCGTGCGCTTCGTGACCGAGCGCGCGGGGTCGCGGCGCCGGTGACCGAGCCGGCGCCGACGACGGGACCGATCCTCGCGATCTTCGCGCACCCCGATGACGCCGAGATCTCGAGCGGCGCGACGCTCACGAAGTTCGCGCGCGCGGGCCGCGCGGTCCACCTCCTCGTGCTCACGAACGGCGATCGCGGTGCGAGCGATCCGGCGACGGACCGCGCGGCCCGCGCGCGCGAACTTCGTGAGCGTCGCGCCGCTCGAGATCTCGGCGTCATCGGGGTGCGCGAAGATCGCGAGGATCGACGCCGCGCCGCCCATGTCGTCCTTCATCGTCTCCATGC
>JBJTIF010000019.1:0-2528 GCA_046094825.1 Actinomycetota bacterium
CCCCCGGGGGCGGGGGCCCGCCCGCCGCCGCCCCCCGCCCCCCCCCCCCGCCCCCCCGGGGGGGGCCCCCCCCCCCCCCCCCCCGCCGCCACCCGCCCCGCCGCCCCCGCCGCAGGCGGCGGTCGCGACGAGCGCCGTGAACGCGACCGCGAGGGCGAGGGGAGTCCGGGGCCGGGTGCGCATGACCGGCATGGTAGAACCGGTCGCGTGACCCTCACCACGGACTCGCGGATCGAGGACGTCCGCGGCGCGGAGGTGCGCACCGGCGCGAAGGGGACCGCCCGGACGCGCGCCGAGGTCCTCCGCGAGATGGGGATCGGGACCGTCGGGGATCTCCTGCGCGCCTACCCCCGCCGCTACATCGACCGCTCGCGGGTCGCCCGGATCAGCACGCTCCAGCTCGGCGCGTACGCGACGGTCATCGGAACGGTGCGGCGGGTCACCCGCCGTCAGACGCGCAACCGCCGCACGTTCGTCATCGTCACGATCGACGACGGCAGCGGTGCCCTCGACCTCACGTTCTTCAACCAGCCGTGGGTCGCGAACCAGTACAAGGAGGGCAACGAGGTCGCGGTCTCCGGCGTCGCGCAGCTCTACCGGGGCCGGCTCCAACTCGCGAACCAGGAGGTCGAGCTCCTGAAGGGCGACGACGCCGACCTCGTCCACACGGGGCGCATCACGCCGATCCACCGCGCGAGCGAGGGGATCACGGGCCGGGCCATCCGCCAGGTCGTCTACAACGCGCTCGCCGATCTCCCGACGCTCGACGACCCCGTGCCCGCGGCGATCGTGGCGGCCGAGGGGCTCATCGCCCACGACGCCGCGGTCCGCGCGATCCACTTCCCCGACGCCCCGGCGACGCTCGAGTCCGCGCGCTCGCGGCTGAAGTTCGATGAGCTCCTCGTCCTCGAGGTCGGCGTCGCCGTGCGCAAGCACCGGCTCGAGGCGACCGAGGAGGGGATCGCCCACGTGCCGGACACGCCGCTCGCGCACGGGTTCTCCGCCCACCTGCCCTTCGCGCCGACCGGCGCGCAGGATCGCGCGATGGCCGCGATCGACGCGGCGATGGCGCGGCCGCGCCCGATGCACCTGCTCCTCCAGGGCGACGTCGGATCGGGCAAGACGCTCGTCGCGCTCCACGCCGCGGTCGTCGCGATCGGGTCGGGGCACCAGGCCGCGATCATGGCGCCGACGGAGGTCCTCGCGGGCCAGCACGCGCGGTCGGTCGCCGCGATCCTCGGCCCGATGGGCGCGGTGCCGTTCCTCGAAGCGGTCGACCGCGACCCGTCGCAGGCCTCGCTCCTCGACGGGGACGGCGCGGAGGCGCCCGCGCTCACGTACGTGCTCCTCACCGCGGCGACGACGGGCAAGGACCGCTCGCGGATCCTCGCGGGCATCGCGGACGGTTCGGTCGACCTCGTCGTCGGGACCCACGCCCTCGTGCAGGAGGGCGTCGCCTTCGCCGACCTCTCGCTCGCGATCGTCGACGAGCAGCACCGCTTCGGTGTCCACCAGCGGATGGCGCTGAAGGGAAAGGGAGCCGCGCCGGACGTCCTCATCATGACCGCGACGCCGATCCCGCGGACGCTCGCGCTCACGTACTACGGCGACCTCGACGTCGTCGTCCTCGACGAGCTCCCGACGGGGCGCCAGCCGATCGAGACGCGCGTCGTCCGCACCGACCTCGAGCGGTCGCAGGCCGAGGACCTCGTCCGGCGCGAGGTCGCCGCGGGTCGGCAGGCCTTCGTCGTCTGCGCGGCGATCGACGAGGGCAACCGCGCGGAGGTCCGCGCCGCCGAGGCCGAAGCCGAGCGCCTCGCGACCGAGGTGTTCCCCGACCTCTCCGTCCAGGTCCTCCACGGGCGGATGCGACCGGCGGAGAAGGCCGCGACGATGGACGCGTTCCGGGCGGGCGAGCACGACCTCCTCATCTCGACGACGGTGATCGAGGTCGGCGTCGACGTCCCGAACGCGACGGTGATGCTCGTCGAGAACGCCGAGCGGTTCGGCCTCGCGCAGCTCCACCAGCTCCGCGGCCGGATCGGGCGCGGCGCGCACCGGTCGTACTGCATCCTGTTCGACGAGAGCAAGGAGGACAACGAGGTCGCGCGGGCGCGTCTCGCCGCGATGGCGCGGACGACCGACGGGTTCGAGCTCGCGGACGAGGATCTCCGGCTCCGCGGCGAGGGCACCCTCTTCGACATCCGCCAGTCCGGCATGCCCGACCTGAAGCTCGCGCGCCTGCCCGACGATCTCGATCTCGTGCGCCGCGCGCGCGACCACGCGTTCGCCCTCGTCGCCGCGGACCCGACGCTCGCTCGGCATCCGGCGCTCCTCGCCGAGGTGACGGCGCGGTTCGCCGACGCGATCGACTGGCTCTTCCACTCGTGATGGGGGTCGCCGAATGCGGGTGATCGCCGGTCGCGCGAAGGGCATCCGGCTCGGGCCCGTCCCCCCGGGGACGCGGCCAGTCTCCGACATGGCCCGCGAGGGCCTCTTCGCGAGCCTCGGCTCGACCGTCGAGGGGG
>JBJTIF010000020.1:0-6411 GCA_046094825.1 Actinomycetota bacterium
CGCCCGGGGGGCGTGCTGGTCCGACCCGGTCGACGACGTCCCCGCGCGCGTCGGGTCCGCGGCGGCGGGCCTCGGCTCCGCCGCGCCCCGCCTCCGACTCGATCGCGACGGACCGAACGTCATCGCCCCGCCGCCCGAGCACCTCGGCATCCGGCTGTTCCTCCGGCAGTTCTCGAGCCCGATCCTCCTCGTCCTCGTCGGTGCGACCGCGCTCTCGATGGCGCTCGGCGAGGTGGTGGACGGCATCATCATCCTCGCGATCATCGCGGCGAGCGCCGTCCTCGGGTTCTCGCGGGAACGCAGCGCGGGCCAGGCGGTGCAGGAGCTCGCCGCGCAGGTCCGCGTCGAGGTCGAGGTCTTCCGCGACGGCGAGGTCCTCTCGCTCCCGATCGAGGATGTGGTCGTCGGTGACGTCCTCGCGCTGCGTGCCGGCGACGTCATCGCCGCCGACGCGCGGGTCCTGTCCTCGCGCGATCTCCTCGTCGACGAGGCTGCGCTCACCGGCGAGTCGTACCCCCGCCACAAGACCTCGGCACCCGTCGACGCGGACGCCGAGCCGAAGGAGCGCGCGAGCGCGGTGTTCCAGGGGTCGCACGTCGTGAGCGGATCCGGCGCGGCGGTCGTCGTCGCGGTCGGCGACGCGACGGAGTTCGGTCGCATCTCCGCCCACCTCGCCTCCGGCGCGATCACGACCGGGTTCGAGCGCGGGATCGCGGCGTTCGGGCAGATGCTCGTGCGGGTCATGCTCGTGCTCGTCGGGGCGATCTTCGTCGTGAACCTCGTCCTCGAGCGTCCCGTCGTCGACGCGTTCCTGTTCTCGCTCGCGCTCGCGGTCGGCCTCACGCCGCAGCTCCTGCCCGCGATCGTGTCCGTGAGCCTCGCCGCGGGCGCTCGGGCGATGGCCGAGCGACGGGTCATCGTGAAGCGCCTCGACGCGATCGAGGACCTCGGCGGGATGACGGTGCTCTGCACCGACAAGACCGGGACGCTCACCGTCGGCGCCGTCGAGCTCGACGCCGCCCTCGACGTCCGCGGCGACCCCGACCCGCGCGGCGGGCACCTCGCGGCCCGCAACGCCGGCCTCCAGCGGGGCTTCCCGAACCCCCTCGACGCGGCGATCCTGCGCGCGGTCGGCCGCCCCGAGGGCGCCGCGCTCGACGAGATCCCCTACGACTTCGAGCGCCGGCGCCTGTCGGTCCTCGTCGAAGACGGTGCGCGGAGCCTCCTCGTCACGAAGGGCGCGGTGCGCGAGGTGCTCGGCGTCTGCACGCGCGCGGCCGTGGACGGACGCGAGGTGCCGCTCGACGACGTCGTCGCGGGGGTCGAGGAGCGTTTCGCGGCCCTCGGCGACGCGGGCCTCCGCGTGCTCGCGGTCGCGACGCGGACGACGGACGAGCGGGAGGTCGAGGGCCCCGAGGCCGAGCGCGACCTCGTCCTGCGCGGGTTCCTCACGTTCCGCGACCCGGCGAAGCCCGGGGCGCTCGAGGCGATCACCCGGCTCGCCGACCACGGGTGCTCGGTCCGCATCGTGACCGGCGACGCCCGCCGCGTGGCCGCGGAGGTCGCCGGCGCGGTCGGGCTCGTCGGCGCGGTCCTCACCGGCGCGGAGATCGCCGAGCTCGACGACGCCGCGCTCGCGGACCGCGCGGCCGCCACCGCCGTCTTCGCGGAGGTCGAGCCGCTCCAGAAAGAGCGCATCGTCCGCGCGTTCCGCGAGCGCGGCGAGGTCGTGGGCTTCCTCGGCGACGGTATCAACGACGTCGTCGCGCTCCACGCCGCCGACGTCGGCATCTCCGTGGACTCCGCGGTCGACGTCGCGAAGCGCGCGGCGGCGATCGTCCTGCTCGACAAGAGCCTCGACGTGCTCGACGAGGGGATGCTCCTCGGCCGCCGGACCTTCGCGAACACCCTGAAGTACGTCCGCGTCACGATCAGCGCGAACTTCGGCAACATGCTCTCGCTCGCCGCGGCGTCGGCGTTCCTGCCGTTCCTGCCGCTCCTGCCGCGGCAGATCCTCCTCCTGAACTTCCTCTCGGACATCCCGGGGCTCGCGATCGCGGGCGACGCCGTCGACCCCGAGCAGGTGGAGCGCCCCTCGCGCTGGAGCATCGTCGGGATCCGTCGCTTCATGATCGCCTTCGGGCTCGTGAGCACGGCGTTCGACCTCGCGACGTTCGCGACGCTCCGGCTCGGGTTCGGTGCGGACGCGACGCTGTTCCGCAGCGGGTGGTTCGTCGAGTCCACGCTCACGGAACTCGTCGCGATGCTCGTGCTCCGCACGTGGCGGCCGGCCTTCCGCAGCCGACCGGGGAGGGGGCTCCTGTGGCTCTCCGTCGGGGTGGCGGTCGTGACGGCGACGTTGCCGTTCTCGCCCCTCCGCGGGGTCCTCGGCCTCGTCGGCCTGCCCGCCGGACTCCTGCTCGCCCTCGCCGCCCTCACGGCGATCTACTGGGGGACGAACGAGCTCCTGAAGGCGCGTCTGCGCGCCGGCGTCGTCCGCGGGGTCTAGCGGGGGAGTAGTCCCAACGGGGTTCGAACCCGTGTCTCCACCTTGAGAGGGTGGTGTCCTAGGCCACTAGACGATGGGACCGCGGCGGGCAGTGTAGCAACGCCCCTGCGTCGGACCGCCTACTGCCGGGCGACGGCTGAGCCCGCCGCGGGCCGATCCCCCGTGCGGGTGACGGCGACGTCGAGGCCGCTCGCCGCTGCCGAGGCAACCTCGCCCGAGATCCCCGTCGCGACCGAGGTCCTCCGCTCGACGAACGCCGTTCCGACCTTCGCGGTCGCGACGACGAACATCGGGAACGCGAGCGACCCCACGAACGACGTCGAGATGTAGTCGCCGACCATCCGTCCCTGGGTCGTCGAGGCGATCCACGAGAGCGACATCGGACCGGCGAGGGTCTGCGGTGCGCTCCAGGTCGCCCCGCCGTCCTTCGAGGAGATGAACCCGACCTGGAGCTGGCAGGTCGCCGACGAGCAGTTCGCGGTGGGGTAGGAGTAGTAAGCGAGCGCGAGTCGTGCGGTCGCCCCCGACGACGACCGGTCGACCGCGAGGCCGGGGATGAAGTGGTCGACCGTGCTCGTCACCGCGTCGATCGGCACGCGCACCGGGTTCGACCAGGTCGTGCCGTTCGTCGAGGTGCTCATGACGAGGTCGTTGCTCGCGCAGCGCTTGCGGAACCTGCAGTCCTGCCAGACGACGTAGACCTTCCCGCTCGCGTCGACCTCGGCGGTCGGGAGCGGCCCCGTCCGAAGCGACCCGGCGACCGTGTGGTGCTTCACCGACGTGACGGCCGTCGTCGAGCTCCACGTCGCGCCGCCGTCCGTCGAGCGGAAGGCGATGATCGCGGTCTCGTTCGCGTTCGCACTCGGGACGATGACCGTGCCGTTCGGCTGGACGACCGGCTGCCCGCCGAGGCCGGTCCCGGCGTTCGAGGTCTGCTTCGGCGTGCCCCACGTGAGACCCCCGTCGGTGGACGTGCTCATGAGGAGCCGGTTGCCCGCGCCGTAGTTGTCCCACTGCGTGTAGCAGTTGCCGTAGTAGGGGCTTGCCGCCCAGGTGTCGCAGGCGATCCAGTTCTTGTCGTAGTCGTTGGTCCCCGTCGCCGCGGCGGTCACGACCGGCGAGCCCCAGGTGAGCCCGCCGTCCGTCGAGCGGCTCGTGAGGATCGCGGCCCCCTTCACGCTCGAGCCCCCGGAGAGGCCGAGCGACGAGATCATCCACACGTCGTGCTTCGGGTCGTACGCGACCGCCGGGTCGCTCACGCGGTCGTACGTCCCGGCGGGGGAGGAGAAGACCGTGATGCCCGGCAGGCACCCGGAGGTCCACGTGCCGCCCGAGTCCTTCGAGGTCGCGAAGCAGATGTTCGAGGAGCCGCCGTTCGTGAAGCGGCCCGTCTGCGCGGCTGCGACGATCGTCGTGCCGAACGCGAAGGAATCCGGTTCGACCTGTGTGGCGTGCTGACTCGTGCTGTTCGAGTACGGGTCGGACCCGAGGTCCGCGAGCGTCGGGAGACCGATGGCGGGGAGCGCGTTCAGGGCGAGCGCGAGGGCCACGCCGACCACCATGACGAACCCCTTGTGTCCCCGCGCGGAACCTGCCACCCGACCCCCCGATGCCGACGGAGGAGTCTACGGCTTGCGCGCCAACGCGAACCGGGGTAGACCGCTGCCCGACGGGTCCACCTGTGACCTCGGGGAAGGGGAGTGGGATGGGGAAGCCGACACGCGAAGACGCGACGCTGCTCGTGCAGCTCGCGCAGCTCCAGGCATCGCAGCCGCACATCGACGGCGCCGCGGATTTCATGGGCAAGGACTTCCCGAAGACGCACGCGGATCTCGTGGCGAAGTTCCCGGATCGGACCGGACCGACGTGGCGCGCCCTCGGTCAGGCCGCCGTGTTCTACGAGACCGTGGCGACGCTCGTGCGACGCGAGCTGTTCAGCGAGGAGCTCTGCCACGACTGGATCTGGACCGCCGGGGTGTGGCGCGCGCTCGCACCGGCTGTCGAGGGCTGGAGGGTCGAGAGCGGCGAGCCGCGGCTCTACGAGAACTTCGAGTGGCTCGCGAAGCGGGCGGACGCCTGACGCGAGCGGTGTCCGGGGTGGGGGGGGGGGGGGGCGCGCGCCGCCCCCCCCCCCCCCCCCCCCCCCCACCCCGGCGACGTGAACTAGTTCTCGCCCTGGGCCTTCGTGTACGCGGGCTCGCCGTCGAAGACCTGGAGCTTCTCGAGATGCATCCAGCGCACCTTCGCGCCGATCCGCTGCACGATGTCGAAGGCGGTCGCGTCGGAGAGCTCGCCGGGCTCCTGCAGCATCACGCGGCAGCGGAACTGGTCCACCGTGTCGGTGATCGCACCGCCCGTCGCCGGGTACACCTGCGTCCCGCGGCTCGAGATCATCTTCAGCTTCGCAGCCGAGCCCTCGAGGGCGGCCTCGACGATCGGGCCGAGCTCGGCGGGGGTCACCGCGGCCTCGACGAAGACGTCCATCCCGACGACTTCGCGGGTGCGCACCTGGACGAAGTCCGCGCGGGTGTCGATCTGCGGCATCGTGATCGGCCGGTACTCGCGCACCTCCCAGTTCGCCGAGCGCTTGCCGAGGTTGCCGATGATCGCGTCGGTGTAGGCGCGGGTGCCGACGCCCCTGTCGTAGCCGACGATGTCGCCGGTGAGGGTCCCCGACTCGAGCGTCACGAGCACGGCGTGCTCGATGTCGGCGGCCTCGGCGAAGAGCCCGATGTGGCGGAGCATCATGACGCCGGTGAGGACGACGGCCGTCGGGTTGATGACGTCCTTGCCCGCGTACTTCGGGGCCGATCCGTGGACCGCCTCGAAGATCGCCACCTCGCGGCCGATGTTCGCGCTCGGGGCGAACCCGAGCCCGCCGATGAGGGCGCTCGACTCGTCGGAGAGGATGTCGCCGTTCATGTTCGTCGTGACGAGCACGTCGAACTGCTCGGGCTTCTTCACGAGCTGGTGGGCGCAGTTGTCGACGATGACGTGCCAGGACTCGATGTCGGGGTACTCCGGCGCGACCGCCTCGAAGGTGCGCTTCAGCGTCCCCTCGGTCATCTTCATGATGTTCGACTTCGTCGCGCAGGCGACGGACTTCCGGCCCTCAGCGCGGGCGAGCTCGAAGGCGAACCGCACGATCTTCTCGCAGCCCTTGCGCGAGATGAGCTTCAACGTCTGGGCGACGCCGGGCGTCTGCATGTGCTCGATGCCGGCGTAGAGATCCTCGACGTTCTCCCGGACGACGACGAGGTCGATGCCGCGACCGCTGTACGGGGTCGTCACGCCGGGGAGCTCCCGGGCGGGTCGCACGTTCGCGTACGTCTCGAACAGCTTGCGGAGCGTGACGTTCGCGCTCTTCTCGCCGAACCCGACGGGCGTTTCGAGCGGGCCCTTCAGGGCGAGGCGCGTCCGGTCGATCGACGCGATCGTCTCGGCGGGGACACCGGAGGGGAGGCCCTTCTTGAAGACCTCGGCGCCCGCCTCGCACTCCTCCCAGGCGATCTTCGCGCCGGTCGCATCGATGATCCGACGCGCGCTCTCGACGACCTCGGGTCCGATGCCGTCGCCGGGGATGAGGGTGATGGCCCGATCGCTCACGATTCGCTCCTCCTCGAAGTGTCGCCCTATCCTAGCGACCTCGTGTTCGGGGGAGTGAGGGGGGTCACCATGGGCAAGCTCGTGCTCCACATCACCTGCGGAGTCGAATCGCCGACGAAGGCGACGCTCGCGATGCTCGTCGGCAAGGCCGCCGTCGCGGACGGGCACGAGGTGAGCGCGTTCTTCGCGGGCGACGCGGTGAGCCTCCTGCGTCCGCCCACGGTGGACGCCGTCCAGGGCGTCGGGATCGGGACGTTCAAGGAACACCTCGAAGCGTTCGTCGCGGGCGGAGGGAA
>JBJTIF010000021.1:0-18368 GCA_046094825.1 Actinomycetota bacterium
CGCGGCGGCCCGCGACGTCGCGCTCGAGGCGCTCGCGAACGAACGGTCGTCGGTGCGCGACGTCGCGGGCCGCCGCGTCCGCGTCCGCCGCGCCGATCGAACCCTCGACGTCGCCCTCCGGCCGCACGAGCAGCCGCCGCCCCGCGCCGTCGCCCTCGAGGACCGTGACCATCGCGATCGGGCGTTCCTCGACGAGCGCCGCCCGCAGCGCGTCGGCGACCTCGGCCGCGCGGTCGGCGGGCTCGACGAACACCTCGATCGCCCCGTTGCAGCCGAGGCCGAGGCCCCACACGTCGTCGTCCTCGGCGGTGAGGTCCCAGGCGGCGATCCGGGGGACGCCCTCGCGCATCACGATCCGCGCGAGGTCGGCGACGTCCCCCTCGAGACAGCCGCCGCTGATGTTGCCGATCGGCGCGCCCTCCTCGGGGACGAGGAGCCGTGCTCCGGGGCGGCGGTACGTCGAGCCCTTCACGGCGACGATCGTCGCGAGCGACATCCGTTCGCCCCGCGCGGCGAGCGACGCGATCGCGTCGAGGACGTCGGTGAGCTCGCTCACGGCCGGAGTGTAGCCCCGGGGTCGGTCCGCACGTCCCGGCGCTACGCTCTCCCCATGCCCCCCGTCGGCTCCTCGCGGACCTCCGACGACGCGGCGACCGGCGACGCCTCCGGCCCGCTCCCCCGCGGCTCGAACCGCGTCTTCTGGCGGTTCCTCGGCGTCATGGCGCTCGGAGGCGCCGTCCTCACGTTCCTCGTCTTCGTGAACCGGCCGATCCTCAAGGTGGGCGCCGCGCGCGTCGTGGAGGAGGGGCTCGTCGACGCCGCGTCGGTGGCCCGTTCGGTCGCCGACGAGGCCGGCTCCCTCGCGGCCGCCGACCGCTACCGCCTGAACGGACTCGGCGGCGACGTCCTCTACATCGACCCCGACCAGGCCTCGAACGACCCCGACATCGTGAGCGTCTACGCGATGGAGGATCGCTGGGTCGGCAGCGCCCGCGCGGAGACCGGCGGCTGCTACTGGATCCGCGTGTTCGCCGACGGGACGGAGGAGCGCGGGACCGGGACGGACTGCTCCGCGGAGGAGGCCGCAGTCGCCGACGCCGACGGGTGGCCGCAGGACCCGCGCCCCTAGCGGTCGCACCCCGGAGTTGCGCCCGCGAAGCACCCGGGCGTATCGTCCGGCCCTTCCACCGCGGGGTGGCCCGGAACGAAGGGGGAGCCGTGACCCAGGTCGCGATCACCGTCAACGGGGTCCGTCGAGAGGCCGACGTCGAGCCACGGACGCTCCTCGTCTACTTCCTCCGCGAGACCCTCGGACTCACCGGCACGAACGTCGGCTGCGACACGTCGTCGTGCGGCGCCTGCACCGTCCACATCGACGGCGAGGCCGTGAAGTCGTGCACCGTGCTCGCCGTGCAGGCGGACGGTCGCGCCGTCACCACGATCGAAGGGCTCGCGCCCGAAGGAGGGCTCCACCCGATGCAGGAGTCCTTCCACCGCAACCACGGGCTCCAATGCGGCTACTGCACCCCCGGGATGATCATGGCCGCGACCTCGTACCTGCAGGAGAACCCGAAGCCGTCGGAGGAAGAAATCCGCCACGCGCTCGAGGGCAACCTCTGTCGCTGCACCGGCTACCAGAACATCGTGAAGGCGGTCCTCGACGCCGCCGGCGCGAAGGGGAAGTGAGGACCCGATGACGACGACCGAACGCTTCATCGGCAAGGCGGTCCCCCGGAAGGAGGACCCGGAGCTCATCACCGGGCAGGCCTCGTACGTCGACAACATGACGGCGGCCGGGATGGTGTGGATGGCCCTCGTGCGCCCGCCGTACGTGCACGCGCGCATCGAGAAGATCGACACGAAGGCCGCGGCGGCGATGCCCGGCGTCCTCGCCGTCTACACGGCGAAGGACCTCGAGGGGGACTTCGCCGGCTCGCTCCCGATGGTCTGGCCGATCACCGACGACATCAAGATCCCGGTCCACTGGCCGCTCTCGAAGGACAAGATCCGCTTCAACGGTGACGCGGTCGCCGTGGTCGTCGCCGAGACCCGCGCCCAGGCCCAGGACGCCGCCGAGGCGGTCACCGTCTCGGTGACGGAGCTCCCCGCGGTGCTCGACCTCGACGCCGCCGGGAAGGACGGCGCCCCGCTCGTCCACGACGATCTCGGGACGAACGCGGTCGTCCACTGGAACCACGGCGGCGCGGGAGACCAGTCGGTGTTCGAGACGGCCGAGGTGGTCGTCGAGGCGCGCTACGAGCAACCGCGCGTCATCCCGAACCCGCTCGAGCCGCGCAGCAGCCTGGTGCAGTCCGTGCCGGCGATGGGGGAGTTCACCGTCATCTCCGCGACGCAGATCCCGCACATCCTCAAGGTCTGCCTCTCGATGGTCACCGGGGTGCCCGAGCAGAAGCTCCGCGTGATCGCCCCGGATGTCGGCGGCGGGTTCGGCGGCAAGCTCAACGTGTACGCGGAGGAGGCGCTTGCGCTCGCGCTCTGCCGGAAGATCGGACGTCCGGTGAAGTGGACGGAGACGCGGAGCGAGAACTACGTCGCGATGATCCACGGTCGGGGCACGATCCACGACTGCACGCTCGCGGGGACGAAGGACGGGCAGATCCTCGGCGTGAAGTTCGTCGAGCTCGCGGACATGGGGGCGTACTTCCAGCTCCTCACACCCGGCATCCCGGAACTGGGCGCCTGGGTGTACATGGGGCCGTACGACCCGAAGACCTACTGGTACGAGTTCACCGGCGTGCTCACGAACCGCACGCCGACCGACGCGTACCGCGGTGCCGGCCGACCGGAGGCGACGTTCGTCCTCGAGCGGCTCGTCGACCTTTTCGCGCAGCGGATCGGGATGGATCCCGCGGAGGTCCGCCGGAAGAACCTCGTCCCGAAGTTCCTCGAGGCGCGACCGGCGATCAGCGGCCTGTCCGTGGACTCGGGGGACTACCACACCACGTTCCAGATGGCGCTCGACCTCGTGCGCTACGACGAGCGCCGCAAGGAGCAGGCGAAGCGTCGTGCGGCGGGCGACACGAAGCAGCTCGGGATCGGGATCTGCACGTACATCGAGATGTGCGGGCTCGCGCCGTCGGAGATCCTCGGCGCCCTGAAGTACGTCGCGGGCGGATGGGACGCGGCGACGATCGAGTGCCTGCCCACGGGCAAGGTCATCGTGAAGACCGGGACCTCGCCGCACGGTCAGGGGCACGAGACGTCGTGGGCCCAGGTGGTCGCCGACGGGCTCGGCGTCCACGTGGATGACGTCGAGGTCCTCCACGGCGACACCGCGGTGACGCCGCTCGGGATGGACACGTACGGCTCTCGATCGGCCTCGGTCGGCGGCGCCGCGCTCCACTTCGCGATGGAGAAGATCCGCGAGAAGGCGCGGAAGATCGCCGCGCACGAGCTCGAGGTCGCTGAGGCGGACGTCGACTGGTCGGACGGGGCGTTCCGGGTGAAGGGTGCGCCGGACAAGGCGCGGACGATCCCGCAGCTCGCCTTCTCCGCCTGGACCGCGCACTCGCTCCCGAAGGGGACGGAGCCGCACCTGAACGGCACCGCGGTCTACGACCCGCCGAACTTCACGTGGCCCGGTGGCGCGCACATCTGCGTCGTCGAGGTCGACGTCGAGACCGGCCAGACCGAGATCCTCGACTACGTCGGGGTGGACGACTGCGGCACGATCATCAATCCGATGATCGTCGAAGGGCAGGTCCACGGCGGCGTCGCCCAAGGGGTCGCGGAGGCGCTCTACGAGGAGGCCGTCTACGACGATCAGGGCAACCTCACGACCTCGTCCCTCGTCCAGTACCTCGTGCCGAGCGCGAACGAGATCCCGCGGGTGAAGCTCGGCCACATCGAGACCCCGAGCACGACGAACCCGCTCGGGGTGAAGGGGATCGGCGAGGCCGGGACGATCGCGTCGCCGCCGGCCGTCGTGAACGCGGTGGAGGACGCCATCGCCCACCTCGGGGTCGAGACGATCCAGAAGCCAGCATCGCCCGAGCGCGTGTGGCGCGCGATCCGGGCCGCGAAGGCGAAGGGAGGCCAGAGGTGATCCCCGCGGCGTTCGACTACCGACGCGCTTCCTCCGTGGAGGAGGCCGTGAAGCTGCTCGGGAGCGATCCGGAGGCGAAGGTGATCGCGGGCGGCCACTCGCTGCTCCCGCTCATGCGCCTGCGGCTCGCCCGCCCATCCCTCCTCGTCGACATCGCCCGCATCGGCGGGCTGTCGTACGTGAAGAAGGACGGGAAGGAGTTCGCGATCGGCGCGCTCACCCGGCACCACGACCTCGCGAACGATCCGAAGCTCGCCGCCGACTGCCCGATCCTCGCCTACACGGCCGGCCAGATCGGCGATCCGGCGGTCCGGCACGTCGGCACGATCGGCGGTTCGGTCGCGCACGCGGACCCTGCCTCCGACCTCCCGACGGTGCTCCTCGCGCTCGACGCGACGTTCGTGGTCCGCGGGCCGAAGAAGGAGCGCCGGGTGGCGGCGGCAGATTTCTTCCGCGGTCTCTTCACCGCCGACCTCGCGCACGACGAACTCCTCGCGGAGATCCGCGTCCCGGCGACGGGTGCGCAGGGCTGGTCGTACCAGAAGTTCCGGCGTCGGGCCCAGGACTGGGCGGTCGTCGGCGTGGCGGTGCTCACGGGCAACGGCGACGGCCCCGCGGTCGCGCTCACGAACATGGCCGACCGACCGATGCGTGCCGCGGGCGTCGAGGCGGCGCTCGCCGGCGGCGCGGACGCGGCGACGGCGAGCGCGCGTGCCGCGGAGGGCACCTCGCCGGCCTCCGACGCGTTCGCGAGCGCCGAGTACCGCTCGGAGGTCTCCTCGGTCATCGTGCGTCGAGCCCTCGAGGAGGCCGCCGGCCGACGTCGCTGACGCGCCGCGGCTAGGCTTCCCGACGTGGCGACGCTGCCGTTCACGTCGGTCGGGGAACTCGAGGAGGCGCTCCGTCGCGAGCGCTACCTCTCCGATCGCGGGCTCGCGACGGCGATCTTCCTCGCGCTGTCGCTCGACCGTCCGCTCCTGCTCGAGGGCGAGGCGGGCGTCGGGAAGACCGAGGTCGCGAAGGTCCTCTCCGCGCTCCTCGGCCGTCGGCTGATCCGGCTCCAGTGCTACGAGGGCATCGACGCGTCCCAGGCGCTCTACGAGTGGAACTACTCGCGGCAGCTCATCGCGGTGCGCGCCGCTGGCGACGCGGCGACGCAGGTCGAGGACCTCTTCGGTCCGGAGTTCCTCCTCGAGCGGCCGCTCCTCGACGCGATCCGCGGTGGCTCGCGCACCGTGCTCCTCGTCGACGAGCTCGATCGCGCGGACGACGAGTTCGAGGCGTTCCTGCTGGAGATCCTGTCGGAGTTCGCTGTGACCGTCCCCGAGATCGGTCGCATCGCCGCGGAGGAGCCTCCCGCCGTCATCGTGACCTCGAACCGCACGCGCGAGCTCCACGACGCGCTGAAGCGCCGCTGCCTCTACCACTGGATCGATCACCCGCCGCTCGATCGCGAGGTCGAGATCGTCGTCGCACGCGCGCCGGGCGTCGGGGAAGTGCTCGCGCGCGACGTGGCCGGAGCGGTCGCGCGGCTCCGCGAGCTCGACCTCGCGAAGCGACCCGGCGTGGCGGAGACGATCGACTGGGCGCGGTCCGTCGCGTTCCTCGGTCGCGACCGCCTCGACGCCGAGACGGCGGGCGAGACGCTCGGGACGGTCCTGAAGGACCACGACGACCTCGAGCTCGCGGCGGCGCGGCTCACGGAGGTCGTCGGCGATGGCGCCGCCTGAGGCCCTCCGGCACCTGATCGGGTTCGCCCGGCAGCTCCGCATGCGCGGGCTCTCGGTCGGGACCGGCCGCGTCCTCACGTACTGCCGGGCGGCGACCGCGATCGACCCCACCGACCGCGAACAGCTCTACTGGGCCGGCAGGGCGTGCCTCGTCGCCCGGCCGGACGACGTGCCGACCTACGACGCGGCCTTCGCGGCGTGGTTCGACGCGCACGACGATCTCCGCATCGAGCTCGGCCTGCCCGCGCCCGGCGACGGGGTCCGCGCTGCAACGCCCGAGCCGGAGCACGCGCCGACGATCGTCGAGCAGGACGTCGCATCGTCATGGAGCGGCGCGGACGAGGACGAGGAACCCGAGGGGGAGACGGCGCTCCGGATCGTCGCAACCGCGCACGAGGTGCTCCGTTCGAAGTCCTTCGAGACCCTCACCGACGAGGAACGCGAGCGTGTGGCGCGGCTGATCCGGCGCCTCGAGGACCGCGTCGGGACGCGGACCTCGAGGCGCCTCCGTCCGTCACCGAAGGGCGCGAGGTTCGATATGCGGACCACGCTCCGGCGCTCGCTCCGCACCGAGGGCGAGCCGTTCCGCCGGGCATGGCGCGCGCGCGGAACGCGCGCGCGCCCGCTCGTCCTGCTCCTCGACGTCTCCGGATCGATGACGCCGTACGCGCGCGCGCTCCTGCAGTTCGGGTTCGCGGCGATGGCGGCCGGTCGCCGCGTCGAGGTCTTCTGCTTCGGCACGCGGCTGACACGCGTCACGCGGTCGCTCGTGACGCGAGATCCGGACCGCGCGGTGCGCGAGATCGGCGCCCTCGTCGAGGACTGGGAGGGCGGCACGCGGATCGGCGAGTCGCTCCGCGCCCTCCTCGAGGTCTGGAGCCAGCGCGCCGCGCTCCGGGGATCCGTCGTGGTCCTGTGTTCGGATGGACTCGAGCGCGGCGAGCCCGACGTCCTCCGCGCGCAGATGGCGAGACTCCGGCGTCTCGCGCACCGCGTCGTCTGGGTGAATCCTCTGAAGGGTGACCCGCGCTACGAACCGCTCGCCCGGGGGATGGTGGCGGCGCTGCCGTCGATCGACGTCTTCCTATCGGGCCACAACCTCGAGAGCCTCGAGGAACTGTCCCGGGCGATCGGCGCCTAGTCGTCCTTCTTCCGGAACACCCCGGCGATCGCACCGCCGACGGCCTTCACGCCGAGGCCGAGCGCGTTGATCGAGTTGCCGTCGCCGTCGGGGACCGCCTCGCCGCTCATCGTCGCCTGGAGTCGGTCCGCGAACTCCGCGGTGAGGCGCTTCGAGACGTCGGGGAGGAGCCCACGGGAGAGCTGCGCGACGGCGCCGGTCATCGTGATGTCGGCCTGCATCTTCACCGTCGTCGCCCCTCCGGCTCCCTGCTCGAGCCACGAGGTGATCGTCGCGCTCGCGGCCCCCTTGCCCTTCGCCTCCATGCCCTTCGCGACGAGTCGCACGCGGTGCGCGGAGTCGTCGCGCTCGACCATCTCGACCGTGCCCGCGAACGACAGGCCGACGGGCCCGAACTTGATCGAGACCCTGCCCTTCCAGTTCCGTTCGTCGACCGTCTCCGTCAACTCGGCCCCGGGCATGCACGGCGCGACCCGCTCGACGTCGAGCAGGGTGCCCCAGACGTTCTCGATCGGCGCCTGGACGCTGAACTCGTTCTCGATGAGCACGGGGCCTCCTCGGACGTGGACGGGCGTGACGACGGGGGGACGCTACACCCGGAGGCACCGCGCCGCGAATCCCCCTCCGGGCCCCGGGGGGCCCGTCTTGCGCGGAGGAGGACCCCCGTGGTTCGATTCGGCCCTCGCTCGGCCGAAGGGAGCCACGGATGCTGCCCGCACGCTTCGAGTACCACCGGGCCACGACGCTCGACGAGGCGCTCGGCCTCCTCGATCGGTACGGCGAGGACGCGAAGGTCCTCGCGGGTGGTCAGAGCCTGATCCCGATGATGAAGCTCCGCTTCGCGTCGCCGGGGCACCTCATCGACATCAACGCGGTCCCCGGACTCGCCGGGGCCCGGGAGGACGGCGACGTCCTGAAGATCGGCGCGCTCACGCGCCACCGGGACGTCGCGACCTCCGACGTGATCGCGAAGCACCACCCGACGATCGCGACGGCGGCACCGCAGATCGCCGACCCACTCGTCCGCAACCTCGGGACGATCGGTGGCTCGCTCGTCCACGCGGACCCCTCCGGCGACATCGGGTCCGTGATGCTCGCGCTCGGCGCGACCGTCGTCGCGCGGAGCGCGAAGGGGGACCGCGAGATCCCGATCCGGGAGTTCCTCAAGGACACGTTCACCACGACGCTCGCCCCGAACGAGATCCTCGTCGAGATCCGCGTCCCGAAGGCGAAGGGCAAGGCGGGCGGCACGTACCTGAAGCTCGAGCGGAAGATCGGTGACTACGCGACCGTCGGCGTGGCGGCCTTCCTCGCGCTCGACGGCGGCAAGGTGAGCCGCGCCGGTCTCGGGCTCACCTCGGTCGGGCTCATCAACGTCCAGGCGACGGCGGCCGAGCATGCACTCGCCGGGCAGACGGTCTCCCGCGAGCTCTTCGCGAAGGCGGGTGACCTCGCCGCCGAGGCGGCGAATCCGGTGACCGACGTCCGTGGCACCGCGGACTACAAGCGCCACATGGTGAAGGTCTACACGGAGCGTGGGCTCGCGGCGGCTGCCGCGATGGCCGGCGCCGCGGTCTAGGGGGTCCCCATGGAGATCACGATCACGGTCAACGGCCAGACGCGCAAGGCCGACGTCGAGCCCCGCACGCTCCTCGTCCACGTCATCCGCGAGAACCTCGGCCTCACCGGGACGCACATCGGCTGCGACACGACGAGCTGCGGCGCGTGCACGGTGCTCCTCGACGGTGTACCGGTGAAGTCGTGCACGGTCTTCGGCGTCCAGGCCGACGGGCGCGAGGTGACGACGGTCGAAGGTCTCGAGACCGCCGACGGCCTCGACCCGATCCAGGCCGCCTTCAAGGAGCACCACGGGCTCCAGTGCGGCTACTGCACCCCCGGGATGATGCTCGTCGGCAGGGCGCTCCTCGACGAGAACCCGAAGCCCTCCGACGACGAGGTCCGCTGGGCGATCTCCGGCAACATCTGCCGCTGCACCGGCTACATGAACATCGTGAAGGCAATCCAGGCTGCCGGTGCCGCGGGCGCCGGCGCGAAGAAGTAGGGGGAGACCATGTCGACCACCGAGGAGATCCGCGGGCTGGGTCACAGCGTCCGCCGCAAGGAGGACGACCGCTTCATCCGGGGGAGGGGCAACTACGTCGACGACGTGAAGCTCCCCGGCATGCTCCACATGGCGATCCTCCGGAGCCCCTTCGCGCACGCGAAGATCAACGGCATCGACACGTCGAAGGCGTCGGCGATCCCGGGGGTCATCGCGGTCGTGACGGGTGACCTCATGGCCCAGCACAACCTCGCGTGGATGCCGACGCTGTCGATGGACACGCAGGCGGTGCTCGCGACGGACAAGGTGCGGTTCCAGGGGCAGGAGGTCGCGGCCGTGATCGCGACCGACCCCTACATCGCGAAGGACGCGCTCGAGCACATCGAGGTGGACTACGAGCCGCTGCCCCCCGTGGTGACGCCGCAGCGCGCCCTCGAGAAGGACGCGCCGGTGATCCGCACGGACAAGGAAGGCCAGACCGACAACCACATCTACCACTGGGAGACGGGCGACAAGGAGAAGACGGACAAGGCGTTCGCCGACGCGGACATGGTGGTGGCGCTCGACACCTTCTACCCGCGCTGTCACCCGTCGCCCCTCGAGACCTGCGGCTGCGTCGCGGACGTGAACCCCGCGACGGGTCAGGCGACGATCTGGATGACCTCCCAGGCGCCGCACGCGATCCGCACGGTCTTCGCGCTCGTGGCGGGCCTCCCCGAGGAGAACATCCGGATCATCTCCCCGGACATCGGCGGCGGGTTCGGCAACAAGGTGCCGGTCTACCCCGGCTACGTGATCGCCACCGCCGCGTCGCTCCTGCTGAAGCACCCGGTGAAGTGGATCGAGGAGCGCACGGAGAACCTCATCTCCACCGGGTTCGCCCGCGACTTCCACATGCGCGGCGAGCTCGCGCTGAAGAAGGACGGGACGATGCTCGGCCTCCGCGCCTCGCTCCTGGCCGACGAGGGCGCGTTCCACGCGGACGCGCAGCCGACGAAGTTCAAGGTGGGTCTCTTCCACATCGTGTCCGGGTCCTACGACCTGCCGGCCGTCCACGTCTCGGCGGACGGGGCGTACACGAACAAGGCGCCCGGCGGGGTCGCGTACCGCTGCTCGTTCCGGGTGACCGAGGCCTCGTACCTCATCGAGCGCCTCGTCCAGAACGCGGCGTACGAGATCGGCATGGACCCGGCGGAGTTCCGTCGGAAGAACTTCATCAAGAAGGAGCAGTTCCCGTACGAGTCGGCCACCGGGTTCGTCTACGACTCCGGCGACTACGAGCGGGCCCTCGACATGGCGCTCGACATGGTCGGCTACGGCGAGCTCCGCGAGCGCCAGAAGGAGCGGCGCGCCGACGGGAAGCTCTACGGGATCGGGCTCGCGTCCTTCACCGAGGTGGTCGGGGCCGGCAACCACAAGGACTTCGACATCCTCGGCATCAAGATGTTCGACTCGGCGGAGCTGCGGATCCACCCCACCGGGAAGGCGATCCTGAAGATCGGCGTCCAGACCCAGGGACAGGGCCACGAGACGACGTTCGCGCAGATCGTCTCCGAGGAGATCGGCATCCAGCCCGAGGACATCCTCGTCCAGCACGGGGACACAGACAACACGCCGTACGGGCTCGGGACCTACGCGTCCCGCTCGACCCCCGTCGGCGGTGCGGCGACCGCGATCGTCGCCCGCAAGGTCCGCGACAAGGGGAAGAAGATCGCCGCACACCTGCTCGAGGTGTCCGAGGAGGACATCGAGTTCTCGAAGGGCAGGTACTCGGTCAAGGGTGCGCCGGACAAGGTGAAGACGATCCAGGACGTGGCGTTCGCGGCGTACACGAACTTCCCGGACGGGCTCGAGCCGGGCCTCGAGGACCGGCACTACTACGACCCGCCGAACATGACTTTCCCGTTCGGTTCGTACGCGGTCGGTGTCGAGGTCGACCCCGAGACCGGCGAGTGGAAGGTCGACCGGATGGTCGCCGTCGATGACTGCGGCACGCGGATCAACCCGATGATCGTCGAGGGGCAGATCCACGGTGGACTCACGGAGGGCTACGCGATCGCGGCGATGGAACTCATCACGTTCGACGAGGACGGGAACTGCATCGGCTCGAACTTCATGGACTACCTGATCCCGACCGCCTGGGAGACTCCGAAGTTCGAACTCGGCGAGACCGTCACGCCGTCCCCCCACCACCCGATCGGCGCGAAGGGCGTCGGCGAGTCGCCGACGGTCGGATCGCCGGCCGCGTACGTGAACGCCGTGATCGATGCGCTCTGGCCCCTCGGGGTCCGCAACATCGACATGCCGCTCACGTCGGCGAAGGTCTGGGAGGCGATCCAGAAGGCCACGGCCTCCGCGTGAGGCCGGCGCACCACCGGCGCGCCGCGGCCCTGACGGTCCGCGGCGAGCCGTTCGTCCTTGCGACCGTGGTGTGGCGGCGCTCGCCCTCGTCGGGCAAGGAAGGCGCGACCGCGCTCGTCACCCGGGACGGTGCGGTGCACGGCTGGCTCGGGGGCGCCTGCGCCGAGCCGACGGTCGTCCGCGAAGCGCTCCGACTCCTCGGCGAGGGCAGGTCGCAGCTCCTGTTCCTCGGACCACCGGAGGAACTCGCCGCGAACCGTCGCGAGGGCGTCGTGACGGTCCCGATCGCGTGCCAGAGCGAGGGCGCGCTGGAGGTCTACATGGAACCCGTGCTCGTCCAGCCGCAGATCGTCGCCGTGGGCCGATCGCCCGCGGCACGGACGCTCGTCGGACTCGCCGCCGGACTCGGCTGGCGGGCGCTCCTCGTGGATGACGCCGGCGCACCGGAGGGCCTCCCCGAGGGAGCGCGGTGGGCCCCCTCCCTCGCGCCCGAGACCGTCGACGACCGCTCGTACGTCGTCGTCGCGACTCAGGGCCACTACGACGAGGATGCCCTCGCCGCCGCCCTCGCCACGTCCGCGCCCTACGTCGGGCTCGTGGCGTCGGCGAAGCGCGCGTCGGCCGTCCTCGGCTACCTCCGCGACCGCGGGCTCGACGAAGCGTCGCTCGCGCGGGTCCACGCGCCGGCCGGCCTCGACCTCGGCCGGACTCCGACCGAGGAGATCGCGGTCGCGGTGCTCGCCGAGATCGTCTCGCTCCGTGCGAGCGGCGCGCTCGTCGGCGGCACCACCCCCGCCGCGCCCGCGCGCCACGAGGAGATCGACCCGGTGTGCGGGATGTCGGTCGAGGTCCAGGGCGCGCGGTATCGGACGGTCCACGACGGCCGCACCTACTACTTCTGCGCGGCCGGGTGCCTCGCCCGCTTCGAGGCGGACCCCGCCGGGCACCTCCCCGTCGCCTGAGCGGGCCGGTCGCCGGGGGAGGGACGGGCGCGAACGCGCCCGTCCCGCCCCCGGGCAGTGCGGCGGCGTTGACGCGCCGTGGACCCTCTGCCTGAATGGGTGCATGGACGCCATCCGCTCGTGGTGGTCGGAGACCGGCCTGTGGATCGCCGTCGCGATCGCCGTCGGGCTCGTGCTGTCCTTCGTCCTGCGCGTCTCCGTCGGGCGCTTCCGCCGCCGCCTCGAGGGTGCGGGCTCGGCGACGCAGGCGATCGACCTCCAGCGGGGGGCGACGCTCGCCCAGGCGCTCTCGACCGCGATGGTCGTGCTCCTGTGGACGATCATCGGCCTGCTCGTCCTCGACCGGCTCGGGGTGAACCTCGCCCCGCTCATCGCGAGCGCGGGGATCGCCGGCGTCGCTCTCGGGTTCGGCGCGCAGTCGATCGTGAAGGACTCGCTCACCGGGTTCTTCATCCTCCTCGAGAACCAGTTCGGGGTCGGCGACGTCCTCGAGATCCAGACGACCGCGAACCCGGTCTCCGGCAAGGTCGAGCAGTTCACGCTGCGCGCGACGGTGCTCCGCGCGTTCGACGGGACGCTCCACACGGTCCCGAACGGCAACATCCAGATCGTGAGCAACAAGTCTCGCGGATGGGCTCGCGCGATCGTCGACGTGCGCTTCGGCTACGGCGAGGACGTCGACGCGGTGCGCGAGCTCCTCGAGGAGCTCTTCGACGAGGTGCGCGTCGACGAGGCGTTCAAGGACTGGATCATGGAGGGGCCGAGCCTCCTCGGGATGGAGCGGCTCGGTGACTGGGCGCTCGTCATGCGCGTCGTCGCGGAGACGCGACCCTCGAAGCGGTTCGACGTCGAACGTCGGCTCCGCGAGCTCATCGCGGGGCGGCTCGCCGAGAAGGGCATCCGCACCCCGGTGCCGCCGCTCGGGGCACAGGCGTCGACGCCGACGCCGATGCCGCCCGGCTAGACGACGCGGCCGGGTGTCCCGGCGTCGGTCGCGAGCGGGAGCCCCTCGCGCATCCACGCCTCGAGGCCACCGACGAGGTTCGCCGCGTCGAAGCCCCGCGCGACGAGCATGAGCGTCGCGAGTTCGCTCCGCGCTCCCGAGCGGCACACGACGACGGTGGGTCGCGACGCGTCGAGCGAGGACGACCCCCCCGCGAGGAGCGTGTTGAGCGGGATGTGGACGGAGCCGTCGATGTGGCCCGCGGTCCACTCGTTCGGCTCGCGGACGTCGACGACCTGCACGTCCGCGGCGCGCGCCGCGAGTCCCTTCGGCGACTCGGTCGGGGTGCTCACGCCCGGAGCATAGCGGGGGGGCCGCGTGCACCCCCGGCTATCCTCGGCGGCATGGCGCGGTCCCGGTCGTTCGCGGTTCGACCCGAGGTCTCGATCCAGGTGCTGTTCATCGGGTTCGGGGTCGCGATCGCGGCCTTCTTCCCGTTCTTCGCCGCGTTCCTCGAGGCGCGCGGGATCCGACCCGCCGAGATCGGGGTCGTCATCGCCGCGATGGCCGCGGCGCGCGTCGTCGCGAACCCGGTCTGGGGCCACCTCGCCGACACGGTGATCGGCCGTCCGCGCACGCTCCAGCTCGGCACCCTCCTCTCGGGGCTCGCGGCCGTCGGGATGTGGTCGCTCGGGGAGGGGTTCCTCCCGATCGTCCTCACGAGCCTCGTGTTCGCGGGCGTCGGCGGCGCGCTCGGCCCGAACCTCGACGCGATCGCGATCGCGCACCTCGGCGAGGGGCGGATGCAGGAGTACGGCCGCATCCGGGGCTGGGAGAGCCTCTCGTACGCGATCGCGTGCCTCGCGCTCGGCTTCGCGTTCCGCGAGGTCGGGGTCGAGGCGAACATGCTCATCTACGCCGTCGGCTGCGCGGTCCTCCTCGCGTGGTCCGTGACGCTCCGCGTCCCGCGGACGCGCCACGAGGGGGAGCACGGCCGTCTCGGCGCGGTGGGCACCGTCCTGCGCGACAGCCCTCGCTTCGCGGCGTTCCTGTCCTCGACGCTCCTCCTGTGGTTCGGGTTCTCCGGCGCATGGAACTTCATCGGGCTGAAGATCCTCGACGGCGGAGGCGGACCGTTCCTCATCGGCGCGGGCGCGGCGCTCGGTGGCCTCGTCGAGGTGCCCGTCATGCGATCGTCCTCGAACCTCTCCGAGCGCTTCGGCGTGCGTGCGACGTTCATGGTCGGGTGCCTCGTGTACGCCCTCGGGTTCCTCGTCTGGGGCCTCGTCGACGATCCGGTCCTCGTGTCCGCGCTCACGTTCCTCGAGGGGATCGGCTTCGCGCTCGTGTTCACGATGACGGTGGTCATCGTCGGCAAGCTCGTGACGCCGACCCTGTACTCGACCGGGCAGGCGATGTCGGCGACCGTCGGGTTCGGCATCGCGCCGATCCTCGGGGGCCTCGTCGGCGGCTGGGTCTACGAGCACCTCGGCGCGACGACCCTGTACCTCGGGGCCTCCGCGGCGGCCGTCCTCGCGGCGGGCATCGCGTACCGGGCGCTCGACGACCCGGCGCTCGTCGCGCCGCAGGCGGTCGTCGAGTCCGGCGCGCCCCCCGTCGGTGACCTCGAACCCGAGGTCTGAACCGCGCCCCGCGCCGCGGGTCCTGCCCCGCGCCCTCGGCGGCGCGTCGGGCTCGCCCCGCGCCGTTGCGTCGCCGTAGGATGACCGCGTCCGGCGGCCTCGGGGCCCCGGCGGAAGGGGAGGAGGAGTGCCGTGGTCAGCGCCTACATCCTGATCCAGACCGAGGTGGGCCGCGCGAGTCACGTCGTGCGCGAGCTCTCCGCCATGGCCGGCGTCGTGAAGGTCGACAACGTCACCGGGCCCTACGACGTGATCGCCCGCGGCGAGTCCGGCGACCTCGACGCGCTCGCGAAGCAGGTCGTCATGCCGATCCAGAGCGTCGAGGGCGTCACGCGGACCCTGACCTGCCCCGTCATCCAGCTCTGATCGAGGTCTCCCCCTCGCCGCTCGACGCGCGGACGCGGCGCGAGGAGGTCGCGGTCGTCCTGTCGCTCTCGCTCCTCGCGAGCGTCGTGTACGCCGTCATCTCGATCCTCGAGGCACCGGTCTCCGGCGTCACCGTCGTGAGCGTCTCGCAGAGCCCGTCCGTCGCACGGCAGCTCACCGGTCTCGTCTTCGGGCTCGCCCCGGTCGCGCTCGTGCTCCACCTCGCGCGACGCAGCGGCGAGGGGCTCGCGGCGTTCGGCCTCGGACGGGAGCGGCCGCTCCGCGCGCTCCTCCACGGCGCGGGCCTCGCGGCGCTGCTCGGGTCGGGCGGCGCGGCGCTCTACCTCGTCGCCGTCGAGCTCGGGACGAACCGCTTCGTGGTCCCCGCGCCGCCCTCCGGCTACTGGTGGACGGTCCCCGTGCTCGTCCTCGCGTCGATCCGTGCGGGGCTCCTCGAGGAGGTCGTCGCGGTCGGCTACCTCGTCACGCGGCTCCAGCAATCGGCCTGGCGCGACGCGACCGCGATCGGCGCGAGCGCGGTGCTGCGCGCCGGCTACCACCTCTACCAGGGGTGGGGCGGGTTCCTCGGCAACCTCATCCTCGGCGCGGCGTTCGGGTGGTTCTTCGTCCGGACGCGGCGCACCTGGCCGCTCGTGATCGCGCACGTGCTCCTCGACATCGGCGCGGGGACGATCTACCTGCTCTTCCGTGACCGGCTGCCGGGGTTCGCGTAGGTCCGCCGAGCACCGATCGCCCGCCTCCGCATCGCGACCGGGGCGCTCGCGCCACTACGTCCAGCCGGGGAACCACGACCGGAGCTCCCAGCCCCATGCGTCGAGGCGCAGGCCGACGTACGTCGGCCAGAAGAGCACCGCGAGCGCGAACGCGATGACGACGAGGCTCCCCGCGAGGATCGCGTAGCCGCGGACCGCGAGGTCGCGGAGGAGCACGAGCATCGCGAGGACGAGGAACGGCACGATCGGCAGGGCGTAGAAGAGGAACTGCGGTCGCTCGACGAGGAACCACGGGAGGTAGAGCGCGCCGATCGCGACGACCGCGAGGGCCGCGCCGCGGTCGGCGCGGCGTCGCCACGCCGCGATCGACGCGGGGATCGCGAAGAAGGCACCCCAGAACACGACGGGGTTGCCGTTCGCGTAGATGACCCGTCGCGCGCCCGCGTCGAAGTACTCCGCGAAGTAGAGCACGGGTCGCATGAGGAGGAGCCACTGCCAGGCCGGGGAGAGGTACGGGTGGATCGGCGTCCCGTCCGCGCCGACCGGTCGGAGCTCCGCGTGGTACGCGGCCATCGCGAGCTGGAGCTCGCCCCAGCGCTCGAGCGACCACCCCTCGCGGAGGAACCACGCGAGGTCCGACGCCACGTAGACGACGAGGGGCAGGACCGCGAAGGCGAGGACGATCCCGAATCCCTCGCGGGTGAGGGTGTGCGCGAACCACCGCCACTCGCCGGCGTCCCGTCGGCGCTCGCATTCCCAGACGACGGCGAGGACGACGATGGCTGCGACGGCCGTGAGGGCGGACCACTTCGTCGCGAGGGCGATCCCGAGGACGAGGCCGGTCGCGAACCGCCACGGGCGCCACAGCGGCGAGGGGGCGTCGTCCTGGGGCGGGAGCCAGACCTCGCCGGGCCCCTCGAAGCTCGCGGTCGGCGGCGGCGTGCGGCGCTCGATCCATCGGCGGTCGAGGACGAGGAGGAGGAACGCGAGGACGATCCACCACCCGACGAACACGTCGAGCATCGCGACGCGGGACTGGACGAGCGACAGGCCCTCCGTCGCGAGGAGCGCGCCGCCGACGAACGTCCAGAGCGCGCTCCCGAACAGGAGCTGCACGAGGATCGCGAACGCGGTGACCGTGAGCGTCCCTGCGACCGCCGAGGACACGCGGAACCCGAACGCGTCGCGGGCGTCGAGCCCGTCGCGGGCGTCCGTACCGACCGCGAGCTCGCCGACCGCGATCGCCCACTTGCCGAGCGGCGGGTGGACCCACGCGCCGACGTCGTGACGTTCGCGGAACCAGTACTTCTCGTCGTCGGAATCGACGGAGCACCGTTGCGGGGACCATCCGAGGAAGATGCACGCGGATTTCGAGTAGTAGAACTCGTCGAAGATGCGCTCGGGCGGCGTGCCGAGGCCCCAGAGGCGCAGGCCCGCCGCGAGGAGCGTCACGAGGAGCACGGCCGTCGTCGGCCGCGCGAGGAGGCCGCGGAGCCCTCGGCGCGGTGCGACCCCGGGGAGCGCGTGGTCCATGGCGCCGAAGCCTACCCCGCCCCGCTGTGCCACCATCGACGCGATGGTCGGGACCCTCCACATCGTCGGCACGCCGATCGGCAACCTCGGCGACCTCACGGACCGCGCGCGCTCGACGCTCGCCTCGGTCGATCTCGTCGCGTGCGAGGACACCCGCCGCACCGGGTCGCTCCTGCACCACCTCGGCCTCTCCGTCCCGATGCGGGCGCTGTTCGCCGGCAACGAGGCGGAGGCGACCGCGGCGGTCCTCGCGGAGCTCCGCGCGGGTCGCTCCGTGGCGCTCGTGTCCGACGCGGGGATGCCGGGCCTCGCCGACCCGGGATTCCCGCTCGTCCGCGCGTGCGTCGCCGAGGGCATCGACGTCCGCGTCGTCCCCGGCCCGTCGGCGATCACCGCCGCGCTCGTCGTCTCCGGGCTCCCGATGGAACGGTTCGTGTTCGAGGGGTTCGTCCCGCGGGCGGGCGCGGCGAGGCGCGAGCGCCTCGCCGCGCTCGCCCGCGAGGAACGCACCGCCGTCCTCTTCGAGTCACCCCGCCGCGTCGCCGTCCTCCTGCGCGACCTCGCGGCCGCCGGCGCCGATCGATCGGTCGCGGTCGCGCGCGAGCTCACGAAGATCCACGAGGAGGTGCTGCGCGGCACGGCCTCGGAGGTCGCGGCGCGGCTCGGCGACGGAGCGGTGAAGGGCGAGGTCGTCGTCGTCCTCGCGGGTGCGCCGGCCGCGACGCGCGACCGCGCGGCCGTCCTCGCGGACGCCCGCGCCCGCGTCGCTGCCGGCGCGCGCAAGCGTGAGGCCGCCGCCGCGGCGGCGAAGGGGAGCGACCTCGCTG
>JBJTIF010000022.1:0-13354 GCA_046094825.1 Actinomycetota bacterium
GCAGGTGAGGACGGTGGGCTCGAGGCGGCGCGCCGCCACCGTGGCGCGCCGCCGGAGCTCGGCGGGGAGTTCGGCGACCTCCTCGCGCTCGTCGACGACGTCCAGCGCCACGCGAACGACAACGCGGGGCCCGGGTTCCTCGCGTACATCCCCGGCGGTGGCCTCTTCGCGTCCTCCCTCGCGGACCTCCTCTCGACGACGATCGACCGCTACGTGTCGCTCTGGGGCGAATCGCCGGTCGGGGCGCAGATCGAGGACAACGTGATCCGGTGGCTCTGCGGACTCGTCGGCTTCGACGGGCGGGCACGCGGCACCCTCACGACCGGCGGATCGCTCGCGAACCTCGCGGCGGTCGTCACCGCGCGTCGGGCGAGGCTCGGCGAGGCCTTCCTCGACGGGACGATGTACGTGAGCGAGCAGGCGCACCGGTCGGTCGAGAAGGCGGCGCGGATCGCGGGGATCCCGACCGCGAACCTCCGCGTCGTGCCGACGACCCCGGACCTCCGGCTCGACGCCGACGCGCTCGCCGCGGCCGTCGACGCCGACCGTGCCGCCGGTCTCCGTCCGTTCCTCGTCTCCGCGTCGGCGGGGACGACGAACACCGGCGCGGTCGATCCGCTCCCGGCCGTCGCGGACCTCTGCGCGGACGAGGGGATGTGGTTCCACGTCGACGCCGCCTACGGAGGCTTCTTCCTCCTCACCGAACGCGGCCGCGCGGCCTTCGCCGGTATCGAGCGAGCGGACTCCGTGACGCTCGACCCGCACAAGGGGATGTTCCTGCCGTACGGCACGGGGGCCATCGTCGTCCGCGACGGCGCGCTCCTGCGCGACGCGCACCACGCGGGGACCGCCGCGTACCTCCAGGATCTCGCCGGTGAGGGGGAGCTCCCGAACGCGAGCGAGTACTCGGCGGAGCTCTCCCGCGACTTCCGCGGCCTCCGCGTGTGGTTCCCGCTGTGGCTCCACGGCGTCGGGGCGTTCCGCGAGGCGCTCGACGAGAAGCTCGACCTCGCGCGGTTCCTCGCCGGCGAGCTCCGCGCGATGCCCGAGCTCGAGCTCCCCTGGGACCCCGAGCTCTCGATCGTGCCGTTCCGCCTCCGGCACGGGGACGATGCGGCGAACCGCGCCTTCCTCGCGCGCATCAACGCATCCCAGCGGGTCTTCCTCTCGAGCACCGTCCTCGACGGTCGGGTCACGCTCCGCGCGGCGATCCTCTCGCACCGCACGCACCGGGACCGGATCGAGGAGTGCGTCCGCGTCGTCCGGGAGGCCATCCCCGCGTGAGCGGTCCGCGGGGGCTCCTCGCGTGGGTCCGCCGGCACGCGATCGACACGACGCCGCTCCGCGCTTCGGCGGACTTCCGCCGCCTGTTCGTCGGGCGGTCGATCTCGAACTTCGGTGACGAGATCGTCGCGGTCGTGATCCCGTTCCAGGTGTACGCGCTCACGGGGTCGACGCTCGCCGTCGGTCTCCTCGGGCTCGTCGAGCTCGTACCCGTGCTCGTGTTCCCGATCGTCGGTGGGGCGTTCGCGGACGCGCTCGAGCGCCGACGGCTCGCGATCGCGACGCACGTCCTCCTCGCCGGACTCTCGGTCCTCATGGCGGTGAACGCCCTGCGTCCCGAACCCCTCGTCTGGCCGCTCTACGCGTTCGCGTTCCTGTCGGCGGGGCTCATCACGTTCAACCGCCCGACGCTCGACACGTGGCCCGCCCGGCTCCTCGACCTCGAGCTCCTGCCCTCGGCGGGGGCGCTCGATGCCGGGTTCGGCACGTTCGCGGGGATGGTGGGGCCGGTCGTCGCCGGCCTCCTCCTCGCCGCGGTGGAGCCCGCGGGGGCCTTCCTCTTCGACGCGGCGACGTTCCTCGTCGTCATCGGGGCGCTCCTGCGGATGCGGCCGTCGCCCCCGGCCGAGGACCGACCGCGGCTCGGGCTCGGGGCGATCGCCGAGGGGTTCCGGTTCCTCCGTGGCCGCCGCGTCGTCCAGTCGGTGTTCCTCGTCGACCTCGTCGCGATGGTGTTCGGGTTCCCCGTCGCGCTCTTCCCGGCGATCGCGCGCGACCGCCTCGGCGGGGGTCCCGAGGTGCTCGGCTTCCTCCACGCCGCGCTCGCAGCGGGAGCGTTCGCCGCGACGATGCTCTCCGGGAGCGCGCGCCGGGTTCGGCGTCAGGGCCGGGCGATCCTCGTCGCGGTCGTGATCTGGGGCGGCGCGATCGTCGTGTTCGGGCTCACCGACTCGCTCGCCGTCGCGCTCGCGATGCTCGCCGTCGCGGGAGCCGGCGACATGGTGAGCGGGATCTTCCGGATGGCGATCCTGCGCTCCGCGGTCGAGGACCGGCTCCGCGGTCGCCTCGACGGCATCGGCATGGCCGTGTGGGCGACCGGCCCGTCGGTCGGCAACCTCGAGTCGGGGCTCGTCGCCTCGCTCGTGAGCGTGCCGTTCGCGGTCGCGTCGGGTGGCGTCGCGACGGTGCTCGGGGCGCTCGCCCTCGCGGCCTTCGCGCCGGCGTTCTGGCGCTACGACGCCCGCGCGCCGCAGGCCTGACGCGCCGCCGGCCTGACGCGCCGCGGGGTCGCCGTGGGGCCCCTTGCTAGGCTCCGCGCATGACCGACGAGGTGTTCCCGGAGCCGAACCTCGTCGACCGCCACGGCGACCCCGCCGCGCGCGCCGACCTCGAGCGGCTCGGCCGCGACACGTGGGCCGCCGCGCTCGATTGGCTCTACGGGCCGGCGCGAGAACGGCCGATCGCGCCGGAGCCGTACCGGGTGGCCCGCCGCGCGTTCTTCGGGCCGACCGAGCGCCCGGCGCCCGCGCCGACGGAGCCGACGTCCTCCGAGGCGGTCCTCGCCGAGTTCCGCGACCGCGTCGCGCCGAACGTGTTCGCCGCGCAGCACCCCGGGTCCTTCAGCTACTTCACGCCGCCGCCGCTGCCGATGTCGATCGCCGGGGAGGTCCTCGCGCAGTGGGTCCACCAGGGCGTCGACGTGTGGCACGCCGGACCCGTCGCGGCCTTCGTCGAGGAGGAGGTCACGGCGTGGCTCCGCGACCTCATCGGGATGGGGGAGGGGTCGTGGGGCGTCCTCACCTCGGGCGGCGTCATGGCGAACCTCATGGCCCTCGCCGTCGCGCGCGATGTGCACCTCGCGGGTCGGGACGACACCTCCGCCGGCCCGCCCCGCGGCGCCGCACTCGAGGGGGTCCGCGTCTACGCCTCCGACCAGGCGCACTTCTCGATCGCCCGCGCTCTCGACGTCCTCGGCTTCCCGACGGAGACGCTCCGGGTGGTCGCCTCCGACGCACGCTTCCGACTCCTGGCCGAGCCCGTCGCCGCGGCGATCGCGGACGACCGTGCCGCCGGACTCGTGCCGTTCGCGATCGCCGCGGTCGCCGGTTCGACGAACACCGGATCGGTCGACGATGTCCCCGCGCTCGCCGATCTCGCGCGGCGCGAAGGCTTGTGGCTCCACGTCGATGCCGCGTACGGCGGCGCGGCGCGCCTGTCGCCGCGGCACGCCGATCGGGTCCCCGGGCTCGAGCTCGCCGACTCCGTCACCGTCGATCCGCACAAGTGGTTCTTCCAGGCCTACGACGTCGGCGCGCTCGTCGTGCGACGCCGCGAGGACCTCCACCGGACGTTCCACCGCGAGCCCGAGTACTACCGGCACCCCTCGCCGGAGGAGGAACCGCTCCACTGGTACCAGTACTCGATCGAGGGGACGCGACGCTTCCGTGCCCTGAAGCTCTGGATGTCGTGGAAGCACCTCGGTACGCGCGGGTTCGCGGAACTCGTCGACCGCAACATGGACCTCACCGACCACCTCGTCGCCCGGTGCCGCGCCGCCGGGTTCGTCGTCGCACCGGCAGACCCGGAGCTCTCCGTCGTCTGCTTCCGCGTCGAACCCCCGGAGGTTCCGGCCGATGGGCTCGACGCGTTCCAGGACGCCCTCCAGCGGGCGCTCGAGGTGTCGGGGGAGGGGTGGGTCTCGACGACGACCCTCCGGGGACGCCGGTACCTCCGCGCCGGCATCGTGAACTACCTCGCGACGCCTGCCGACGCGGACCGCGTCGTCGAGGCGATCCTCCGGCTCGTCCCCGAGGTCATCGCCGCCCGCTGACCCGCTGCCCGGGCGATCGTCGCCCGGCGCGATCGGTCCCGTCCGCTCCGTCGGGCCTCGTCGCGCCCATCGCTCCGCCGCCCCCTCACGCACGCCCCACGCTCGGGAGCACGCACGCCCGCCGGCGGGCATAGCGTAAGTGCTATACACTGCATCGCGTTTCTGCTATACCTTCCTCGGTGATGGACGGCGGCGCGCTGGTCCGTGAGGCCAGGACGAGGGCCGGACTCACCCAGGCGGAACTCGCGGAACGGGTCGGGACGACCCAGTCGGCGATCGCCCGGCTCGAGCGTGGAACTTCCCTGACGCTCGAACGGGCAGCCCGCCTCGTGCGGGCCTGCGGCTTCGACCTGCAGGTGCGCATCGAGGGTGGGACGTGGGTCGGGTCGGCAGAGGATCTTCCCCCGCAGCTCCGCGTGCTGCGGACGCTCGAGTCCGCGGTGGCGGAGCTGCGTCGCGTCGTGGGGGAGGCTAGGTGAGGTTGCGGTAGCGGCGGACCGCGAGGAACCCGAACACCGCGATGATCCCGCCGAGCCACAGGAGCGACCGCACGACGAGCCCCTCGAGGGTCGACTCCGACCCGATGAACGTGAGGTAGCGGTCCCCGAGGACCAGGGTGCGGACGGTGTCCGCCCACGCGGTGATCGGGTTGTTCTCCGCGATCCACTGCAGCGCCGCCGGCATCCCCTGCGGCGGCACGAAGATTGAGGACAGGAACGTGAGCGGAAAGATCCAGATGAAGCTCGCGGCCTGCACCGATTCCACGGTCTCGACGGTGAGCGCGATCGTCGAGGCGACCCACGAGAACGCGAAGCCGACGAGGAGCGTGAAGCCCACGACGCCGAGCGCCGGTCCGATCCCCGTCTCGAAGCGGAACCCGACGAGGTAGCCGATGCCCACCATGAGGGCGACGACGACGACGTTGCGCACCGAGTCCGCGAGGGTACGACCGAGGAGCACCGCTGCCCGCGCCATCGGGAGCGAACGGAACCGATCGACGATCCCCGTCGCGAGGTCCTCGGTCAGGCCGATGCCGGTGCCGATCGACCCGAAGATCGCCGTCTGCACGAAGATGCCGGGCAGCAGGAAGTTCACGTAGTTCACGCCCTCGGGGAGCCCCCGGATCGCGCCGCCGAACACGTAGCGGAAGAGCAGCACGAACATGAGCGGCTGGACGACCGAGAAGATGAGGAGCGCGGGGATCCGCACGAGGCGCATGACGTTGCGCCACGCGGCGATCCTCGCGTCCGCGAAGAGCCAGCGCAGCTCGCTCATCGGCCCCCCCGACGGCTGCGGACCGGGGCCCGGGTGTCCTCGTCCTCCGCGCTCGCCGAACGACCCGTGAGCGTGAGGAACACGTCGTCGAGCGTCGGGCGGTGGAGCGCGAGCTCCTCGAGGTGGATGCCGGCGGCGTCGACGCGGCGGACGGCCTCGATGAGCGCCTTCGATCCCTCGTTGCCGACCGGCAGGCGCACCTTGCCGCTCGTCGCGTCGACCGTCGCGGCGCCGGTACCGAGACCGCGGAGGAGGTCCGCGGTCTCCTGGATCCGGGCGCGGTCGGCGGGCTCGAGCTCGAGGAGCTCCCCGCCGATCTGGGACTTCAGTTCATCGGGCGTCCCCGCGGCGATGACCCTCCCGAGGTCCACGACCGCGATCCGCTCGGCGAGGAGGTCGGCCTCCTCGAGGTACTGCGTCGTGAGCAGGAGGGTGATGCCGTCGGCCCGGAGCTCCTTGATCATCTCCCAGAGCGCGACGCGGCTGCGGGGGTCGAGCCCCGTCGTCGGCTCGTCGAGGACGAGCACGCGTGGGCGACCGACGAGCGAGGCGCCGAGGTCGAGCCGACGCCGCATGCCGCCGGAGTACGTCTTCGCGACGCGGTCGCCCGCGTCGGAGAGCCCGAGGCGCTCGATGACCTCCGCGGCGCGGCGCTTCGCCTCCGCCTTCGGCAGGTGGTAGAGCCGGCCGACCATCTCGAGGTTCTCGAGGCCGGTGAGGTTGCCGTCGACGGCGGCCGACTGCCCGGCGAGGCCGATCTGGGTGCGGATCGCGGCGGGCTCCTTCACGACGTCGTGCCCCGCGACGCGCGCGGTGCCGCCGTCGGGCCGGATGAGCGTCGTGAGGATGCGCACGGCCGTCGTCTTGCCGGCGCCGTTGGGCCCGAGGAGCCCGAAGATGCTGCCGGCGGGGATCTCGAAGTCGACGCCCTTCAGGGCCTCGACGTCCCCGAAGGACTTCCGGAGTCCTTCGACGGAGACCGCGGGCTCGCTCACGGGCGCATCCTACGAGGACGCCCCGGGGGCGACACCGCCGGGGCACCGTCCGACCGCGGTTCTCACCGATCGGCAACGAACGACGGTCCGCGATCGCCCCGACGGGGACCGTCGACGACCTGCGAGGATGGGGCCGTGACGAGCGAAGCCGGCGCCGCGGGCACCTTCCTCCTCGGAGGCGACCTCCCGGTCCACCGGCTCGGGTTCGGTGCGATGCGGATCACCGGCGAGGGCGTCTGGGGCCCGCCCGCCGACCGCGGCGAGGCGATCCGGGTGCTCCGCCGCGCGGTCGAGCTCGGCGTGACCCTCATCGACACGGCGGACGCCTACGGCCCCGGCACGAGCGAGGAGCTCATCGCCGAGGCGCTCCATCCGTACCCCGCGGGCCTCGTCGTCGCGACGAAGGGCGGCTTCACGCGTCCCGGTCCCGGGCGCTGGGTCGAGGACGGGCGGCCAGACGCGCTCCGCGCCGCCTGCGACGGCTCGCTCCGCCGCCTCCGCGTCGACCGCATCGATCTCTGGCAGCTCCACCGCATCGACCGGAAGGTCCCGGCGCAGGAGCAGTTCGGGGTCCTCGCGGAGCTCCAGCGTGAGGGCAAGGTGCGCCACATCGGCCTCTCCGAGGTGACCGTCGAGCAGCTCGAGGCGGCGCGCCGCGAGGTCGCGATCGCCTCCGTGCAGAACCGCTACAACCTCCTCGACCGCGCGTGGGAGGACGTCCTCACGCGGTGCGAGGAGCTCGGGATCGCGTTCATCCCCTGGTTCCCGCTCGCCGTCGGCGCGCTCGCCTCCGAGGGCGGCGCCGTCGCCGACATCGCGGCGCGCGCGGACGCGACGCCGGCGCAGGTCGCGCTCGCGTGGCTCCTCGCGCGATCGCCCGTCATGCTCCCGATCCCGGGGACGGGGTCGGTCGCGCACCTCGAGGAGGATCTCGGCGCCGCGGGGCTCCGGCTCCTGCCGAGCGACCTCGAGGCGCTCGGTGCGCTCGCGTCCCCCGGACGCGACGCGCGCTAGCCGACGAGTTCGGCGGCCATCTCCCCGAACACCCTCGTGTGGAGGTCGACGTCCTCCGCGGTCGTGTCGGGGCACATGAGCGCCATGTTGTGGAACGGCGTGAGGAGGATGCCGCGGTTCAGCGCGTAGAGGTGCGCGAACCGCGAGAGCCCGTGGTCGTCGTTCGCTGCGGCCTCGCCGCCGTTGCGCGGCGGGGTGGGCGTGAACCAGTACTCCGCGCGACACCCGAGTCGCTGGACCGTCCACGGCAGCCCGTGGCGATCGATCTCCGCCTGCACGCCGTCCGTGAACCGCCCGCCGAGGCCGATCATCCGGGCGAACGCCTCCTCGGTGAGCACCTCCTCGAGCGTCGTCCGCATCGCGGCGAGGGACAGGGCGTTGCCCGCGAGCGTCCCGCCGACGCCGCCGACGTCGGTCGAGGGGAGGCTCCGCAGGAACGCCTCGGCGCGTGCGGCGACGTCGGCGCTCATGCCGTAGCAGGCCGCCGGGATGCCCGAGGCGAGGGGCTTGCCGATCGTGAAGAGGTCGGGTTCGAGGCCCCACGCGCGCGTCGCGCCGCCGGGACCTGCGCAGATCGTGTGCGTCTCGTCGATCACGAGGAGCGTGCCGTGCTCGCGGGTGAGGGCGCGGAGCGCCTCGTGGAACCCGGGGTCGGGGAGCACGATGCCGATGTTCGTGAGGGCGGGCTCGGTGAGCACCGCCGCGACGTCACCCGCGGCGAGTTCGCGCTCGACCGTCTCGACGTCGTTGAACTCGACGACCCGAGTCGTGAGCGCGGGGTCGACGGGCGGACCGACCGCGCCGCCCCGCGAGACCGTCCGGCCGTCGCTGCGGACGACGAGCGTCTCGTCGACCGAGCCGTGGTAGCACCAGGAGAACACGAGGATCTTCTGCCGACCGGTGATCGCCCGCGCGGTGCGGAGCGCGAACCGGTTCGCGTCGGTCGCCGTGAGGGCGAACTGCCACGAGGGGAGCCCGAAGCGGCGGGTGAGCTCCTCGCCGACCCAGATCGCGTCCTCGGTCGGGAGCATCGTCGTGATCCCGCGCGCCGCGCGGTCCGCGAGCGTCCGCACGACCGGCGCGGGGGAGTGGCCGGTCATCGCGCCGGTGTCGCCGAGGCAGAGGTCGACGTAGGTGTTGCCGTCGACGTCGGTGAACCGGGCGCCCTGCGCGCGGTCGACGAACACCGGGAACGCGCCCGCCCACTCGACCATCCACGGCATCGGCACGCCCGACAGCAGCGAACCCTTCGCCCGACGGTGGAGCGCGCCCGAGCGCGGGTGGCGCTCGAGGAACGTCGCCTCCTCGCGGGCGCGGAGGGTCGCGAGCCGCTCGGTGTCGATCGCGCGCGTCGCCATGTGCGGAGCCTCCCCGACCCGGCGGTCGCCCGTCAAGGCGGCCGGCGGGTAGCGTTGCGAGGTGGCTGACTCGCGGTTCACGAGGGATCACCTCCGGCACGCGGCCGGGTTCCTGCGCTACGGCCGCAACCCGGCGGCGACCGTCTACGAGAGCATCGGCCCGACGTTCTTCCTCGCCCTCGACGAGGGGTGGCTGAACCTCGGCCTGTGGGAGGGCGACGGGAGCGACCGGACGGAGGCGCCCGCCGCGGTCCGTCGCCTCGTCCGCGAGATCGCGGCACCGCTGCCGCGGGGCGGCGATGTCCTCGACGTCGGCAACGGCCTCGGCGCGCAGGACGCGCTCATCCGCGACGTCGCCGCCCCGCGGCGGCTCGTCGCCGTGAACGTCACGCTCGCCCAGCTGCGGCACGGCGCGCCGCGCCTCGCCGCGGCGGACGCGCTGCCGGTGAACGCGGACGCGGTGCGTCTGCCGTTCCGCGACGCGTCGTTCGACGGGCTCATCAGCGTCGAGGCGGCGTTCCACTTCCCGTCGCGCGCCCGGTTCTTCGGGGAGGCGTTCCGGGTGCTGCGACCGGGCGGCGTCCTCACGATGTCCGACATCCCGGTCGTGCGGCTGCCGCGGACGCCGCGCGAGCTCATCGCGGGGCTCTCGCAGCTCCGCCTCTGGGGGCTCCACCCCGGCGCGGCGGCGACCGCAGGGGACATCACCGACCTCGCCGCGGCGGCGGGGTTCCACGACGTACGGGTCCGGCTCGTCGGCGACCGGACGATCGGGCCGGCGATGCGGTTCGTCCGCGGGCGTCTCGACGCACGGGACCGTGGTGCCGCGCTGCCGCTCCGCCTCGGCGCGCGCGCGATGCTCGCCCAGGTCGACCTCCTCTGGGAGCGGGGCCTGCTCGAGTACGCGCTCATCGAGGCGCGGCGACCGGCCTGACGCCCCCGGCCGGACCACCGGGCTCGACCCCGCTGCGGCGGCGTTCCGTCGGGTGGTCGTCGGGCTAGCATGGGCCGTCCACAAGGGGGTCCGATGCTGCTCGACGGGAAGAAGCTCCTCATCACCGGCGTCCTCACGCGCGAGAGCATCGCGTTCCACGCCGCGGCCGCCGCGCAGGACCAGGGCGCGGAGATCCTCCTCACGTCGTTCGGTCGCGGGATGGGGCTCACGGAGAAGGTCGCGCGGAGGTTGCCGACCCCCGTCGAGGTCCTCGAGCTCGACGTGAACGACCCCGCGCACCTCGAGCGCATCGCGGGCGACCTCGGCGCCCGGTGGGGGCACGTCGACGGGTTCCTCCACGCGATCGCGTTCGCGCCGCAGGACGCCCTCGGCGGCAACTTCCTCCACACGGAGTGGGAGAGCGTCGCGACGGCGGTCCGCACGAGCGCGTTCTCGCTGAAGGCCCTCGCCTCCGCGCTCCTGCCGCTCATGCGCGAGCGCGGCGGCGCGATCGTCTCGCTCGACTTCGACGCGCGCTTCGCGTGGCCCGTGTACGACTGGATGGGCGTCGCGAAGGCGGGCCTCGAAGCCGTGACCCGATACCTCGCCCGCGACCTCGGTCCGCACGGCATCCGCGTGAACACCGTCTCCGCCGGCCCGCTCCGCACGATCGCCGGCAAGGGCATCCCGGGCTTCGAGGCGATGTCGGACTCGTGGGAGCGCCGCGCGCCGCTCGGGTGGGACATGACCGACCCGCGACCCGTCGGCGACACGATCGCGTTCCTGCTGTCCGATCTCGCGCGGGGCATCTCCGGCGAGCTCGTCCACGTGGACGGCGGGTACCACGCGATGGGGACCGACCTCCGCTAGCCGGTGCGTCGGCGCGCGATGCGCCGACGTCGGAGGGTCGCGGGCGCTACCCGACGGGGAGCTCGAGCGTCGCGGTCAGGCCGCCGCCGGGGGTGGGGGAGAGCCGGAGGTCGCCGCCCTGCGCGCGCGCGAGCGTCCGGGCGATCGGCAGGCCGAGGCCCGCGCCGCCGGAGTCGCGGTCGCGGCTCCCGTCGGTCCGCGAGAACCGGTCGAAGAGCCGCTCGAGATCGTCCGGCGCGACGCCGCGCCCGCGATCGACGACCTCGATGCGCGCCGTCCGACCGCCGTTGTCGCACCGGAGCTCCGCCGAGCCGTCCCCGTGGCGCGCGACGTTCTCGACGAGCGCGTCGAGGATCGTCGCGGTGAGGACGGGGTCGCCGACGACGGTGAGGGTCTCCGCGCCGTCTCCGCGGACCTCGAGCGACATCCCGTGCGCACCCCGGCCGCGTTCGGCGGCCGCGCGGCAGATCGCCGCGAGGTCGAACGGTGCCGGGTCGATCTGCACGCGACCGTCCTCCGCCCGGGCGAGCAGGAGGAGCCGGTCGGTGAGCGAGGCCATGTAGTCGATCTCGCCGAGCACCTGCGTCCCGAGCTCGGGCTTCGCGGGGGCGAGCACCTCGACGCCGGCGCGGATGAAGGTGAGCGGCGTGCGGAGTTCGTGCGAGGCGTCGGCGGCGAAGGCGCGCTGGGCCTCGTACGACCTCGCGACGGGACGGATCATCCATCCCGAGACCCACCACCCGAAGAGCCCACTCGTGAGGACGACGACGATGAGGCCGCGGACGAAGTTGTCCCACTGGGCGTCCACGGACTCGGTGAGCCGGCGGAGCGACCGCGCGACGACGAGCTCGCCGACCGTGCCATCCGCCAGGCGGACGGGGTCCGTCACGAAGCGGACGGTCTCGCCGTCGATCGTCGCGTCCGTGATGAAGCGATCCTGCGGCTCGAGCCAATCGGGTCGGCCGCCGATGCCGCCGAGGTAGCGCCCGTCCGTCGAGAACACGCCGACGAGGACCGCCGCGTCCGCGGGGGCGTCGAGGACGTCGGAGAGCGCGCCGAGCCCGCGGTCGCCGACCACCATCGACAACCGTGCGGCGATCGCCTGGAGCTCGTCCGTGGCCTGGTCGTCGAGGTCGGCCCGGTACACCTGGAGGCCTCCCAGGCCGAGGAGGACCATGACCGCGGCGAGGAAGAGCCCGTTGCCGATCGCGAGTCGGACGCGGAGCGCTCGGAACATCAGCGGCCGAGCACGTACCCCACGCCGCGCACGGTGTGGAGCAGGTCGCCGGCGGCGCCGAGCTTGCGACGGAGGTAGTGGACGTAGAGGTCCACGACCTTCGTCTGCGCATCGAAATCGAAGTCCCAGACGCGCTCCTTGAGCTCGGCGCGGGTGAGCACCCGTCCGTCGTTCTCGAGGAAGCACCGAAGGAGGTCGAACTCCTTCGCGGTGAGCTCGACCTCGATGTCGTCGGCCCACACGCGGCGCGCATCGCGGTCCATCGAGATCGGACCGTGGACGAGCCTCGGGTCGGCGGAGGACCGGCGGGCGACCGCCTCGACGCGGGCGAGGAGCTCGTCGAACGCGAACGGCTTCACGAGGTAGTCGTCGGCGCCGCGCCGGAGCCCGTCGACGCGGTCGGGGACGGTGTCGCGCGCGGTGAGGAGGAGGACCGGCAGCTCGCTGCCTGCGCCGCGGATCTCGTCGAGCACCTCGAGGCCGTCGCGGCCGGGGAGCATCACGTCGAGGACCGCGACGTTGAACCGTCCCGAGGCGGCGAGCTCGAGGCCGCGCTCCCCGTCGTTCGCGGTCTCCACCTCGTGCCCGAGGTCGCGCAGCCGACCCGCGACGAGGTCGGCGAGTCGGCGGTCGTCCTCCACGAGCAGCATCCGCATCGCGTGACCTCCTGTCGGCAGCGCGCCCACGTTACCCGACCGCGCGCCGCACGAAACTTACCGGAATCGAACGCAACGGAGGCTCCGCCGCCGCCACCGCCGCACATACTCGCGACGTCGCCCGCGGGCGGTCGCCGGAGGGGCGGGACGGCTCCCGGCGGCGCGTGCGGGCTCCGGATGTGCGGACCGTCGGGGCCCCTCCCCCGACGGTCGGCACCCATCCACCTCGAGGGCCGACGGCGCCCGCGAGCTCCCCTCGGCCCCGCTCCGGCCCTGCTCCGCGCCTCCGTATCCTTCCCGGGTGGACCTCCCGCGCCTCACGAGTTTCAGCCACGGCGCAGGATGCGGCTGCAAGCTCGGACCCGAGCAGCTCCGCGGCGTCCTCGCCGGACTCGATCTCCCGGACCTCCCGGAAGGGGTCCTCGTCGGGTCGGAGACGGGCGACGACGCCGCCGTCGTGCGGCTGCCGGACGGTCGCGCGCTCATCGCGACGCTCGACTTCTTCACCCCGATCGTCGACGACGCGTACGACTGGGGCCGGATCGCGGCGACGAACGCCCTCTCCGACGTCTACGCCATGGGCGGGACGCCGCTCCTCGCGCTGAACATCGCCGCGTGGCCCGCGGAGGTCCTGCCGCTCGAGCTGCTCGGACGCGTCCTCCAGGGCGGGGCCGACGTCGCGCGCACCGCGGGCATCCCGGTGCTCGGCGGTCACACGATCACCGACCCCGAGCCGAAGTACGGGATGGTCGCGATCGGGCTCGCGGATGCGGACGCGATCGTGCGCAACGACTCGGCGCGCGCGGGCGCGACGCTGTTCCTCACGAAGCCGATCGGCGTCGGCATCCTCACGACCGCGGTGAAGCGGGGGGTCGCGACGGCCGAGCGCGAGCGCTCGGCC
>JBJTIF010000023.1:0-26584 GCA_046094825.1 Actinomycetota bacterium
CGGCTGGAGGTGGGGGAGGGGGGGGGGGGCGCGCGGTTGGTCGGTCTGGTGCCAGCCGCCGCCCGCCCCCCCGACCGCGCGGAGCCTCCGGACCACCTCGAGCGTCGGATCGACGTACGGGACCGACTCCATGTCGACCCACAGGCGACTGCCCCCACGCGCCGCGCGATCGGCGAGCCGCTTCGCGTTCGCGACCGTCGCCTCGAGGTCGAGATCGAGCCCGAGGTGCGTGAGCTTCACGGAGATCTCGGCGTCGAGGCCCGCCGCGTCGATGCGGTCGTACGCATCGAGGTAGTGGTCGGTCTCCTCGGTCGCCTCCGCGAGGTCGGTGAGGTTCTCCCCGAGCCGCGTGAAGGTGACCGGGAGCCCCGCGACCTTCAGGTCGAGCGCCGCGTGGACGGCATCGTCGAACGCCTCGCCCGGCATGAACCGCCGGACCGTGCGGCGGACGAACGCCCGCTTCGGGAGTTCCCTGCGGAGCGTCGGGTTGTCGGCGGCCCAGAGGATGGCCGAACGCGCGATGCCCATGACGGCCGCAGCCTACCGCGGGCGACGGCGCGCTGCCGTCAGGGAGCGGCTTCGAAGGTGATCGAGTCGTTGCCGATCGCCTTGGTCACGCCATCGGTGGTGGAGAAGAACTTCACCGTGATGGAACCGTAGAAGAAGGGCCCCGAATCGGTCTCCCCGTTCACGGGATGCGCGAAGTCGACCCGGAGGAAGTTCCCGCATGAAGCGCCGGTCGGGGATGCGGTACCGGAGTTCAGGAGCCGGCCCTTGAAGTACGACCTCCAGGTGACCTCGTCGAGACGGGCGGTCGACTTCACCCACGCCTGCGAGTACTTGCCGTACGGCACGGTCGAGGTCGACAGAACCTCCGGGCTCACGTCGACACCGTCCTTCGAATTGCATGCGGCGCTCGTGTCGAACACGAGGAGATAGGCAGCGGTTCCCGCCTCCGTCTTGCTCCCCGACTTGGCCGCGGACGCGGGGGAGGCGACGAACCCGAGGAGGACCATGGCTCCGACGACGCCGAGCGCGACGCGCATGGACGGAGCGTACTCCGCCGCCGGGGGCTCGGTCGACGCAGGACGGGGCGGGCTCGGTGGAGGTGAGGGGATTTGAACCCCTGGCCCCTGCCTTGCGAAGGCAGTGCTCTACCGGGCTGAGCTACACCCCCGAGGGGCGAGAGCGTAGCAACCGGCGTCAGTCGCCGCCCGCCCGGGGGATCCGGCGGACGACGATCTCGCCCTCCGAACCGTCGAGCGGCAGGTCGGCGAGCGGCACCGTCGGGCGCGGCGCCATCGCGCGCGATGCCACGCGGCGCGGAGCTGCGACCCGCATCGAGCGGAGCACCCAGACGAATCCCGTGAGGACGAGGACGGCCATCCCGGACAGGAGCCACATCCACCGGAGCGGCTCGAACAGGCCGAGGACGAACCCGCCGACCGCCACCGACAGGAGCGCGACGAGGAGCCGGCGGCGGCGGTCGCGCGCGCGGGCGGCGGCGAGGGCGCGCGCGATGCGGACGGCCTGCTCGTCGTGACCCGCCGCGAGGCGCCCCATGTCGATCCCGAAATCGCGCACGCTCTCCGCCGGGGACGAGAGCTTCTTCGTGGGGTTCAGGAACGCGGCCCAGAGCATCCCGAGCGCGACGAGCAGGAGCCAGCTCAGCCTGTCCTCCAAGCATCCGGGTTCCCGTGCGGGAACCACAACATCTGGGCTGGTTCGCGACCGTAGCACCCCACATCCCGTAGGAGAAACACCATCGATGTGATTCCCGCGGAGATCGGACCTCCGGGCCCGGTTCCGGGGCGTGTCGGCGGACCCGGTGCCGGCGATCGGGGGTCGGGGGTCGCGTCGGGTCAGTCGGCGGCGCGGTACTCGCCGGACTTCCCGCCCCGCTTCTCGAGGAGACGGAGCCCGTCGATGCGGGCCGAGCGATCGAACGCCTTCGCGGTGTCGTAGAGGCTGAGCGCCGCGACCGCCGCGGCGGTGAGCGCCTCCATCTCGACGCCCGTGCGGTCCTTCGCGCGGACGGTCGTGCGGACGGTGATGCGGCCGGCGGCCTCGTCGGCGAGGACCGCGACCTCCGCGCCGGTCACGACGACCGGGTGGCAGAACGGCAGGAGGTCCGGGGTGCGCTTCACCCCGAAGACGCCCGCGACGCGCGCGGCCTCGAGGGGGTTCCCCTTCTCCGTGCCGGCGACGAGCCGCGCGACGGTCTCGGGGGTCGTCGTGAGGACGCACTCCGCGACCGCCTCGCGGTCGGTGACCTCCTTCCCGCCCACCTCGACGATGCGCGCGCGGTCGTCGCTCATCCGTCACCCGCCGATCGGTAGAGGAGGACGCGGACCCGCGCACCCGCCGCGGCCGATCCCTGCCCGGCCGGGATCACCGCGAGGCCGTTGGCTCGCGCGACGCTGCCGATGAGGTTCGAGCCGCGACCGCCCACCGGGGTCGCCACGAACGCGCCCGCCTCGACACGGCGCTCGTCGCCCCACCGGACCGCACCCTCTACGCACGGGTCCACGTGCGCCGTGTCGAGGCGGGCGCTCACCTCCGGCCGCGCGAGGTCCCTGCGACCCGCGAGCTTGATGAGGGCGGGCCGCAGGAACACCTCGAAGCTCACGAACACGCTCACGGGATTGCCGGGGAGACCGAAGTACGGCTTGCCCTCGATCGCGCCGAACCCCTGCGGTTTCCCGGGCTGCATCGCGACCTTGTAGAAGTCGATCTCGCCGCGCTGGAAGAACGCGGCCTTCACGACGTCGCGTTCGCCGACCGACACGCCGCCCGACGAGACGAAGGCGTCGGCCTGGTTCGCGAGCGACAGGACGAGGTCGCGGACCTCCTCGACGTCGTCGCTCGCGATGCCCGCCATGATCGGGATCGCCCCGGCGTCGCGGAGCGCGGCGTAGAGCAGGTAGGCGTTCGAGTCGTGGATCTGGCCGTACTCGAGCGTCGCCTCCGGGGGCACGAGCTCGTCGCCGGTCGAGAGCACGACGACGCGCGGACGCGGATGGACGAGCGGGTGGTGGACGCCGGCGGCCGCGAGGAGCCCGAGCTCGGGGGCGAGGAGCCGCTGGCCCGCGGAGAGGAGGGCGTCGCCCGTCCGCAGGTCCTCCCCGGCCGGACGGATGTGCCGCCCGACCTCGGTCGGGACGAACACGCGGACGCTCCCCTCGCCCTCGCCGAGCACCGGTTCGCAGTCCTCGATCGGGACGATCGCGTTCGCGCCGATCGGGATCGGCGCACCGGTCGCGATGCGGACGGCCTCGAGCGCGCCCACCGCGGCCTTCGGGGCCTCGCCGATCGGGGCGCGCCCGACGACCGGGAGTTCGACCGGATCGGCGTACGAAGCACCCGCGACGTCGGCGGCCCGCACCGCGAACCCGTCCATCGCCGACGAGGCGAACGGCGGGAGGTCCATCCCGGCGCGGAGGTCCTCCGCGAGCACGCACCCGTAGGCCTCGGCGAGCGGGAGCGAGAGCGGCAGGATCGGGTGGATCGCCGCGAGGATCCGCTCGCGGACCTCGTCGACCGGCAGCAGCCGCTCGTCGCCCTTCGCGTCCGGACCCATGGGGCGCAGTCTAGTGAAGGGGCGACCGGTGCCGGTCGACCGCGGGGCGCGCCGCGGTCGCGCTCACCCGAGGTGCTTGCGGCGGACGAGATCGGCGAGGAACGCCGAGAACCGCGGCCCGATGGCCTCGCGGCCGACGGCGATCTCGACGACGGCCTTCAGGTAGTCGAGCGGGTTGCCCGTGTCGTAGCGGCCCTCCGCGAAGACGAAGGCGTCGACCCCGTCCCCCTGCGCGAGGAGGTTCAGGGCGTCGGTGAGCTGCAGTTCGCCGCCGACGCCGGGGCTGATCGACCGGAGGCAGTCGAAGACGGTGGGTGCGAGGACGTAGCGCCCGATCGCCGCGAGCGTCGAGGGCGCGGCGTCGGGGTCGGGCTTCTCGACGATCCCGCGCACCGGAGCGAGCCCGCCCTCGGCGGCCCCCGTCGCGATCGCGCCGTAGAAGCGGATGTCCTCGCGCGGGACCTCCATCGCCGCGACGACGCTCCGACCGGTCCGCGCGTGGGCGGCGAGCATCCCGGCGAGGAGCGGGCTCTCGGCGTCCATGAGATCGTCGCCGAGGAGCACGGCGAACGGTTCGCCACCGACGTAGTCCTCCGCGACCGCGACCGCATGCCCGAGGCCGAGCGGTTCGCCCTGGCGGATGTAGTGGATCGATGCCATCTCGGAGATCGCGCGGACGCGGCGCAGTTCCTCGGTCTTGCCGCGCGACTCGAGGACGTGCTCGAGCTCGAACGAACGATCGAAGTGGTCCTCGATCGAGCGCTTGCCGCGACCCGTGACGATGAGGATGTCCGTGATCCCCGCACGCACGGCCTCCTCGACCACGTACTGGATCGCCGGCTTATCGACGATGGGCAGCATCTCCTTCGGCTGCGCCTTCGTCGCCGGCAGGAACCGGGTCCCGAGGCCAGCCGCGGGGATGACGGCCTTGCGCACCTGCATGCGGCACCCTTCCGTGCGGGGAGCGCGAGTCTACGCCGACACCCCGGGCCGGGGGGGGGGGGCCGCGGGGGGGGGCACCCCGCCGCCCCGCCCCGCCCTCCTCGCTACACTCCCGCCATGCCCACGTACGAGTACGCGTGCACGGCCTGCGGGCAGCACCTCGAGGTGCACCAGCGCCTGACCGACGATCCGCTCACGACGTGCGGGGCGTGCGGTGGCGCGCTCCGCAAGGTGTTCCACCCGGCCGGCATCGTCTTCAAGGGTTCGGGCTTCTACGCCACCGACAGCCGCTCCTCGTCGAAGTCCACCGCGTCCGCATCGAGCGCGGCCACCGGCGCGGACGGCGGGTCCTCCGACGGTGCGGCCTCGTCCGACGGCGCGTCCGCGGGATCGTCGACCTCCGACGCCTCCGGCGGCTCGAGCGCCGCGGCGTCCTCCGCGGCGGCGTCGCCCGCTCCGGCGTCGACGCCCGCGCCGGCTCCGAAGCCCGCGGCCCCGACGAAGGCGACGCCGTGAGCCGCGCGGAGATCGGCGTCTTCGGCGGGTCGGGCTTCTACTCCTTCCTCGAGGACACCGAGACGGTCGACCTGGACACCCCGTACGGCAGGCCCTCCGCGCCCCCCGTGATCGGCGAGGTCGGCGGACGTCGGGTCGCCTTCATCCCGCGCCACGGTCGTCGGCACGAGTTCCCCCCGCACCGGGTTCCGTACCTCGCGAACCTCTGGGCGATGCGCGAACTCGGCGTCGGGCGCGTCCTCGGGCCGAACGCCTGCGGATCGCTCGCCCCGCACGTGAAGCCCGGCGACTTCGTGATCTGCGACCAGCTCGTCGACCGAACGCGCGACCGTCCGAACACCTTCTACGACGGGCCCATCACGACCCACGTGTCCTTCGCGGACCCGTACTGCCCGACGATGCGGGGCGTCGCGATCGCGGAGGGGCGCCGCATCGGCATCCCGCTCCACGAGACCGGCACCGTCGTCGTCATCGAGGGACCGCGGTTCTCCACCCGCGCGGAATCGGCATGGTTCGCCGCCGCGGGCTGGGAGGTCATCAACATGACGCAGTACCCGGAGGCACTCCTCGCGCGCGAACTCGAGCTCTGCTACGCGAACATCTCGCTCATCACGGACTACGACGTCGGTGTCGAAGGGGTCCCGCCGGTCACCCACGAGGAGGTCGTCCGCGTGTTCGAGCGGAACAACGCCCGCCTCCGCGAGCTCCTCTTCGGCATCATCCCCGCGCTCCCCGCGGACCGGACGTGCGGGTGCGCGAACGCGCTCGACGGCGCGCGGTTCGAGGTCTGAGGGGAGGAGCGGCACGGGATGGCCGACGAACCGATCCTCGTGACCGTCGAGGCGCGCTTCCGCGGCGAGGGCGACCCCACCGCGATCGGCGAGCGGATCCGCGAGGCGATCTCGCTCATCGTGGGCCGCGAGCGCCTCGAGGAGTTCCGCGTCCGGGTGCTCCCCCTCACGCCGCCGACCGAGATCACCCCCGAACCGCGCGACGGCTGAGCCGCCGCGCCGTCGGTCGACGCCGCGACCGTCGACGCCGCGTCCATCCGCATCGCGACCATCGACGTCGGTCGCGTCTCCCGTGACGGACGTCACGGCGGCGGACCGTCTCGACGCGTAGCGTCCCGACTCCGTCATCCGGGAGGTGCATCGCGTCGCGGTTCCGGCTCCGCCGTCGTCGCTCCCCCCGCGCCGTCCGATTCGCCGTCCTCGCGGTCGCCTGCGGTGCGGTCGCGACGCTCCTCGTCGCGCGCCAGGAGCGCGAGCTCGTGTTCCTCCGGGCCGCGACCGGCGACCCGGTGCCCGTCGTCCGCGCGGTGCGCGCCCTCGACCGGGGCACCGTGCTCGCGACCGGCGACCTCGAGGTCGTCGAGGTCCCCGCGGCGTTCGCCGCGCCGGACGCGCCGCGGACGATCGAGGACGTCGTCGGTCGCACGCTGCTCACCGACCTCGACGCGGGCGAGGCCGTGACCGCGACGCGGATCGGGACGCGCGCGGGCCCGATCGCGGCGCAGGTCCCGGCAGGGCTCCGCGCGTTCGCGATCCCCGTCGCGGTCCCCGACGGCGCGCTGCGCCCCGGCGATCGCGTCGACGTCCTCGGCGCCTTCGGCGGACCGCGACCCTGGTCCGACATCGTCGCGACCGCGCTCGAGGTGCTCGCCGTCCTCGAGCCCGCGCCGGGCGATCCGTCGGGACGACCCTCGCTCGTCCTCCTCGTGAGCGGGACGACCGCGGAGCGGCTCGCGTACGCGAGCGCGTTCGCCGACCTCTCCGTCGCGATCGTCGGCGGCTGATCCGTCGCGCGCGGAGGCGCGGCTACGATGGGCGCTCCGGCGAGGAGGTCCGCGTGAGCGTCCTGCAGGCGATCGTGCTCGGCCTCACCCAAGGCGTCACGGAGTTCGCGCCGGTCTCGAGCTCGGGGCACCTCATCCTCGTCCCCTGGCTCTTCGGATGGGGTCTCGACGACCCCTCGCTCGCGAAGACGTTCGACGTCGCGCTCCACCTCGGCACGCTCCTCGGGGCGGTCGCGTACTTCCGCGCCGACCTCGCGCGCTACCTCGCGGCCTTCGTGCGCTCGCTCCGCGACCGCCGGATCGCCGGTACGGACGCCCGCGTGGCGTGGGCGCTCGTCGTCGGCACGATCCCCGGGGCGGTCGTCGGGGCGACGCTCGAGACCGTGATCGAGGACCGCCTCGGCGCCCCCTGGCTCATCGCGGTCATGCTCGTCGTGTTCGGCGTCGTCCTCGTCGTCGTCGACCGACGCTCCCGGGCGGATCGGGGCATCGACGACGTCACGATCGGCCGTGGGCTCCTCCTCGGGCTCGCGCAGGCGCTCGCGCTCCAGCCCGGCGTCTCACGCTCGGGCATCACGATCACCGCGGCCCGCGCGATGGGGCTCGATCGTCCCACCGCCGCGCGGGTGTCGTTCCTCCTCGCGCTGCCGATCATCGCGGGGGCCGGGCTGTTCAAGGGGGTCGAGGTCGCGGCGCAGGGCATCCCCTCGGACCTCGTCGCGCCGTTCGCCGCCGGCATGCTCGCCTCCGCGCTGAGCGGATTCGCCGTGATCTGGTTCCTGCTCGGGTACCTGCGGCGGCACGCCTTCACGGCGTTCCTCGCGTACCGCATCGGCGTCGCGGTCGTCGTCGTCGCGGCGATCGCCGCGGGACGGCCCGCCGTCTGACGGCGCGGGTCAGCGACCGGCGACGGTCATCTCGCCGACGAGGATCGTCGGGACGCCCACGGACGAGAAGAAGCGGAGGTCGTCGCCGACGGCGACGATCGAGCGGAGCATGTCGGGGAGCGTGCTCGCGATCGTCATCTCGCGGACCGGCTCGGCGAGCGCACCGCCGCGGATCCGGAGCCCCGTCGCGCCCACCGAGAACTCGCCGCTGATCGGGTTCGCACCGGAGTGGACGCCCGAGACGTCCTGGATGAGGACGCCGCCCTCCGCGCGACGCAGGAGCTCCGCGACCGAGGTCGCGCCCGGCTCGAGGGCGAAGTTCGTCGTCCCGACCCCGGGGGACGAGCGGTAGCCCGCGCGGCTCGCGTTGCCCGTCGAGCGCGTCGCGCCGCGGTGGGCGGTGTACGCGTTGTGGAGGAAGCCCCGCAGGACGCCGGCCTCGATGAGCGCGGTCCGTCCCGAGGGCACACCCTCGTCGTCGAACGGCGCGGATCCTGGGCCGTCGAGCCGACGCCCGTCGTCGACGAGCGTGACGACGTCCGACCCGACGCGCTCGCCCTCGAGACCCGCGAAGAGCGAGCGACCCTTCTGCACCGACTCCGCGGAGAGCGCGCCCGCGAGGACGCCGAGGAACGACGAACCGGCGAAGGGATCGAGCACCACCGGCACGCGGGCCGTCGTCGGCTTCTCGGCGCCGAGCATCCGGACGGAGCGGGCGATCGCCTCGTCGGCGACGCCCTCCCAGTCGAGGTCCGCGAGCCGACGGCCGACGCGGAACGAGAACCCGGTCTGCGTCTCGTCGCCGTCGCCGGCGAGCGCGACGACGACGCACCAGCAGTCGGTGCGCTCGTACGCGCCGCGTACTCCCGAGGTGGACGCGATCGCCATCCGCGACGTGCTGTCGCCGTAGCCCGCGGTCTCGACCTTCGTGACGCGGGGGTCCGAACCGGTCGCGCGCCGCTCGAGATCGAGCGCGAGCGCGACCTTGCGGTCGAGGGCCATCGCGGCCTGGTCGGCGTGGAACAGCCCGTCGAGCGGCTCGGCGGCCGCGGGCGCGGGGAGCACGTTGTGGGGGTCGGCGGTCGCGAGCCCAGCGTTCTCGCGCGCCTGCGCGACCGCGTGGCGGACCTCGTCCGCGGTCGGGTCGGCCGCGTACGCGTAGCCGAGTCGCCCCTCGGTGATCACCCGCACGCCGACGCCGCGCGATTCCGCGAACGTGAGGTTCTCGACCTCGCCGCGGTACGCGTTCGCCTCGACGCGCCGAGACTCCTCCGCGTACGCCTCGACGTCCTCGCCGGCCCCGGCCGCATCGACCGCGACGGCGCAGAGGTCGGCGAGCTCAGGCACCGGTGCCCCCCACCGTCATCCGGGAGATGCGAAGCGTCGGCGACCCGCTCCCGACCGGCACGCCCTGCCCGTCCTTCCCGCACACGCCGTGCCACATGTCGTAGTCATCGGCGACCGCGTCGATCGCCGACATCACCTCGATCGCGCGCCCGATGAGGTTCGCGCCCCGGACCGGCCGCGTCACCACGCCGTCCTCGACGAGGAAGCCCTCCGAGACGCCGAACACGAAGTCGCCGGTCGCCGGGTTCGTCTGCCCGCCGGCGAGCGCGGTCACGTAGATGCCGCGCGCGGTCGAGGAGAGGATGTCGTCCGCGCGCGACGCGCCGTTGCGGATCGAGGTGTTCGTCATCCGCGGGATCGGGGGGTGGGCGTAGGACTGCCGGCGTCCGTTCCCGCTCGACGGGACGCCCTCCTTCGCGGCGCGGAGACGGTCGGAGAGGAGCCCGATGAGGACCCCCTCCTCGAACAGGACCGTGCGCTGCGCCGGCGTCCCCTCGTCGTCGAAGGAGAAGGACCCCCACGCGTTCACCTCCGTCGCGTCGTCGACGCCGCTCACGAGCGGCGAGGCGAGCCGTTCACCGATGCGCCCGCGGTAGACGGAGGCCTCCTTGTCGACGATGTCGGCCTCGAGCGGATGTCCGACGGCCTCGTGGAACAGCACGCCTCCTGTCCCCGGCGCCATGACGACCGCGGTCTCTCCGGCGGGGGCGGGGATCGAATCGAGCATCGTCACCGCGCGTCGCGCCGCGACGAGCGCCGTCGCCGCCGGTCGATGCGTGTCGAGGTGCTCGGCGCCTGCGAGCGCCGCCGGTCCGTGGACGCCGGTCTGGATCACGCCGTCGCGCTCGGCGACGACCTGGACGAAGAGGCGGATCCGCGGCCGGAGCTCCTCGACCCAGCGACCGTCCGACGTCGCGACGAGCACCCGCTGGCGGGAGTCGCCGTACGAGGCGACGACCTGCCGCACGGCGGGGTCGTACGAGCGAGCGGCGTCGTCCACCTCGCGGAGCCATCCCACCTTGTCGGCCGCGGGGATCGCATCGGCGGGTCGCGCCGCGAGGTGGACGACGCCGGGCGTCACCGCGCGGAGGTCGACGACCGCACCCGGGCCGTCGTCGGGGATCGAGGCCGCCGCCGCGGCGGCGGCCTCGAGGAGCGCGTCGCGGTCGAGGCGGTTCGAGAAGGCGTAGCCGAACGTCGTGCCACGGGCGACGCGGACCCCGGCGCCGCGGTCGAGACCGGTCGTTAGTTCCTCGACCTTCCCGTCGTCGAGCCGGATCGCCGTGGAGGCGCGCTCCTCCACGAAGAGCTCGGCGAAGTCCCCGCCGCGGACGCGGGCCGCATGCAGGACCTCCTCGGCGAGCGCGCGGTCGAGCATGGGGCAAGGGTAGCAACGGGCCCCCGTCGCCCCGCCGGTAGCATCCCGGGGTGGCCCACGTGCTCCTCGTCGAGGACGAAGACGCGATCGCGTCCCCGCTCGTCCGGCACCTCGAACGCGAGGGGTTCGCGGTGACGCGGGCACGCGATCTCGCCTCCGCCCGCGCGCAGCTCGCGACCGCCGGCCCCGACGTCGTCCTCCTCGACCTCATGCTGCCGGACGGCGACGGCCGCGATCTCTGCCACGAGATCCGGGCGACGTCGAGCGTGCCGATCCTCATGCTCACCGCGCGCGCCGAGGTCGCCGATCGGGTCCTCGGCCTCGCGATCGGCGCCGACGACTACATCCCGAAGCCCTTCGCGGCGGCCGAGGTCGTCGCGCGGATCCAGGCGATCCTGCGGCGCCGCACGATGGCGGTCGACGACGACGCGGAGGACGAGTCCCCCATCACGATCGGTCGGGTGTCGCTCGACCCCCGGACGCGATCGGTCACCGTCGACGGGCGCGCGGTCGGGCTCGCCCCGCGCGAGTTCGATCTCCTGCGCCACCTCATGGCGAACGCGGGACGCGTGCTCCGCCGCGAGGACATCATGGACGCCGTCTGGGATCCAAACTGGTTCGGCTCGACGAAGACGCTCGACGTCCACGTCGCGTGGCTCCGCCGCAAGATCGAACCCGACCCCACCGCGCCGCGCTACATCCTCACCGCCCGCGGCGTCGGCTTCCGGTTCGCCACGCCCTCCGACCTCGCGACCTGACGATGGGGATCCGCGCCCGGCTCCTCGTCGCGATGGGCTACGTCGGACTCGTCGTCGTCATCTCCCTCGCCCTGCCGCTCGGCGCGACGCTCGAACGCCGGGCGCTCACCTCGATCGAGAACCGCAACCTCCTGCGGGCGACCGCGCTCGCGCAGCGGATCAGCGACTGGAACTTCACCACCGACGGGCTCGCGACGACCGAGCGACTCGTCGACGCCGCCGCCACGCGGTACGGCGGGCGCGTGCTCGTCGTGAGCCGCGGGGGCGAGGTCGTCGCCGACTCCGGCGCCGCCGCCCGCGGGACGGCGTACGCGACGCCCGGCCGGCCCGAGATCCTCCGTGCCCTCGAGGGGCGCGCGTGGTCCGACGTCCGCTACAGCCGCGACCTCGGTCTCGACCTCATGGCGACCGCGGTGCCGATCGTCGAGGAGGTCGAGGGGAGCGGCGAGATCGTCGTCCTCGGGGCGATCCGGCTCACCCAGACCCTCGAGGAAGCCCAGGAGGCGGTGCGCCGGACGACGCTCGGCCTCGCGGGGCTCGGGCTCACGAGCCTCCTCGTCGCGCTCGTCCTCGCGTGGCTCCTCGCCGACTCGCTCGCCCGCCCGCTCCGCGGCCTCGCCGCGGCGGCCGCGCGGTTCGGGAGCGGTGACCTCGGCGCGCGCGCCGGCGCCGTCGGGTCGACGACCGAGGTCGCCGAGGTCGCGACGGCCTTCGACGGCATGGCGGAGCGCGTCGAACGCCTCGTCGAGGCGCAGCGCGAGTTCGTCGCGGACGCCTCGCACCAGATCCGCACTCCGCTCACCGGGATCAAGCTCCAGCTCGAGGAGGCGATCGTCGCATCGGGCGAGGGTCCCGCCGCCGACGCGGTGCGCGCCGCCGAACGCGAGGTGGACCGGCTCACGGAGATCGTCGGCCGCCTCCTCACGAAGGCCGCCGGGGAGGGCGCACCTCGCGCCGCCACCGCGGATCTCCGCGCGGTCGCCGACCGCGCGCAGGCGCGATGGCGCGAGCGCGTCGCGCGCGCCGAGCGCTCGATCGTCGCGAAGGGATCGTCCGTGCGCATCGCCGTCGATCCCGCGACGCTCGATGAACTCTGCGACACGCTCGTCGACAACGCCCTCGGTCACGGCGCGGGAGCGATCGAGCTCCTCGTCGACGTCGCGGACGGCGCCGGCAGGCTCCGCGTGACCGACCGCGGACGCGGGATCCGCCCGGAGGAGGCCGAACGCCTCGTGCGACGCTTCGAGCGCGGCGTCGACGCCGAGCCCGGGGGGACGGGGCTCGGGCTCGCGATCGCGCGCGAGCTCACCGAACGATCCGGCGGCGCGTTCTCGCTCACCTCGGAGGACGGACGCACGTCGGCGACGGCGACGTTCCCCCTCGTCGCGGAGGACCGGCGATGAAGCCCGCGCGCGCGGTCGTCCTGGGACTCATCGGCATCCTCCTCGCGGCGGCCTTCGCGATGGGCGCGCTCGCGCTCGTGCGTGAGGGACTCGACGAACCCTCCGACGTGGATGACTTCCCCGCGCTCGTCCCCTCGCTCACGGAGACGCCGACGGCGGCGACACCGAGCCCCTCCGCGGTCGGGTCACCGCAGGACGACGACGATCAGGAGACGGTGTCGCCCTCGGCGTCGCCGACCCCGACGCGGACCGACGCCGCGCGGGACGACGACCGGACCGACGGCGACGGCGACCGCGAGGGCCCGGGCGACGACGACTGATCGCCGCGCGCCCCGGCGGCGCGCGAGCTCCGCGGGGGACGCGCCGTGAGGGCGCGGAACACGAGCAGGAACACCGCGGCGACGCCGGTCGCGACGTAGAGCCACCACATCCACGGCCGGGACGAGTCCGTCCCCGCGAGGAATCCGTGGAGGAACGAGAGCGCGAACGCGGGGGTCGCGAGCAGGTGGAGCGCGCGCCAGACGTTGGGTCCGATCCCCTTGCGGAGCCACGACGAGACGACGATGACGACGCTCAGGTACATCGAGACGATCCCGAGGCCGACGCCGAGGGGCTCGTACGTGCTCCGTCCCGGGATCAGGAGCTCGCCGAGGTCGAACGGCATCCACGGGTCGACGAACAGGAGCGCCATGTGCGCCGCGAGGAGGATGAGGCCGGTCGTCGAGAAGAACTGGTGGAGCAGCGTGATCGAAGGACGCGCGAGGCGCTTGCCGAAGAACGCGGTCGTCGACAGGAGCCCCCACGCGAACGAGAGGAACAGCATCACGTACGAGCCGATGCCGGCGGCGCGCAGGAGGTTCCAGGTCGTCACGCGGCCTCCGCGAGGCTCGTGACGACGCGACCTTCCTCGAGGACGAGGACGCCCGGGATGCGGTCGAGGTCGTCCTCGCCGCCGAGGAGGAGCTCCTTCGCCGCGACCTCCGCCTCCGCGCACGTCGCTGCCCACGCCGTCGCCTGGGCGACGCCCGTGCGCGAGGGCAGCGACGTGCGCGGATCGATGAGGTGGTGCGCGTCGTGGCCCCAGCGACGACGGGTGGTGGAGGATGTCGCGAGGGCCCCGTCTTCGATACCGATCCGCATGAACGGCGTCCTCGCGGGGTCGTCGGGGTCCTCGACGCCGACCGCGATGCGTGGGGCGTCGCCCATGAGCCGGAGGTCGCCGCCCGCGTCCACGAGGACCCAGGCGAGTCCCGCGTCGAGGGCGAGCGCGGACGCGCGGTCGCACGTCCATCCCTTCACGATGCCGCCGAGATCGAGCCCGGCGTCGGTCGGGAGCGTGATCCGGTCACCCTCGAGGATGACCTCGCGCCACCGGTCGGCCGGGCGCGCGGGGTGGAGGACGTCACGCGCACCCGCGACGACGTCGTCGAAATCGCGGTCGTAGCCGGCGGCGACGACCGCGCCGAGCACGGTCGGGTCGAAGCGTCCGCCCGAGGCCTCCGCGGCGCGGAGCGCCATCGCGACGACCTCCGCGAAGGTCGAGGAGATGTCGCTCGTGCGACCGTCCGAGGCGTTCACGCGCGAGAGCTCGCTGTCCCCGCGGAACCGCGAGAAGCGCCCCTCCTGCTCCTCGAACTCCGCGCGGACGATCTCCGCGACGCGAGCGACGAGGCCTTCTGCGGCCTCCTCCTGGACGAAGACGCGGACATCCGTCCCCATCGCGCGGAACCCGACCGAGCGTCCGACCTCGAGCATCACGAGCCTCCGGTCGTCGCTCCCCCACCGCCGGAGGTCGTTCCCCCGGAGGTCGTCCCGCCCGAGGTGGTTCCTCCGGACGTGGTCCCCCCGGACGTGGTCCCGCCCGAGGTGGTGCCTCCGGACGTGGTCCCGCCCGAGGTGGTGCCCGTCTTCGTCTTCGTCGTGGTCGTCGTCGACGGCGTCGCTGTCGCGGTCGCCGTCGCGCTCGACGTCGTGCCGTTCGCGTACACGATGCGCGGCGCGGGCTGGACGACGCGGCGGACGATCACGCGGTGCGTCACGAGGCGCCGCACGACGACGGACGGGGATGGTGCCGCATCCGGCTCGGCCGGCTTCGGCGCCGCGGAGAGCGCGCCGAACGGCAGGAGGAAGGCGACCCCGCTCGACACCCAGGCCCAGGTGCGGAGCGCACCCTTGCCCAGTCGCGTGCGGGCAGCGCGGTGGAGCCCCTCAGTCATCGTGCGATTCCCCGTGGCCGTCGAGGGACGCGTGGTCGTCGCTCGAGGAACCCGAGTCCGACCCCTCGACGGGGGACGGGGAGGAGGTCGCCTCGGACTCCGCGGGGCTCGACTCGGTCGACTCCGGCTCCTCGCTGGACGCATCCTCGCCCTGCGCGTCGTCGTCCTCGACGGACGAGGACGCCGGCGACGCGACGACGATGACCTCGGGCGCGACCGTCTCCGTGCGGTACTTCGTGATCGTGCGGTGCTCGGTGATGACCTGCGGCTCCGTCGTCGCGCCGGCCTGCGCCGCGTCGACCCGTCCGCCGAGCAGCGCGATCGCGCCCACGAGGCTCGCGGCGACGATGCCGGCGAGCCCGAGTGCCATGCCCTTGCGCATCTGGACCTCCCTCATCCGTGCGGCGGGACCCACGTGGACCCCGATCCGTGGGCAGAGCCTAGGAACCGCTCGGTGAGGGCGGGGCAAAGGGGGGGATAAGGCGGGGATAAGGTTCCCCCGTGCCCGCGAGCCCGACCACGCGACGCGACCTCGTCGCGTTCGGCGTGCTCGCCGCGGGGCTCCTCATCTGGTTCGCGGGTCCGGGCGTCGCGAGGGGCTTCACCTTCCCCGTCGGTCCGGACGCCCCCGTCTACCTCTGGTGGACCCGGCTCGTCGGCGTCGAGGGCCTCTCGGCGGTCACGCGTCCCGGGGTGCCCGCCCTCGCGCTCGTCCTCTCGGGGACGCTCCACGCGCCGGCGAGCGCCGTGCTCGCCGCGCTCGAGATCGCGGGCGGGATCGCCACCGGGGTCGCGGGTGCAGCCCTCGTCCGCGTCGCTCGACCCGACGACCGTCCGACGTGGATCCTCGCCGGGGCGCTCGTCGGGACCTTCGCGGTGCACGTCGCGACCGGCTACCTCGCGACGCTCGTCTTCGGCGTCGTCTTCCTCGCGGTCGGCGCAGCGATCCTCATCGTCGCCGCGGCGCTCGCGTGGCGCGACGACCGCGACGACGCGCGGCGGTTCCTCGCGGTCGTCGCCGGAGGCGCCGCGATCCTCGCGCTCGTCGGCCTCGCGCTCCTCCTCGGCCCCTCGCCGCTCCTCGTCGACACCTCGCGCGATGCGTTCCTGCGCCGCGTCGGCCTCGGCGACGTCCTCGAGCGCGCGTACCGCGAACGGTTCCTGGCACGGTGGACGCGCTACGCGCCGTGGGGCATCCTGCCGCTCGCCGCGGTCGGGGTCGGGGTCGAGTTCCGGGGCGCCCGCGGACGCTCGACCGTCGAACGGATCCTCGCCGCCTGGGTCGTCGTCGCCGCGGGCGGCGCGGTCGTCGCGTTCGCGACGGGTCTCCTGCCGATCGACCGCTTCGTGACGTTCGCGTTCGCGATGCCGCTCCTCGCCGCGCTCGGCGCGGTGCGCCTCGCGCGCACCGTCGGTGGCCCGCGCGTCGTCGGTCGGCTCGCGGCCGCCGCGCTCGTCGGCGCGATGCTCTTCGGCGCGGGCGCCTCGTGGCTCCGTCAGGAACCCTTCCTCGACGACCGCGACCTCGCGGCGCTCCGCGTCGCGAACGCGGTCGCCGTCGCCGCCCCCGGTCGCGCGCTCGTCGCCCCGGTCGGGAGCGAGCAGAGCGCGTTCCTCCTCACGCTCTCGGGCAACGCGATCCGCGCGACCGTCCCACCCGGGCGGATCCGCGACGTGGTCGTCACCGCCGTCGGCTCCGCGCCGGGACGCGAGGGCGTCGCGATCGGCGCCCGGACGGCCGCCGACGTGCGTGCGGCGACCGCGGCGCGCGGCGGACCCGCGCAGCGCATCCTCGTCGTCCCCTTCGCCGAGCGCGAGGCGCGCGGCGCACCGTGGACGCTCGTCGCCGACGACGTCGCCGTCGACCCCGTCCCCGAGGGGTTCGCGCCATCGTCCGTCGTCGAACCCGTCGAGCCCTACGCCCCATGGCTCCCGACCGCGATCGCGATCGCCGCCCTCGCGCTCCTCGGTGCGGGTGGGTGGGCGTGGACGCGCATCGCGGGGATCGCCGACGTGCCGGGCACCGTGGCGCTCGCGCCCGCCGTCGGGATGGGCTTCGCGATCCTCGTCGCGTTCCCCCTCGAGCGGATCGGACTCCCGCTCACGGGGAGCGTCGGACCGCTCGTCGCGTCAGCGGTCGCCGTCGGGTCGGGGCCGCTCGCGCGGCGCGTCCTCGCCCGTCGCGAGCGGATCGCCCGCGATCGCGAGCCCCGCGCGTAGCCGCGCGCGGAGGTCACGAGCGGCGAGGACGAGCAGCACGATGACGATGGGCGTGATCACCCAGTGCCCGAGGAAGAGGTTCGCGCGGAACGCCGACGCGACGCGGGCCGGTTCCGTCGCGAAGAGCGACACGGCGAGGGCGACCGACGTCCCGGCGACCGCGACGGCGGGGACGCGCGGCAGGAGCCACGCGACCGGGAGCACCCACGCGACGTACCAGGGCAGGAGGACGGGGCCGAGCAGCATGAGGAGGAGCAGGCCCCAGCCCCACGCCGCGCCGAGGCTCGCGACGCCGCCGTCCGCGCGACGGGCGAGGAGACGTCCGACCGCGACGAGCCCGACCGCGAGGACCACCGCGAACGAGGTCCGCGCGATCGCGGCGAGCGGGAGGCCCGGCGCAGCGAGATCGAGGAGCCGGGCGACGAACCGCGACGGGGCGAGCCACCCCTCGTGGGAGGCCAGCTCGAGCAAGCCGAGGGTCGGGTCCTCGGTCTGGAGGTACGGCCCGGCCGCGACGAGGCCGACGGCGAACGATGCGAGGAGCGGCCCCCGCACGGCCCGCCACCGCTCCCCCGGCCCGGATCGCGCCGCGAGCCACACGAGGAGGAGGACGAGCGGCACCGCGGCCGGCGCCTTCACGAGCGCCGCGAGCGACAGCGCGATCGCCGCGAGCGTGGTCCGACCGACCGCGACGAGCCCGAGCGCGCCGAGCACCCCGAGCGCGACGAGGGCGTCGTTGTGGCCGCTCGCGATCGTGTGGAACACGACGACGGGGTTGCAGCCGAAGAGGGCGACGGCGAGCGCCTCCCGTCCCGGCGCGACGCGCCGTGCGACGGGGACGAGGAGGAGCGTCGTCGCGACGCCGGCGACGATCGCGATGGCGCGGAACCATGCGACCGCGGCGGCGGGCGTCGGCGCGATGGCAGCGACGCCCGCCGCGATCGAGCTCCACGCCGGCCCGTAGACCGAGGGCGTGTCGATCCACTTCTCGCCGACGAACGCGACGATCGGGTCGCCCGCGATGTCGAGCGGCGTCACGAGGTACGGGTTCGCTCCGTGGACGGCGACGATGCGCCCGTACGCCGCGTACGAGTACACGTCGCGCGAGAACAGGAGCGGCAGGAACACGACCGCGAGCTGCGCGCCGATCGCGACCGCGAGGACCGCGCGGAGCGGCACCGCGCCGCGCGCGACCGCCGCGACGAGGGCGACGAACGCCGCGGCCGCCGCGGCGAGCAGCAGCGCGCCGCCGAACGCCGCCCCATCGCCGCGGAGGCCGTCGAACCCGAGCGCCTCGCCGAGCCACCGCAGGGGGCCGGTCGGTCCCGCCCCCGGCGGCAGGACCGGCTGGAACGGCGACGTCGGCACCGCCGCGTAGGCCGCGACCGCGAGCATCGAGAGCGCGGAGGCGAGCACGGCGACGCGCGCGCGGGGGGTCACGGGCCGACTGTAGTCGCGCCGGGTCGCCGCTACCGGGCGGCGACGTCCGGGGCGGCGCCCACCCCGGCGGCGTGCGACAGGCGCAGCTGCCCGCACGCCGCGTCGATCGCGCGTCCGCGCGTGTCGCGGACGGTGACGTTCACGCCCGCCCGCTCGAGGACCGCGACGAACCCCCGGATCCGCCGCGCGGAGCTCGGCTGCGTCGGCCACCCCGGCGTCGGGTTCAGCGGGATGAGGTTCACGTGCGCGCGGAGCCGTCGCGCGATCGGCGCGAGCAACCGGGCCTGCGCATCGGAATCGTTCTCGCCCGCGATCATCGCCCACTCGAGCGACGGGCGCCGGTGCGTGCGCTCACGCCACGCCGCGATCGCCGCCTCGAGGACCGCGAGGGGCCACCGCTCGTTCGGGGGTACGAGCCGCGAGCGCGTCTCGTCGTCGGCGGCGTGGAGGCTCACCGCGAGACCGACCTGCGGGTGCACGTCCGCGAGCCGCCGGATCCCCGGAGCGAGGCCGACCGTCGAGAGCGTGATGTGGCGCGACCCGAGGCGCATCCCGTCGTCGGCCGTCATCCGCGCGATCGCGGCGAAGACGTGGCGTTCGTTCGCGAGCGGCTCGCCCATCCCCATGAAGACGACGTTCGTGAGCCGACGCGGGGTCGACGCGGGCAGGCGCGCAGCCTCGCGGCGCGCCCACGCGACCTGCGCGGCGATCTGGCCGGCGGTGAGGTTGCCGAGCAGACCCATCTGCCCCGTCGCGCAGAACCCGCAGTCCATCGCGCAGCCCGCCTGCGACGAGATGCACGCGGTGACGCGGTCCTCGTACCCCATGAGCACGACCTCGATGAGGTGCCGCCCGCCGAGCCGGAGCAATCCCTTGCGGGTCGCGCCGCGGTCGGCGGTGCGCTCGTCGACGAGCTCGACGCCGATCGGGAACTCCGTCGCGAGCCGCTCGCGGAGGGCGACCGGGAGCCCGGTCATGTCCTCGTACGTCGCGCCGCGACGCCAGAGCCCGTCGAGCACCTGCTTCACGCGGTACGCGGGTTCGCCCCACGCGCGGAGTCGCTCCCCGAGCGCCTCCGCCCCGACGTCGTACGCGGAGGCCGGCGCGACCGGACTCACAGCGCCTCGACGAGCGCGCGGAGCGACTCGGGTGTCGGCGCACCGACCGCCCGCGCGCGCACGGAGCCGTCCGGCGCGAGCACGACCGCGCACACCTCCGAGCGGTCGGCGAGTCCGAGCGCTCGGAGGATCGGAGCGACCGGCGCGTAGATCGTGAGCGTGCGACGACGCACGTCCTCGTCGGGGATCGCCGCCACCATCGTGCCGTCGATGAACGGACGTGCCCATCGCCACTGCGTCCCGATCGTCGGGATCTCGTAGATCCGCATCCCGGGCGCGCGGCGGCGCTCCCCCTCGAGCGCCGCGACCCAGGCGTTCACCGTCGACTGCTGGAACCGATCGAACGCGACGAGGAGCACGCGCGGCTCGCCGTCGAGGTCGTCGGGCACCCGCCGACGCGCGCCCTCGAGATCGCGTGCGGCGCGGGTCGGGAACCGTGAGGTCCTCATGCGTCCACCGTCCGACGGAGCGTCGCGGTGAGGTGGCGGCGGAGCGTGACCTCCGGCAGCGACATCCGCAGCTCGTAGCGCAGGACGTCGCCGTCGACCTCGAGCTCGCGTTCGACCTCCTCGACCGCGACCGCCGTCGCCGTCCGCGTCACCCGCGCGGCGAGCGCGAGGCGGGTCCCGCGCAGCGACCCCGCGCCGATCTCCGCGAGGCCCGTCGGCTGCGCGAGCACGTACTCGACGCCGACGCCGTCCGCGAGCGGACGGAGGTAGCCGGACTCGCCGTGGAGCGGACGACCGTCGTCGAGCGCCCAGGTGCGCTGCGAATACGCGACGAAGGGCTTGCCGTTCTCCGTGAAGCGGAGTTCCTCGCGGTAGCGGAACGGCGAGATCGTCGGGAACGCGCCGTCACCCTCGCCCGTCCAGGTGCCGAGCAGGAACGCGAGCGGCTCGACCGCCGGGTGCATCTACCGGGCGGGCGCGAGGTCCGGCGCGGAGAGCGTCTCGAGGAGGCGATCGGCGCCCCACGCGAGGTCGTCCTCCGAGATCGAGAGCGGCGGCGCGAGCCGGATCGTCGTCTCGTGCGTGTCCTTCGCGAGCACACCCGCGTCCATGAGGCGCTCGCAGTACGCGCGGGCCTTCGTGCCGCCGGGGTGCATCTCGACGCCGATCCACAGGCCGCGGCCGCGGATCTCCGCGACGTGCGCCGGCGCGTCGGCGCGGAGCCGCGCGAGGAGGTCGCGTCCGAGATCCGCCGAGCGTCGCTGGTACTCGCCGCCGCGGAGGATGTCGAGCACCTCGAGGCCGACGGCGCACGCCAGCGGGTTGCCGCCGAACGTCGATCCGTGTTCGCCGGGGTGGATCACGCCGAGGACATCGCGGCGCGACACGACCGCGGAGATCGGCACGATGCCGCCGCCGAGGGCCTTGCCGAGGATGAAGAGGTCGGGCTGGACGCTCTCGTGCTCGACCGCGAACGTCGTGCCCGTCCGCCCGAGACCGGACTGGATCTCGTCGGCGATGAGCAGGACGTTGCGCTCGGTGCAGATGCGTCGCGCGGCGGCGAGGTAGCCCTCGCCCGGGACGATGATGCCCGCCTCGCCCTGGATCGGCTCGACGAGGAACGCCACGGTGTCGTCGTCGATCGCGGCCTCGAGCGCCGCGACGTCGCCGTAGGGGACCTGGACGAACCCCGGCGTGTACGGCCCGAACCCACCGTAGGAGGAGGGGTCGTCCGAGAACGAGATGATCGTGATCGTGCGGCCGTGGAAGTTGCCGCCGCACACGACGACCTTCGCCTTGTCCTTCGCGACACCCTTCACGTCGTAGCCCCAGCGCCGCGCGGTCTTCACCGCGGTCTCGACGGCCTCCGCGCCGGTGTTCATCGGCAGGACCATCTCCATGCCGCAGAGGGTCGCGAGCTGTTCGCAGAACTCGCCGAGGAGGTCGTTGTGGAACGCGCGCGAGGTGAGCGTCACGCGATCGAGCTGGCGCTTCGCGGCCTCGACGAGCCGCGGGTGGCGATGGCCGAAGTTCAGCGCGGAGTACGCGGCGAGCATGTCGAGGTAGCGCCTGCCCTCGACGTCCGTGACCCACGAGCCCTCGGCCTCGGCGATGACGACGGGGAGCGGGTGGTAGTTGTGCGCCGACCACGTCTCCATCTGGTCGATGAGCCGGTCGCTCACCACGCGCTCGTCGTTCCGCTCGCGCACGCTCATGCGGGTCGCTCCTCCTCGTCCGGCGCGGGATCGGGACGCCGTGCGGCATCCTCCGCACCTCGATGGTACCCCCCGCCCGAGGTCGCCCACAGCGCGACGACGACGAACACCGGTTGCAGCAGGAGCCTCGACCAGCGTTCGACCGGGGTATCGAGGCCGAACGTCGAGGTGCCCGCGAAGGCCTGGTAGAGGTTGCCCGGGAAGATCGCGACGAAGAAGGCCGCGAGGAGGCGCCCGACGAGCCGTCGGTGCCGGGGCAGGAGGAGCAGGGCGGCGGCGAACCCGAGCTCGACGACCCCGCTCACCCAGACGATCTCCCGGCGCCATGGCAGGAAGTCCGGGGTCTGCCCGAGGAACGCCTCCGTGGCCACGAAGTGCCCGGTCCCCGCGACCGCCATCCCGGCCGCCACCGCCCAGCGCACCGGGGTCCGGAGGCGGTCGAGGAAGCCCATGGGACGACCCTACCCCGGCGCCCCGGCGGAGCCTCCCGGGAGGCGCGCGCCGTAGTAGCCTCAAGGCCTCGGGGGGGAGGACGGGGAGCCCATGGACCGCAACGACGAGCACGCGGACGGGAGGCCGGAGGCCTCCGGGACGAACCCGGGAGACGCCCCGAAGCTCTCCGCCGGCTACCTCCCCTACGACGACGAGCGGCTGTGGATCGGCATGCCTGCCGACCGGCGTGGCAAGCGTCGCACCGCGAAGCGTCGACCCCCGAAGCGCGAGAAGGAGCGCACCCGCTCCGAGGGTTCCGAGCCGACGCGCACCTCGCGGCTCTCGCGGCCGATCTCCTTCGGGCGCCGACAGGTCGCCGCGGCGATCGTGGCCCTCGCGCTGCCGGTCTCCGCGTTCGCGGTGACGGGCGTGCTCTCCCGCGACGTCGTGCTGCCCGGCCCGCAGATCGCCGATCCGAGCCTCTCCCCCGTGCCCGTCACGATCGATGTCGTCGGCCTCCGTGCCGACCGCGTGACGCCGAAGCGCGTCGACCTCGCCTGGGAGGTGCCCGCGCTCGACGGCCCGCTCACCTACGTGATCTACCGCGACGGCGTCGCGATCGCCGAGTCGAACGACCCGTGGTTCAGCGACGGGGACGTCGAACCGCAGCGCTACTACTACTACGCGGTCGCGACGGTCGCGCCCGATGGACGCGCGGCATCGTCGCCGCAGCTCCTCGTCGCCGTCCCGTCGGAGACGGGCGCACTCCCCGAGGGGCCGGCGCCCGCCCCGCCCGCGCCGATCATCGTCGTCGCGCCGGTCTCGCCGTCTCCGACGAAGACCCCGTCGCCGACGAAGTCGAAGATCGTCTGGCCCTCGACCGACTTCGGCGGAGGTGGCGTGTCACCGTCTCCCTGCCCGAGCACGCAGGCCGGATGCCCGGGCTACGTCGACCCATGCTCGATCGACAACACGCAGCCGGGATGTCCGGGCTACGTCGACCCCTGCGATCCACCGGTCGAAGGATGCCCCGGCTACACGCCCCCGCCGGCACCCGCGGGGCTCGCCGTGCCGTGGATCCCGCTCGTCCTCCTGGGATCGCGGCGGCGGCGACGCGGTGGCTCGCCGACATCCCCGCGACTGCGATGGCCGGGCGCCTGACCGGAAAGCGCGTCGCGGTCCTCGTCGACGAAGGGTTCGAGGACCTCGAGTTCTGGGTCACCGTCATGCGCCTCCGTGAGGAGGGCGCTGTCGTCGCCCTCGCGGGGACGAAGCCCGGGGTCGCCGTCCGGGGCAAGAACGCGCTCTCCGCGACCCCCGACGTCGATGTCGCGTCGCTCCGGGCCGAGGACCTCGACGCCCTCGTGATCCCCGGCGGCTGGGCCCCCGACAAGCTCCGCCGCTCGCAGGCGGTCCTCGACCTCACCCGGGCGGTCCACGCGCGCGGCGCGATCGTCGGGATGATCTGCCATGCAGGGTGGGTCGGGGCCTCGGCCGGCATCATCCGCGGCAGCCGTGCGGTCGGGAGCCTCGGTATCAAGGATGACCTCGAGAACGCCGGCGCGACCTGGGTCGACGAACCGGCCATACGCGACGGAAATCTCGTGTGGGGTAGGGTCGTCGACGACATCCCGCAGTGGTGCGCGGTGCTCGTGCAGGCGATCGAGGAGGGCTAGATGATGTTCGACGTTCCGGGGCTCGGCATCTTCGTCGCGGCCCTCGTCGGGTTCTTCGCGAGCTTCTTCTGGTTCAACGAGAAGACGTTCTTCCCGGTGTGGTGGCGCGCGATGGGCAAGGGCGACCAGCAGCCCGGCAACGGGCAGAACATGGGCATCCTCTTCGGCTCCGCGCTCTTCTCGACGCTCGCGCAGGCGATCGTCCTCGCGGTGCTGATCGGCGCGGCGTACGACGACGCGACGCTCGCGCAGGGCGCGCTCGTCGGACTCCTCGTCGGGATCGCGATCGTCGGCGCGGCGCTGGGACACCGGCTCTTCGGCGGTCACGGCTGGACGGTGTGGCTCCTCGAGAGCGGCGCGGACCTGCTCGTGATCGTCGCGATGGGCGCGACGCTCAGCGTCTGGGTCTAGGGGCCGTCCGTGCCCGCCGCCAAGAAGCCGTCGAAGAAGCCGACGGCGAAGAAGCCCCCTGCGAAGAAGGCGTCCTCCTCCGGCTTCTCCGCCGAGGAGCGCGCGGCGATGAAGGAGCGCGCCGCCGAACTGAAGGCTCAGAAGGCCGGCGTCGATGGCGAGCAGCAGGTGTTGGCACGGATCGCCGGGATGCCGCCCTTCGACAGGGCGATCGCGAAGAAGGTCCACGAGATCGTCCGGTCGGTGGCACCCGACCTCATCCCGCGCACGTGGTACGGGTTCCCCGCGTACGCGACCCGCGAGGGCAAGATCGTCGTCTTCTACCAGGACGCCAAGAAGTTCGGGACCCGCTACGGGACCCTCGGATTCAGCGACCAGGCGAGACTCGATGCGGGCACGATGTGGCCGGCCGCCTACGCGCTCACGGAGGTCACGCCCGCGGTCGAGAAGGAGATCCGCGCGCTCGTGCGGCGCGCGGTCGGCTGACCCGCCCCCTCAGCCCGCCGAGGGGATCGGGGGCGGCAGGTCGACGACCGCCCGAGCCGAGCGCCGCACGACGAGGCCGTCGGGAGCCAGCCACAGCCCGCCGACCGCGATCGCCACGGTGACGTCGGCCTCGTAGAACGACGCCTCGCACCGACACCCGACGAGTTCGGCGCCGTTGCGCTCCGCGTACTCGGCCGCGACGACGCGGGGATCGTCGAACGGGGGCATCGCCATCGCCTGCACCGCGGCGAGCGCCGCCGCGTCGGCGGCGCTCGCCGCCCGTCCACCCGCGAGCGCGACGACCGCGAGATCCCGCACGCCGAGCCCGAGGAGGAGGAGCGCGGCGACGCTCGCCGCGACGACGACGGAGACCGAGCCGCGGTCCTCGCTCATCCGAACTCCTGCCGCATGACGGCGGTCGCCTCGAGCCGGACGGCATCGGGTACCAGCCCCCATCCGTCACCGCCGAGGATGTGCTCGTAGCGCACCACCGCGGTGACGGGTTCGCCCCGCACCCCGGTCCGCGTCACGACGACCTCGAGGCGATCGGCGTCGAGCCCCGGCGCGGCCGCGATCACCGCGGCATCGATCCGTTCGGCCTCCTCGGTGACCGCCGCCTCCCGAGCGCCCGCGCGCGCGGCCTCGCGCACGAGGAGCGCATCGCGGGCGACGAGCCCGACCCGGACGACCGCGAGGAGGGCGAGGAAGACGAACGGCAGGACGAGCGCGAACTCCACCACCGCGGATCCCCGCTCGCGACCGCCGTCCTCACTGCGCACTCCCCGCCACCTGATCGATGATCGAGTCGAAGAGATCGGGGAGCGCGCCGGACGATCGCGCCCACGCGATGAGCACGACCGCGACGGCGGCGGCGGCGAGAATCACGAGCGCGTACTCGGCGGTGGTCTGGCCCTCCTCCCCGCGGACCCGTGCGATGACCGCCCTGGACACCCACCGCGGAACGAACATCGGAACCCCCTTCATCCGAGCGACCCGAGGGTCGCGAGCAGCATCGGTACGACGGTGAGGAGGAGGAACGCCGGCAGCACGAGGAACACGAGCGGGAAGAGCATCCGGACGGGCGCGGTCCGCGCGCGCTGCTCCGCGGCGCGGCGGCGCGCGCGACGGTGCTCCTCGGCGAGCTCGCCGAGCGCGACGGCGACCGGGACGCCGAGCGACCCGCTCCGCTCGAGGATCGACGCGGCGCGTCCTAGGTCCGGGAGGTCGAGGTCGTTCGCCGCGCCACGGATCCCATCGGGGAGCGGACCGCCGAGCGACGCGGCGGCGGCGACCGCGCGGAGCGACGCACCGAGCGGCCCGCGGAGCGCGGTCGCCGCCGCCCCGAACGCGACCGTGCCCGACATGCCCGCCGCCGTGGCGGTCGCGAGGAGGTCGAGGAGGAGCGGGAGCTCATCCGCGGGGCGCGGCCCGATGCCGGTCGGCGTCCGAACCCCGGACGTCCATCCTCCGGATCCCGACGCACCCGAAACCCCTGCGCCGCTCGGCGTCGCGACTCCCGGCGCGCCGATCGCGGCGACAGCCCGGAGCGGCGCCCCACGGACCGCGACGGCCGCGACGGCGAGCACCGCCGTGAACCCGGCGAAGACCGCGGCCGCACTCATGCCCGCACCGCGAGGATCTGTCGCATCCAGACGACCGCGCCGAGCTCGAGTCCGAGGCCGACGACGAGGAGCACCGCGCCGAGCGGCGTCGCGAACGTCGCGACGATCGACGGACCGGTGAGGAGCGTGAGGAACGCGAGGAAGCCCAACGGCAGCGACCCGACGATCCACGCGGACATGCGTCCCTGCGCGG
>JBJTIF010000024.1:0-23447 GCA_046094825.1 Actinomycetota bacterium
AGTCCGTCGCGATGCCCGAGGTGCTCGCGCGGCTCGGCGCCCCCGTCGCGACGATCGAGGCACCCGGCACCGTGGACGGAGGCGACATCTGCCAGGTGGGGGAGCGGTTCCTCCTCGGACGGTCGGCGCGGACCGACGCCGACGGCGCGGCGCAGCTCGCGGGGCTCCTCGCCGCCTGGGGCTTCGCCGCGGAGACCGTGGAGGTCCCCCCCGGCGAGCTCCTGCACCTGAAGAGCGGCCTGTCCTGGCTCGGCGACGACCGCGTCGCCGTCGTGGGGGCGCTCGCCCGCCACGCCGCGCTCGCCGCTTCCGACCGCATCGTCGTCGACGACCGCGAGGCCTACGCCGCGAACTGCATCCGGGTGAATGGCGTCGTCATCGTGCCGGCGGGGTTCCCCCGGACCGTCGCCGCGTTCCAGGCGGCCGGGCTCGACGTCGTCGACGTGGACGTGTCGGAGTTCCGGAAGATGGACGGCGGGGTGAGCTGCCTGTCGGTGCGCCTGCCCGCGGAGTTCCCTCTCGGGGCCTGAGGGGATCGTGTCGGACCACGCCGTGTCCGTGAGGCCCGGGAGTCGCGCGGGGGACCGTGTCGTCGAAGAGCTCGACGGGTCGATCGTCGTCCACCTCCGCGCCCGCCCGATCGACGGTGCCGCGAACGCCGCGCTCCTGCGGGTGCTCGCCGACCACTGGGGCCTGCCGCCGAGCGCGCTCGCCATCGTCCGGGGGCACCGGTCCCGGCGGAAGGTCGTCCGGCGGCCGTGAGCGCCGAGCCTGACCTGCGGTCTCCGGGACGCGTGCCGAGCCTTCGGTAGGATTCGTCTATGCGACGCACACTGGCCCTGAGCCTCGCGACGCTCCTCGCCATCGCCGGTCTCTCGGTGAGCGCGTCGGCGGCGCCGACCGCTCCGACCGGCACCGGTGACGGCCCGTCGGCCGCCGCCCAGCGCGTCTTCGACTTCTGGACCCCGGAGCGCATCGCCCAGGCCACCCCCCGCGATCTCGTCGTCGACGCGCGCGGTCGCGGGTACCTCCGCGCCCTCGATGGGACCCTCACCCCGTACGGGAAGACCCCGACGCCGACCGCGGCGCCGGGTCCCTCGATCACGGACATGGTCCCGGCGGCCTCGGCGACGGTCCAGCCCACGTCGACGTTCTCCGCGACGGTGACCGATGCCGATGGGGTCCGCTCGGTGCGGTTCTCGCTCCGGCGCTCGGGGACGACGAAGACCCAGTCCGTCACGCCCACCGCGTCGGGTTCGACGTGGAGCGCCGTCGTGAGCAACCTCGCCGCGGGGACGTGGTCGTGGTGGGTCACGGCGACGGACACGACGCGCAACACCACGACGTCGTCGACGCTCACGTTCACCGTGTCGGGTACTCCCGCGACCGTCGCGGATGCGACGTGGACGGGGGGCGGCGCGGTCCAGAACGCCGCGGGCCGCATCCTCTTCCAGATGGGGAGCTCGTACTACGTCTGCAGCGGGACGGTCGCGACCGACACCGTCTCGGGACAGTCGCTCATCGTCACCGCGGCGCACTGCGTCTACGACGACGCTGGCAAGGCGTTCGCGACGAACGTCCTGTTCATCCCGAACCAGTCGGGGACGACCGGGACGGGCACCGACTGGAACTGCGGGAACGACCCGATCGGGTGCTGGGCACCCACGTACGGTGTCGTCGACGTGAACTGGACGACCCGCGTGTTCCCGGACAACATCCCGTGGGACTACGGCTTCTACGTCGTCCCGACGTCGGGTCGACACACCGCGGGGCTCACCGCGGCCGACGACTCCCTCGAGATCGCCGCGGGATCACTCGCCGTGTCGTTCGCGGCGCCGGCGAACGCCTACTCGTGGGCCCTCGGCTACTCGTACTCGAGGGATCCGCTCTTCCGCTACTGCGGGGAGACCCTCGGGACGAACGGCTCCGCGAACTGGTGGCTCGGCTCGTGCACCCTCTCCGGCGGTTCGTCGGGCGGCCCCTGGATGCAGACGGCCGGCTCCGGGCCGATCTTCTCGGTGAACTCCTGGGGCTACACCCGCGGCTCGGGCATGGCCGGACCGAAGTTCAACGGCACGTCGGCGCAGTGCGTGTACCAGACCGCGAACACCTCCCGATCCACGCCCGCGAGCGGGGGCGTCGCGCCCTCCTGCTGAGTCGGGGGCGGTCGCACCCTCCCCGGCCGCGACCGTGGTGCGACAATGCGCCGCAGGGGCGGTAGCTCAGTCGGTCAGAGCAGCGGACTCATAATCCGTCGGTCGCAGGTTCGAGTCCTGCCCGCCCCACGCGTTCAGTCGACGAGGAAGTTCGCGAACTGCCAGGGGTCATCGTCGTAGCGGTGCGACCGCCAGCCCTCGAAGACGTCGTAGCGATCCCGCACGGGCGTCCAGTCCGCCGCCCCGCTCCAGTGCTCGCCGAGGAACGGTTCCGCGACCGCGAGCACCTCGCGCCACGGGAGGTCGTCGGGGACGAGGATGCCGCGCTCGGGGTTCGCGACGATCCACGTGAGCGCCCCGAGGATGCTCGCCGCGACCTGGAGCGTCGTCGCGCTCTGGCCGGGAGCGTGCCGTCGGGCCTCGTGGATCGACAGGAGGGAGCCCGTCCACCACGCCGTGTACGGATGCCCCATGAGGAGGACGCCGAGTCGGTCCTCTCCGTCGGTGATCTCCTCGTTCATGATCCGGAGCTTCGGGGGAAGCTCCCAGTTGCGCGCGGAGAGCTCGCGCATCGAGGCGATCGCGAGGTCCGTCGGACAGTACGCGTAGTGCACGGTCGGCCGGTACCGGGCCGAGCCGTCGGCGTTCCACGTCGTGAGGTGGTCGGCGATCGTGAACGCCTCGCCGTGGCGGATCACCATCCCGTTGATCTCGTGGTGGGGGACCCAGGACCGGACCCAGGTCATCGCGCCGGGCCGGGCGAGGCAGATCTGGTTCCGGGGGCCCTCGGCGTGCTCGTAGGCGTCGGCGGGGAGCGTCCGCTCGTGGGTGCCCCAGCCCATCTCCGCGGGGGCGATGCCCTCCTCGTGGAAGCCGGCGATGCTCCACGTGTTCACGAACTCGTCGACGAGCTTCGGCCGGTCGGAGATCTGCGTGTCCCGCTCGGCGATGTGGATCACCTTCACGCCGAGGGCCTCGGCGAGATCGCCGTAGCGTTCGGCCTCGAGCGCAGCCGGGACGGCCGCCTTCGCGAGGCCGTCCCGCACCGCGGCGGTCGCGATGTCGACGAGCGCCTGCTTCGTCCAGTGCGAGACGAGTCCCGGATTCGCGCCGTGTTCGACCACGGCGGTCGCCCCCGGTCGTTCGTACGAATCGCGCAGTTCGCGCATCGCCATGTGTCGGACGTAGAGCGTGCGCTCCTGCGGCGTCATCGACCGGGCGTCGCCGTAGGGGTCCCAGACCTCGACGCTCGTGTTGAGGTAGAGGACGCCCCGATCGTGGCACCAGGAGAGGATCGCGTTCGCGTCGATGTTCCACGCGAGGTCGACGAGGAGGTCGCCCGCTCCGAGGTAGGACCCGAGGAGCGTCGGGAGGTTCTCACGGGTCACCCGGTCCGTGACGTACGTGACGCCCTTCGCGAGCACGTCGGCGAAGCGGTCGCGGTTGTCCGTGAAGTCGAGGATCGTGATGCGGTCGGGTCGGTCGACGAGGTGGTCGACGAGGAGCGGTACGGTGCACTGCGAGACGGATCCGGCACCCAGGACGAGGACGCGACCGGCGTAGGGGGTCCGGCTCATCGTTCGCCGTCCCGGCGGAGGTGCTCCCGCGCCCGTCGCTCCATCGAAGCTCCTTCCCGGGCCGTCCGGTGCGGCACCGCGGGGCGCATCCTGCCACGCCACGCCCTCGGCCACAACGTCGGGCGCTGCGCCGTCAGTAGCCGGCGGTGACGCCCCAGTCGAGGGGGATGCACGCGCCGGTGATCGGCTCGGCCTCCGGCGAGGCGAGGAACCGCACGAGCGCTGCGACCTCCTCGGCTCGGACGAATCGCGCCCGGTCGCGGCCCTGCGGGAGGGTGCCGAGCAAGCGGGCGAGGTACGCGTCGGGGTCGGGGCTCGCCGCCGCCTGCCCCCGGAGCATCGGGGTGTCGACGTCGGTCGGGCACACGCTGTTCACGCGGACGCCGTGCGGCGCGAGCTCGAGCGCGAGCGCCCGCGTGATGCCGTTCACGCCGAACTTCGAGGCGACGTAGGCGGTCGCGCCGGGTCCGCCGACGAGACCGTAGTCGCTCGCCACGTTCACGATCGCGCCGCGGGATGCGACGAGGTGAGGGATCGCGGCCCGGCACGAGAAGAACGTGCCTTTGAGGTTCGTGTCGATCGTGCGATCCCAGTCCGCCTCCGACACGTCGGCGGAGGGTCCCTCGGTCCAGATGCCGGCGGCGCAGACGAGGACGTCCAGTCGCCCGCCGATCGCGACGGCCTCGGCGACCATCCGGTCGCACGCGTCGACGGAGGTGACGTCGGCGCGGACCTCGCCGTGATCGAGGTCGGCGGCGAGGACCCGATCGCCGACCGCCTCGAACGCCGTCCGGATCGCTCGGCCGATCCCGCCCTCGCCGCCGGTCACGAGGACGACCCGGCTCACCGGGGCACCACCGCGTCGCCGACGGCGACGTCGCCGGGCTCGAGGATCTCCGCGTAGACGCCGAACGGCAGATCTCCGTCGACGACGCCACGCGCGCGCTTGATCGCCGAGAGCGTCGGGAAGTCCCGCTCCCCGGTCGAGGGGTCGAGCGTCGTCACGACGCAGCGCGGGACCGCGCCGAGGACGCGGACGGTCGCGCCGCCGAGGGCGACGACACGTCCTGCCCAGGAGTCCTCCTCGTACGCGGTGCAGCCGTCGAGGTCGAAGGTCATCCGGAACCGGCGGGCGTCGAGCGTGAGGGGCCGGACGTCGCTCGCGCCCCCGGGTTCGTCGGGCGCGACGAGGCGCAGGGGCGTCCCGGCGAACGCGGAGAGCGGCCCGTCCCAGGGACCGGGGACGACGTGCCCGGGGACCGGTCGGCCGTAGAAGTCGGTGACGAGCGCCTCGCCGGTCGCGGCGGCGACCGCCTCGACCCGGGTCCCGTCGGGGAAGGCGACCGCGAGCCGGTCGCCGTCGAGGTCCGCCCGCAGGCGGACGAGCGATCCCTGCTTCGTCCCGTTCCACAGCCGACCGTCCTCGCGGACGAGGAAGTACGCGCGGTTGCCGGCGACGCCCCAGGGCTCGATCCGCACCCGTCGGGGGTGGTGGAGCGCAGCGGATTTCAGGGGGGTGACGTTGATCCGGGCGACGGTGGCGTCGGACACGCGGGCCACCCTACCGCCGACCGGAGCCTCCGGGGTCGCGTGCTAGCGTTCCCGCGACCGCCGCGGCGGGCGGAGTTGGCCACGTGGGCGACGGGAGGGGGGCGATGGGCGCGAACGAGCAGGGGCCGCCCCGCTTCACCCTCAGCAACGCGTTCCTCGCGACCTCGGGCGTCGGGATCGTCGTGGGCTTCGCGTTCCGGCTCGCCGGCGACGCGTCGGCGGCGGAGATCGCCTGGGGCGTGACGACCGCCCTCGGGCTCATCCCGATCACGAAGGACGTCGTCGGGGGGATCCTCCGGCGCGAGCCGGGCGTCGACCTCATCGCGGTCCTCGCGATGGCCGGGTCGCGCGCGTTCGGCGAGTACCTCGCCGGCGCCGTCATCGCGCTCATGCTCTCCTCGGGGAGGTCGCTCGAGGACTTCGCGGACGCGCGCGCACACCGCGAGCTGAGCGCGCTCCTCGAACGCGCCCCCCGATCCGCGCACCGCTACGTCGATGGCACCCTCGAGCAGGTGCCGGTCGACGCCGTGCGCCCCGGGGACCGGATCCTCGTGAGGCCCGGCGAGGTCGTGCCGGTCGACGGCGTCCTCGAGGTGGGCCACACGGTCCTCGACGAGTCGGCGCTCACCGGTGAATCGCGACCCGTCGAGCGCGACGCCGGCGACGGGGTGCGGAGCGGCGCGGTGAACGCCGGCCCCGCGTTCGATCTCCGGGCGATCGCGACCGCGGAGGCCTCGACGTATGCCGGCATCGTCCGCCTCGTCGCGGAGGCCGGGGAGCAGAAGGCTCCGTTCGTGCGCCTCGCGGACCGCTACGCGCTCATCTTCATCCCGGTGACGCTCGCGATCGCGGGCGGCGCGTGGATCCTCACCGGCGACCCCGTCCGCGCGCTCGCGGTCCTCGTCGTCGCGACCCCGTGCCCGCTCATCCTCGCCGCGCCGATCGCGATCGTCGCCGGCATCTCGCAGGCGGCGCGACGCGGCATCATCGTGAAGGGTGGGGGCTCGCTCGAGCGGCTCGCCCGCGGGACGGTCCTCCTCCTCGACAAGACCGGAACGCTCACCGCGGGGGAGCCGCACCTCGCCGACCTCGAGGTCTTCGGCGCGCACGACCCCGACGACGTGCTCCGCGCCGCCGCGTCGCTCGATCAGGTGTCGGCCCACGTCCTCGCCTCCGCGATCGTGCGCGCCGCACGGACGCGGGGCCTCCCGCTCACGTTCCCGACCGACCCGCACGAGGAGCACGGCGCGGGGATCCGGGGTCGCGTGGACGGTCGCGAGGTCGCGATCGGCAAGCTCGCCTTCGTCGTCGGCGCGGGCCCGGTGCCGCCGCACGCGCGGGCGGTGCGACGCCGGAGCGCGATGGAGGGCTCATCGTGCGTGTTCGTCGCGATCGACGGCGACCTCGCGGGGGCGCTCATCCTCGACGATCCGATCCGCCCCGACAGCCCCCGGGTGATCCGCTCGCTCCGCGGTGCGGGCATCCGGCGCGTCGTCATGGTCACCGGCGACCACCCCGACGTCGCGGAGTCCGTCGGCATCTCGCTCGGCGTCGACAGGATCCTCTCCGAGCGGGATCCGAAGGACAAGGTGGACGCGGTCACGGCGGAGCGCGAGGGTGGCCTGACGATCATGGTCGGCGACGGCGTGAACGACGCCCCCGCGCTCGCCGCGGCGGACGTCGGTGTCGCGATGGGTGCACGTGGCGCGACGGCCTCCTCGGAGGCCGCCGACGTCGTCCTCATGGTCGACCGCCTCGATCGGCTCGTCGAAGCGATCCGGATCGCGCACCGCTCGCGATCGGTCGCGCTCCAGAGCGTCCTCGCCGGGATGGGGATGAGTCTCATCGCGATGTTCTTCGGGGCGTTCGGCCTCCTCGCGCCCGTCGCGGGCGCCCTCGTCCAGGAGCTCATCGACGTCGCGGTGATCCTGAACGCCCTGCGGGCGCTGCGGCCCGCTCGCGCGTTGCGTCCGCCGACCGGACCCGGCGTCGACGTCGCCGAACGGTTCCGGCAGGAGCACCGCGAGTTCGTCCCGTGGCTCCAGCGGATGCGCCACGTCGCGGACCGTCTCGAGTCGTTCACCCCGGACGAACTCCGGGGACAGCTCGTGGACCTGCGGCGGTTCCTCCTCGAGGATCTGCCGCGCCACGAGGAGCGGGAGGAGGCCGCGGTCTACCCGGTCATCGCCGCATCGGTCCGCGAGGAGGACCCGCTCGGCGGCATGGAGCGCGCGCACCTCGAGATCGAGCACCTCGCCCGGATCTTCGGTCACCTCGTCGACGATCTGCCGCCCGAGGGACCCTCGGCGGCCGACCTCATCGACCTCCGCCGGGTCCTCTACGGGCTCCACGCGATCCTGCGCCTGCACTTCGCGCAGGAGGATGAGCTCTACGCCTGGCTCGCCTCGAACGAGCGGGCGGGCGCCGGGGTGCGCTGAAGCGCACTATCCTCCCCTCCCGGGCGCTTAGCTCAGTTGGCCAGAGCGCTGCCCTTACAAGGCAGATGTCGCAGGTTCGAGTCCTGCAGCGCCCACCCCGCCGGGAACCCCCATCGGGGGTCTCCGGTACGCTGCGGTCGTGGATGCCCTCCTCGACCTCCAGCGCATCGACACCGCGATCCTGCGCAACGATCACCGGCGCGCCCAGCTCGAGAGCGGTGCCGAGCTCCGGGAGGTCCGGGGACGGATGGTCGAGGCGGAATCGGTGCTCGGCGAGCTCCGTCTGGCGATCGACGAGGTGGCGCGCGAACAGCAGCGACTCGAGCACGAGGTCGAGACCCTCGTCGAGAAGGCGGAGCACGAGCGCACCCGCCTCTTCGGCGGGCAGGTCGTGAACCCGAAGGAACTCGAATCCCTCCAGCGCGAGGTCGCGAACATCGACGAGCGTCGCTCGAAGGTCGAGGACGAGCTCCTCGTGGTCCTCGAGCGTCGCGACGAGCTCGAGCGGCGCGCGACGACCGCATCGGCAGATCTCGACGAGGCGCGAGCGCGCGCCGATGCGCTCGGCGGCGAAGCCGCTGCAGAGCTCGCGCAGCTCGCGACGGACCGCGCGGGCTTCGTCGCCGAGCGGATCCCCGCCGCCGCCGCCGTCGACCCGGAGGTGCTCGCCGTCTACGACGAGGTCCGCGCCCACAAGCAGGGGATCGGCGCCGCGGAGCTCGTCGACGGCGTGTGCCAGGCCTGCCACGAGCGGCTCTCCGCCCTCGAGGTTGAGCGGCTGAAGAAGACGACCGAGATCAGGCGCTGCGAGCATTGCCGGCGGATCCTCGTCCTCGCCTGACCGTCGCCTGCGACGGCGCGGCGCGGGGCAACCCCGGGCCCGCGGGCATCGGCGTGCAGATCACCGATCCCGAGGGCGTCGTCGTCGCGGAGATCGCGGAAGGCATCGGGTTCGCGACGAACAACGTCGCCGAGTACCGCGCTGCCATCGCCGGCCTCGCGCGGGCACGTGATCTCGGGGCGACCGAGGTGCTGCTGCGGTCCGACAGCCGGCTCCTCATCGAGCAGCTGGCGGGCAACTACAGGGTCCGCAACGAGGGCCTGAAGCCCCTCCATGCCGAGGCGCGGCGGCTCCTCGCCGGTTTCGCGGCGGTCGGGCTCGAGCACGTCCGCCGCGAGCGCAACACCGAGGCCGACCGCCTCGCGAACGTCGGCGTCGACGCCTGGCTCGCCTCGCGCTCCTGACGTCGACGGCTGCCGTCGCCCGCGATCAGGCCGACGCCTCGGCGCTCGGCGACGCCGCCGCGTCGGCGACGTCGCCGATGAGCTCGCCGAGCGGGATCCGCAGCGTCGCGATCCCGAGCGCGGTCTCGTAGCGCACCTCGAGGGTCGCTCCGGTCGCGACGGCGACGCGTCCGAAGGACAGGATCCCGACCGCGCCGGTCGTCCGCGGGATCGACCGCAGCGGGGCGGTCGCCCGGCCGTCGGCGGCCGCGCCGCCGACGACGAGCCGGACCGAGGCGAGGCGGATCTCCCCGTCGGTGCGGTTCTCGACGGTGACGTTCACCTGCCAGCCGATCGCGAAGACGAAGGCCGAGTCGAGGACGATCGCGACCCCGTCCCGGGTGACCCGTGCCCGCCCGAGGTCCCGGATCCCCTCCGACAGCGGCGCGCCCTCCCGCGTGACGTCGGCGACCTTCCAGTCCTCCTGGCCGACCCGGACGAGGAGCATCGGGCCGTCGAGGACGCGTTCGAGGATGAAGGTCTCGCCGCCGTCGGGTGCGTACGCGAACGTGACCGTCGCGCGGAGGCGGACGCGGGCGACGTCGTACGTGTCGCCGAGGGCGACCCCGAGGAAGCGCACCTCCCGCACCTCGGCTTCGGCGCGGATCGCCCCCTCGAACTGCCCGTTCTGGATCCCGAGCCAGCGCACCCAGCGGGTGAGCTCGCGTCCGACGACGAGCCGGCGGAGCGCGAGGCCGCGATCGGTCGCCGACGCGGCGTAGGCCTGGACGAACGCGCGCGCGGCGACGCGCGCGGCCGCGACGTCGAGTGCCTTCGCGGGCAGCACCTGCTCGATCGCGTGGGGTGCGGTCGCGCCGCGGGGGCCAGCGGCGCAGCCGGCGCCGACGAGGGCGAGCGCGACCACCAACGTGAGGAGCGCGGCGCGCGGTCGCATCGTGGCCGCATCCTACGCGGGACGTCTGCCTATACTCGTCGTGGAGGAGCCGACCGGGCGACCGCGGGCTTCGGCTCGAGGAAAGTCCGGACTCCACAGGGCAGGGTGCTGGCGAGAGGCCAGGCGGGGGCGACCTCGCGGAGAGCGCAACAGAGAGCAGACCGCCGCGGAAGCGGTAAGGGTGAAACGGTGAGGTAAGAGCTCACCAGCGGACCGGGTGACCGGTCCGGCTCGGCAAGCCCCACCCGGAGCAAGGCCAAGCAGGGAACGCCCGAGGGCTGCCCGCCCGAGTTCCCGGGTCGGCCGCACGTGTGGCGCCCGCCGTACGGGGGACGTCGCCGGGGCGCCGCGAGGCGCTCAGAGAGATGGTCGCCACCGACCGAGAGGTCGGGACAGGATCCGGCTTACAGGTCGGCTCCTCCACGTCCACCGACCGTTCCACCGACCGTTCCACCGACCGACGCCGCCGAGGCCGTCGCGTACTGGCGGCCCGCGTGGAAGGAACTCCGCACGAGGGGTCCGGCCTCGACGTGCGCGATCCCGAGCGCTTCGCCGACCCGCGCGTGCTCTGCGAACTCCTGCGGGGTCACCCACCGATCGACGGGCAGGTGGAAGGCGGTGGGCCGGAGGTACTGGCCCATCGTGACGAGGTCGCAGCCCGCCTCGGCGAGGTCGCGCAGCGCGGGTTCGACCTCCTCCGGGCGCTCGCCCATCCCGAGGATGAGGTTCGACTTCGTGACCTGCCCGGGGCGCAGGCGCTTCGCGAGGCGGAGCACCTCGAGCGATCGCTCGTACCCGAATGCGGGGCGGATCCGGTCGTGGAGCCGGCGGATCGTCTCGAGGTTGTGCGCGAACACCTCCGGTTCGGCGGCGATGACCGTCGCGATGTCGGGCTCGCCGCCCTGGAAGTCCGACGGGAGGACCTCGATCCCGCATCCGGGGACCGCCGCACGGATCGCCCGGATCGCCGCAGCCCAGATGCGTGCCCCACCGTCGGGGAGGTCGTCGCGCGCGACGCCCGTGAGGACGACGAACCGCAGACCCATCGTCCGGACGGCATCGGCGATCCTCGCGGGCTCGTCCTCGTCGACCGCGCCGGGCTTGCCGGTGCGGACGTCGCAGAACCCGCACCGTCGGGTGCACGTGTCACCGAGGATGAGGAACGTCGCCTCGCGGTCCTCCCAGCACTCGCCGATGTTCGGGCAGGAGGCCTCCTCGCACACGGTGTGGAGGGCCAGGCCGCGCATGAGCCCCTTCAGTTCGGCGTGGTTCGGTCCGGAGGGGAGGCGCACCTTCAGCCACTCCGGCTTGCGTCCCTCGACCCCGCCGGAGGTGCCGACGACCGGGAGGTGGAGGCGTCGACGGTGCGGGTTGTGGTCGCGGACGCTCACGGAGGGGGAGTCTAGCGAGGTCAGAACCTCGCGAGCTCGAGCATCGCCGCATGGATCCGGTCGACGTCGAGGAGGTACGCGTGCTCGAGGACCGGGTTGAAGGGCATCGCGGGCGCGTCGGGTCCGGCGAGGCGCACCGGTGGCGCGTCGAGATCGAAGAAGGCGTCCTCGGCGATCGTCGCGGCGATCTCCGCGCCGGCGCCGAACGTACGGCTGTCCTCGTGGACGACGAGCGCCTTCCCGGTGCGCCGCACGGAGGCGAGGATCCCCTCGCGGTCGAGCGGGGCGAGGGTCCGCACGTCGACGACCTCCGCGGAGAACCCGTCCTCGGCCTGGAGTCGCTCCGCCGCCTCGAGGCAGTGGTGGAGCATGAGCCCGTACGCGTAGACGCTCAGGTCCTCGCCGGAGCGCTTCACGTCGACGGGTCCGATCGCGACGCGGACGGGGCCCTCCGGCACGTCGCCCTTCACGAGGCGGTACGTCCGCTTGTGCTCGAGGAACAGCACCGGGTCCGGGTCGTCGATGGCGGCGCGCAGCAGGCCCGCGGCGTCCGCGGGCGTCGAGGGGAGCACGACCTTCAGCCCCGGCACGTGCGCGTAGAAGGACTCGATCGACTGCGAGTGGTAGAGCGCGCCGTGGACGCCGCCGCCCCACGGGGTGCGGATGACGAGCGGGAGGCTCCAGTCCCCGTTCGTCCGGTACCGCATCCTCGCCACCTCGGACACGATCTGGTCGAACGCGGGGTGGATGAAGTCCGCGAACTCGATCTCGGCGACGGGCCGGAGCCCGTCGAGGGCCATCCCGAGCGCGATGCCGACGATCGCGTTCTCGGCGAGGGGCGTGTCGATGACGCGCCCCTCGCCGAAGGCCTCCTGGAAGCCCTCGGTCACGCGGAAGACACCGCCCCGCGCGCCGACGTCCTCGCCGAGCACGACGACGCGGTCGTCCTCGGCCATGGCCTCGCGGAGGGCGTCGCGGATCGCGGTGACGACGTTCTTCTCGGCCACGTCCGTCACCCACCCGCCGGATCGGCGAAGACCTGGCGCAGGAGGGTGCCGGGATCGGGGTCGGCCGCACCCCACGCGCGCTCGATGTCGGCTTCGATCCCCGTGCGGAGCTCCGCGGCGAGCGCCTCGATCGCGGCGGCATCGAGGAACCCCCACTCGACGAGGTAGGCCCCGAACGCGGCCACGGGGTCGCGGTGCCGCGCCTCGTCGACCTCCTCGCGGCTCCGGTACGAGCGATCGTCGTCGTCGGAGGTGTGCGGGAAGAAGCGGTACGTCTTCGCCTCGATGAGCGTCGGTCCCTCGCCGGCCCGCGCCCGCGCGACCGCCGTTCGCATCGCGCCGTAGCAGGCCAGGACGTCGTTGCCGTCGACGACCACGCCGGGGAACCCGTAGCCCGCGGCTCGGTCCGCGACGTCGGCGACCGCCATCTGCTTCGCCTGCTCGACGGAGATCGCGTACCGGTTGTTCTCGCAGACGAAGATCACCGGGAGCCGGTGGATGCCCGCGAAGTTCAACCCCTCGTGCCACGGGCCGCTGCTCGTCGCTCCCTCGCCGAACCACGTCGCCACGACCGCGTCCTCTCCGCGGAGACGCGCCGCGTACGCGAGGCCCGCTGCGTGGGGGAGCTGCGTCGCGATCGGCGAGGAGTGCGACACGATGCGGAGCCGCCGCGACCCCCAGTGCGCAGGCATCTGCCGTCCACCGGAGGTCGGGTCATCTGCCTTCGCGAAGAGCCCGAGGAAGATCTCGTGGGGCGTCATGCCCGCGGTGAGCACGACCCCGAGATCGCGGTAGTACGGCACCCACCAATCGACCCCCGCGCGGAGCGCGCTCGCGGTGCCGATCTGGCATCCCTCGTGGCCGGACGCGGGGACGACGAACGGCGCCTTGCCCTGGCGGTTGAGCCGCATCGAGGCCTCGTCGACGAGCCGGGCGAGGAGCATCCGTCGATGCATCGCCCGGAGGTCGTCGGGCCCGAGGCCGAGAGCCTCGTGCGGAGCGTGCGAACCGATCCGCGTCGCCACGGCGCGAGCGTACACCCGTGGTCCCACGACCTCGGACGCGAGCCGAACCGCGGGTCGGGAGGCGCGCCACGGGGCACCCCCGGGTCGACCCCCAGATACCCCGGGGGGGTATACTCCCCACATGGGTCGACCCCGCACCTCGCCGCCGACCGCGGCGCCCGTCCGCGGGTACGCCGCGGACAAGAAGGCGCTCGCGGACCGCCTCGCCCGCATCGAGGGCCAGGTGCGCGGCATCCGGCGGATGGTCGACGAGGACGCGTACTGCATCGACGTCCTCACGCAGGTGAACTCCGTCACCGCGGCGCTGCGCGCGGTGGGCCTCGGCCTCCTCGACGGCCACGTGCGTCACTGCGTCGCCGAGTCGATCGAGCGGGGCGACGGTGAGGGGAAGGTCGAGGAGCTCCTCGCCGCCGTCGCCCGCTTCTCGGGGCGGTGACGGCGGTGTCCGTCCGGGACGACGAGCGGCTCGCGGAGGTCGCCGGAGCGATCGAGGAGCTCCGTCTCGACGTCGGCGGGATGACGTGCGGATCGTGCGCCGCGCGGGTCGAGAGGACCCTGAACGCGCAGCCGGGCATCGAGGCTTCGGTGAACTTCGCGACCGGCGAGGCCGTCGTCCGACGGTCCGTGGGCGCGCCGGGCCTCGAGGCCCTCGTCGAGGCCGTCCGTGCCCGTGGCTACGACCTCGCGCCGCACGTCGACCGCGACGAAGCGGCCGCGCGGGCGGAGGAGCGCGCGTGGCGCGACCGCTTCGCGCTCGCCGGGGTGCTCGGCCTGGCGACGATGGTCGTCTCGATGGTCTCGATGCACGATGCGTGGGCCCGCTGGTCGGCCTTCGCCCTCGCCCTGCCCGTGCAGGTGGTCGTGGGCTGGCCGTTCCTCGTCGGCGCAGCGCGCCGGGCCCGGTCGTTCACCGCGAACATGGACACGCTCATCGCGATCGGCACCCTGTCGGCGTTCGTGTACTCGAGCTGGGAGCTCCTCGCGGGAACGCACGGCGCGCTCTACTTCGACACCTCGGCGCTCGTCATCGCGTTCATCGTGCTGGGCCGCTACCTCGAGGCCCGCGCGAAGGGCCGAGCGTCCCAGGCGATCACCCGGCTCCTCGAACTCGGTGCGAAGCAGGCCCGTGTGCTCCGCAACGGCAAGGAACTCCGGATCCCCGTCGACGCGGTGCAGGTGGGATGGACCCTGAAGGTGCTCCCCGGGGAGAAGATCCCCGTCGACGGTCGCATCCTCGAAGGGGCGGCGGCGGTCGACGAATCGATGCTCACCGGCGAGTCCGTGCCCGTGCACCGCGGTCCGGGCGACCCCGTCGCCGGCGCGACGGTCTGCCTCGACGGTGTCCTCGTGATCGAGGCGACGCGGGTCGGAGCGGAGACGGCGATCGCGGGCATCGTGCGCCTCGTCGCCGACGCGCAGTCCTCGAAGGCCCCGATCCAGCGGATCGCGGACCGCGTCGCCGGGGTCTTCGTTCCCGTCGTCATGGTGCTCGCGGCGATCACCGCGGTCGGGTGGTACGTCGTCGGCGGCACCGTGCGGGACGCGCTCGTCCCCGCCGTCGCGGTGCTCATCATCGCGTGCCCCTGCGCCCTCGGCCTCGCGACGCCGGCCGCGCTCATGGTCGGGACGGGGCGGGGCGCGGAGCTCGGCATCCTCATCCGTGGCGCGGACGTCCTCGAGCGATCCGCCGACGTGGACATCGTCGTCTTCGACAAGACCGGCACGCTCACCGAGGGGCGCATGGAGTTCGTCGAAGCCGTCGGCGATCCGAACGCGCTCGCGCTCGCGGCGGCCGTCGAGACGGGCAGCGAGCACCCGATCGGCCGCGCGATCGTCGAGGCCGGCCTCGGGGGCGGGGGGGGCCGGCCGCCCCCCCCGCGCCGCCGCGCCGCGGGGGCCCCGCCCCGGCGGGGGCGGCCCCCCCCCCCCCCCCCCCCCCCCGCGACGGGGTTCCGCGCGATCCCGGGTCGCGGCGTCCGGGCCGCGGTGGCGGGCAGGGACATCCTCGTCGGACGGCGCGCGCTCCTCGAAGCCGAGGGGCTCGTGATCCCCGCCGAGCTCCGGGAGGCAGCGGCGCGCCTCGAGGCCGCGGGCCGGACGGCCTCCTGGGTCGGCTGGGACGGTCGCGCGCGCGGCCTCCTCGCCGTCGCCGATCGCGTGCGACCGGATGCCCGCCGGGCCATCGCCGACCTCCACGAGCTCGGCGTCCGCGTCGCGATGCTCACGGGCGACAACCGTCCGGTCGCCGAGGCGATCGCCGCGGAGGTCGGCATCGACCGCGTCCTCGCGGAGGTCGATCCCGCCGGCAAGGCGGCGGCGATCGCAGGACTCCAGGCGGAGGGGCTCGTCGTCGCGATGGTCGGCGACGGCATCAACGACGGGCCGGCGCTCGCGCGGGCCGACCTCGGCATCGCGATCGGCGGGGGGACCGACGTCGCGATCGAGGCTTCGGACATCACGCTCCTGCGCGGCGACCTCGCGCACGTCGCGGCCGCGCTCCGACTCGCCCGTCGGACGTTCCGGACGATCCGCCAGAACCTCGGGTGGGCGTTCGGCTACAACGTGGCGGCGATCCCGCTCGCCGCGCTCGGGATGCTGAACCCGGTGATCGCCGGTGCCGCGATGGCGGCGTCGTCGGTGTCGGTGCTCGCGAACTCGCTCCGTCTGCGCCGCTTCGCGCGGGCGGTCGCCTGACGATCACGGAGGACGAGAGATGACGGATCCGACGCCAACGACGACGATCATCGACGTGACCGACGCGGACTTCGCGCGGACGGTCCTCGAGGCGTCGAAGGAACGGCCGGTCGTCGTCGACCTGTGGGCTACCTGGTGCGGTCCGTGCCGGACGCTCGGACCGATCCTCGAGCGCGTCGCCGCTGAGCGCGACGGAGCGTTCCTGCTCGCGAAGCTCGACGTCGACGCGAACCCCGGTGTCGCCGGCGCGCTCGGGGTGCAGAGCATCCCGACGGTCGTCGCGTTCCGGGATGGCAAGCCGGTCGACGGCTTCATCGGGGCGCAGCCGGAGCAGGTCGTGCAGGCCTTCATCGATCGCCTCTTCCCGACCGCGGGGGACGTCGCGGCGGATGCGGCCGCCGCGGACGCGGACGCGGGGGATGTCGAGGGCGCGGAGGCGAAGTACCGGGCGATCCTCGCCGACGAGCCGAGGAACCACGCCGCGGCCGTGGGCCTCGCGATCCTCCTCGTCGAACGCGGTGCCGCGGCGGAGGCGACCCAACTCCTCGCGCCGCTCCTTCCCGACGTCGAGGCGGAGGCCGTCCTCGCCCGGATCACCGTCGAGTCCTGGGCCACCGCCGCGGGCGCATCGCCCGCCGATGCGGCGCGTCGTCGGGCCGCGGAGGGCGACTTCCGCGGAGCGCTCGACGGGCTCCTCGCGGCGCTCCCCGAGGACCCCGAAGCGCGCGCGTCGATCCTCGAGATCTTCCGGCTCCTCGGGGAGGGCGAGCTCGTCGCCGAGTACCGCCGACGGCTGACGAACGCGCTCTACTGAGCCTCGCCCGCGACGACGGGCTCGAGGCTCGCCGTCACCGGCCACGGCGCCGCGTCCACCTCGAGGGCGACGTCGAACACCTCCGCGAAGCGTCCCGCGACGATCGGGGCCATCTCCGTCACGGTGACGGTCCGGCCCGCGAGGTCGGAGAGGGAGGTCACGCCCTCGTCGGGTAGCCCGCAGGGGACGATCGCGTCGTACCACGAGAGGTCCGTCGTGCAGTTCAGGGCGAACCCGTGGAGGCTCACGCGCATCCGCATGAGGCGGACGCCGATCGCGCAGACCTTCCGGTCGCCCGACCAGACACCCGTCTGCACGGGGTTCCGCTCGAGCTCGACGCCGACGTCGGCCGCGGCGCGGATCACGACCTCTTCGATCCGGCGAACGTAGTCGAGCGCGTCCGGCCGCGTCCCGAGGTCGACGATCGGGTACCCGACGAGTTGGCCCGGGCCATGGAACGTGAGCGAGCCGCCGCGGTCGATGAACCGGAGGTCCGCGCCCCGCTCCGCCATCCGCGCCTCGGACCAGACGATGTGCTCGGGCTTCCAGCGACGGCCGGCCGTGAAGACCGGGGGGTGCTCGAGGAGGATCAGCGTGTCGGGGACGGCCTCCGCGAGCCTCGCCGCCGCGAGGTCGTGCATCGCGGCGTTCGCCGCATCGTAGGGGACCACGCCCCCCGGACGCACGAGCCGTCCGGGACGGGGCATGTCAGAGGCCGAGATCCTCGGCGTAGTCCCACGACTCGAGGTTCCGCTTCACCCGCGCGAGGAACCGCGTCGCGAGCTCTCCGTCGATCACCCGGTGGTCCCAGGACATCGAGATGTTCACCATGCTCCGAACCGCGATGCCGTCTCCCTCGACGACCGGTCGCTTCACGATCGCGTCGAGCGAGAGGATCCCGGCGTCGGGTGTGTTGATGATCGGGACCGAGGCGATCGACCCGTACGGACCGGGATTCGTGATCGTGAACGTCGAGCCCTGGACCTCGTCGGGCTTCAGCTGGCGGTTCCGAGCACGCGCCGCGAGATCGGCGATGGCGCGTGCGAGGCCTACGGAGTTCATCGCGTCGGCGCCCTTGATGACGGGGACGATGAGTCCCGCGTCGTACGACACGGCGATGCCCATGTTCACGTAGCGGCGGATGACGAGATCGTCGCCGTCGAGGCGAGCGTTCACCATCGGGTACTCGAGGAGTGCCTCGGCTGTCGCGCGGGTCACGAACGGCAGGTACGTGAGGTTCACGCCGTACTTCGCTCGGAACGCTTCCTTCACGCGCTCGCGGAGCCGGACGAGGTGGTCGACGTTCACCTCGACCATCGTCCACGCGCGTGCGGTGGTCTGGAGCGAGCGGAGCATGTGGTCGGCGATCGCCCGCCGGATGTGCGTGACGGGGACGCGCTCCTCGGTGCCGAGCGCGATCTGCGGGACCGGACCGACCGACGGGGCCGCGGGCGCGGGGGTCGGGGTCGCCGCGGGCGCGACCGGCGCGACCGCGGGGCGGGACGTCGCCCCCGACGCGACGAAGGACTGGACGTCGCGCTTCGTGACCCGGCCGCCGGTCCCGGTGCCGGGCACCTGCGAGAGGTCGACGGCGTGGTCGGCGGCGAGGCGACGGACGAGGGGCGAGTAGATCTGCGCGCGAGGTCCGCGAGCCGAGGGCGGTGCCGCGGCGGCGACCGCCGGCGGGGACGCGGGTGCGGGGGGCACGACGGGCGTGGGTGGCGCGATGGGCGCGGGTGCGGAACCCGGTGCCGCTGCGACGGGGGCAGCGGGAGCCGGCGCGATGGGCGCGACCGGCGCGGGCGCCGCCGGCGCCGGAGCGACGGGCGCCGCTGCGACCGGCGCGGGGGCCGCCGGCGCCGGAGCGACGGGCGCCGCCGCGGCGGGTGCCGCGCCGGCGCTCTCGCCGGCACCCCGGATGATCGCGACCTCCGTGCCGACGGCCACCGTCGTGCCCTCGGGCACGAGGATCCTCTCGAGGACGCCCGCGGACGAGGAGGGCACCTCCGTGTCGACCTTGTCGGTCGAGATCTCGAAGAGCGGTTCGTCCATCGCGACGGCGTCGCCCTCGGCCTTCAGCCACCGCAGGATCGTTCCCTCGACGACGGTCTCGCCGAGCTGGGGCATCTTCACCGCGGGCATCGGGCCTCCTCGCTCACCACGCCGACAGCTTGCGGACCGCGGCCTCGATGTCGGACACCTGGGGGAGGTAGGCGTCCTCGAGGGCGGGGGAGAACGGGACGGGGACGTTCGGGGGCGCGACGCGGACGACCGGCGCGTCGAGGGATTCGAACCCCTCCTCGGCGATCACGGCCGCGACCTCCGCACCGGTCCCGAGGAACCGGTGGCTCTCGTAGAGGACGACGGCGCGGCTCGTCTTCGCGACCGACGCGAGGATCGCCTCGACGTCGAGCGGCTGGACGCTCCGCAGATCGAGGACCTCGACGGAGATGCCCTCGGCGGCGAGGTGGTCGGCCGCCTCGAGCGCGAGGTGGACCATCATCCCGTAGGCGACGATCGTGACGTCATCGCCGGGCCGCTTCACCGCGGCCTTCCCGATCGGGACGAGGAAGTCCGGATCCTCGGGGACGAGTTCCTTCACGCGGCGGTAGATCCACTTGTGCTCGAGGACGACGACCGGGTTGTCGTCGCGGATCGCGCTCTTCATGAGTCCCTTCGCGTCGGCGGGGAACGCCGGCGTGACGACCTTCAGGCCGGGCGTGTGCGCGAACCAGGGCTCGGGATTGAAGGAGTGGAAGCTCGACGCCCGCACGCCGCCGCCCGACGGGCCGCGGAGCACGACCGGCGCGGGGACGCCGCTCCGGTAGTGGTAGCGCGCGAGGGCGGTCGTGATCATGTCGAACCCGCTCGACATGAAGTCCGCGTACTGGAACTCCGCGACGGGCCGCAGCCCCTCCATGGCGGAGCCGAGCGCCATGCCGACGATCGTCTCCTCCGCGATCGGGGTGTCGAGGACGCGCTCGGGTCCGAAGCGGTCGAGGAAGCCCTCGGTCACCTTGAACGCGCCGCCGTAGACGCCGATGTCTTCGCCGAGGAGGTAGACGCGCTCGTCGCGCTCCATCTCCTCCCAGAGGGCCTCCGCGATCGCGACGAGGTACGTCGCCTGCCCGTCCTCGCTGCGCTTGCCGCGCGGTTCCGCGCCGTGGCCCGCGGCCCCGGCTTCCACCTGCGTCGTCGCCATGTCAGTCCCCCGTCCCGCCCGTACGGCCGGGCTCGCTCGTCCAGTAGCCGTCCTCGACCCACAGCCCCTTCGTCACGTCGCCGGGCTCGGGGAAGGGGGAATCGAGGGCATACGCGTAGCCCGCGTCGAACTCCTTCGCGATCGCCTCGTCGATCCCGCGCACGTCGTCCTCGGAGACCACGCGCTGGCGGACGAGGAGCTCCGTGAAGCGTCGCACCGGGTCCCGGTTCGTCATGAACTCCTCGAGGAGCTCCGCCGGCATGTACTTCGCCGGGTCGTGCCCGGCGTGGCCCCGCCACCGGAGGGACACGGCCTCGATGAGGGTCGGCCCTTCGCCGGCGCGCGCGCGGTCGACGGCCGCACGTGCGGCCGCGTAGACCTCGAGGACGTCGCGACCGTCGACGCGGACGCCCGGCATCCCGTACGCCGGGCCGCGCTCGGCGATCGTCGGCACGGGGAACTCCGTCGTGTTCGGGGTCGAGTACGCGTAGCCGTTGTTGTTCACGATCCAGACGACCGGCAGCCGGAAGACCGCCGAGGTGTTCAGCGCCTCGTGCCAGCGGCCGTTGCTCGTCGAGCCGTCACCGCAGATCGCCATCGCGACGTGGGGGAGGCCCTTGCGCTTGTACGCGAACGCTGCCCCGCACGCGACCGGGTACGCGATCGGAAGGTGCGACATGACGGTCCAGGTGCGGTTGCCCTGCCAGTCGCCGATGTGGCTGTTGCCGTCGCGTCCGCGCGTGTAGCCGTCGATACGGCCCCAGTACTGCGCCATGACGCGGTTGAGGTCGAGCCCCTTCGTGAGCTGGGCGGTGAGGTCGCGGTGCGTCGGGAAGAGCGAGTCCTCGGCCGCGAGCGCGAACGCGACGCCGACGTGCGTGCCCTCCTGCCCGCGACCGGAGTAGAAGGCCCCGGGGAGGCGGCCCTGTCGGTAGAGCGTCTCCATCTTCTCGTCGAACGTCCGCGCGAGGCGCAGGAGGTGGAGCATCCGCCGGAGTTCGTCGTCCGAGAGGCCGACGCGCCAGTCACCGCGCGCGCGCTTCGCCTCGTCCTTGCGTCCCATGGATCCCCCTATGCCGAGTGGAGCGGCTTCCCCGCGAGCGCGAGGTGCGCCTCCCCGAGCCCCTCGGAGAGCGAGGGGTGCGGGTGGATGAGGGCCGCGACCTCCGCGGGTACGGCCTCCCAGTTCGTGATGAGCATCGCTTCGGAGATGAGGTCCGTGACGTGCGGGCCGACCATGTGGACGCCGAGCACCGGCCCGCCGCGCTCGGCGACGACCTTCACGACCCCTCCCTCGCCGACGATGTTCGCCTTGCCGAGTCCCTGGAAGCTGTACCGCTCCACGTCGAGCTCGGAACCGCGGTCCCGCGCCTGCGCCTCGGTGAGGCCCACGGACGCGACCTCCGGCGTGCAGTACGTCACGCGGGGGATGCCCACGTAGTCGATCTCCGGGACGTCGTCTCCGGCGATGCGCTCGGCGACGGCCATGCCCTCGGTGAACGCGACGTGGGCGAGCTGGAGCGGCGTCGCCGCGACGTCACCGACGGCCCAGACGTTCGGTACGGTCGTGCGGAGCTGTGCGTCGACCTTCACGAAGCCCCGGTCGGTCTCGACGCCGGCGGCCTCGAGCCCGAGGCCGTCGGTGACGGGTCCGCGTCCGATCGCGACGAGGCAGAGGTCGGCCGCCACCGTCGTCGGGGCACCTCCCACCTCGTACGTGACGCTCGCCCCGGAACCGGTCTCGCGGACCTCGCGGACCGTCGCGCCGGCCTGCGTCGCGATGCCCCGCTTGCGGTACGCGCGCGCGAGCTCCTTCGAGAGATCCTCGTCCTCGAGGGGGGCGATGCGCGGGAGCGCCTCGAGGAGCGTCACCTCGGCGCCCATCGAACGGTAGAAGGAGGCGAACTCGAGGCCGACGGCACCGCCGCCGATGACGACCGCGCTCGCGGGGATCGTCGGATGCCAGAGCGCTTGGTCGGAGGTGACGACGTGGTCGCTCACCGCGACCCCCGGGATGAGCTTCGGGCGCGACCCCGTCGCGAGGACGACATCGCGCACCGCGTACGTCGCACCGCCCTCGACGGCGACCGCGGGGCCGGGTCGCAGCGACGCGGTGCCGCGGACGACGTCGATCTTCCGCGAGCGGATGAGCCCGGTGACCCCCTGGACGAGCTTGTCGACGATGCGGTCCTCGAAGGCCCGGATCGCCGACCAGTCCGGCCTGCCCGTCGCCTCGACGCCCCATTCGCCCGCCCGCCGGACGGTGTCGAGGACCGCCGCGGATTGGAGGAGGGCCTTCGTCGGGATGCAACCGCGGAGCAGGCAGGTCCCGCCGAGGCGCTCGTCGCGCTCGACGAGGAGGACGCGGCGACCGAGTTGCGCGAGGCGGAGGGCGGCGGAGTACCCCCCGGTGCCTCCGCCGATGACCGCTACGTCGTACGCGTCGCCCATGAGTGGCTCATCGTAGCGTCCCGCCCGCGACCCTAGGATTCGCGCATGGACCCGAGCCCGCGCCGGACGCCGCTCGCCGATCGGCACCTCGCCCTGGGGGCGAAACTCGGCCCCTTCGGGGGCTGGGAGATGCCCCTCGAGTACGCGGGCGTGCTCGCGGAGCACCGGGCCGTGCGGTCGGGCGTCGGCCTCTTCGACCTCTCCCACCTCGGCAAGGTCGACGTCGCGGGGCGGTCGGCGCTCGCCGGGCTCCAAGGGCTCCTCTCGAACGACGTGGCTCGGATCCCCGTCGGGGGCGCCCAGTACCACCTGCTCCTGCGGGATGACGGGGGCATCGCCGAGGACCTCATCCTCTACCGACTCGCGGAGGACCGGTGGTTCGTCGTGCCGAACGCCGCGAACACCGCCACGGTCGTCGGCGCGCTCGAGGGCGCGGGGCTCGCGCCCACGGTGCTCGATCCGTGGTGCTTCCTCGGGGTGCAGGGGCCCGGGGCCTCCGAGGTCGTCGGTCGGCTCTTCCCCGCGTCGGCGTCGCTCCGGTACTTCGGATGTGCGGAGGTCGCGTTCCGCGGTGAGCGTCTCGTCCTCGCGCGCACGGGCTACACCGGGGAGCGCGGGTTCGAACTCTTCTGCGACGCGCGGTCCGCGGGCGACCTCTGGGACGAGATCCTCGACGCGGGGAGCGCCGCGGGGATCGTCCCGTGCGGTCTCGGCGCGCGCGACGTCCTGCGACTCGAGATGGGCTACCCCCTCCACGGGAGCGACATCGGTCCCGATCGCACGCCGCTCGAAGCGGGGCTCGCGTGGGCCGTCGCGATGGCCAAGGGCCCGTTCGTCGGTCGCGAGGCGCGCGAGGTGCAGCGTCGCGCTGGCATCCCCGCGCGGCTCGTCGGCCTCGCGACCGACCCACGCCGGCACATCCCGCGCGCGCACCAGCCGGTGCTCGTGGGCGAACGGACGGT